>NZ_JBFYGN010000014.1:0-112223 GCF_041079535.1 Comamonas guangdongensis | reverse complement strand
GCCAGGCGCTGTTGACGGTGGGCGTGGTGCTGAGTCTGCTGGCGGCGATCACGGTCATAGGCTGGCGCCTGATCCTGGTCATCCGGCTGCGTGCGCAGGCCGAGACTTCCCTGGTGGCCGCGCGTGAGAAGCTGGTTGACGCCAACCAAGAGCTAGGGCGGTTGGCCGCCCAGGACCCGTTGACGGGGCTGGCCAACCGGCGACGCTTCGATGAGACGCTGAGGCTCGAGGTCCGGCGTGCAGCTCGCGAAGGGACGCCGCTCTCGCTCTTGCTCATCGATCTGGATGATTTCAAAGGCTTCAATGATCGCTACGGCCATGTCGCCGGTGACGAATGCCTGAGGGCTGTGTCGCGGCAACTGGCGCTGTCGGCCAAGCGTCCCGGGGATCTCGCAGCGCGCTATGGGGGAGAGGAGTTGGCCATCATTCTTCCCAGCACCGCGCCGGAGGGAGCCATGCGCGTTGCCGAGCAATTGCTGGAGTGCATACGGGAGCTTGGCATCGCCCATGAGGCCAGCCACTTTGGCCGTGTGACGGCAAGCATAGGAGCGGCAAGCATGCAGGGCAAGCACGGGCTGGACAGCCCCGTGGATCTGGTTGAAGCCGCAGATCGCGCCTTGTATCGGGCCAAGGCGGCCGGGCGCAATCGTGTCGAGTGCTGAGTCAGGTGACACATCATCTCAGTTGGGCCGCTTGAGTCTATCGATGCAGCATTGACTGCCCACTCGGGGTGCGATGAATAAATCAGCCTTGCATGCGCCACCACAAATACAGCGCTGTGACGGCCATGGTGGAGATCGTCACAGGCACGCCGATTCGGGCATGTCGCTTCCAGTCGATGACAACCCCGCGACGCGCGGCTGCGTCGACGACGATGATGTTGGCGATGCTGCCCACGATTAGCAGGTTGCCGGCGAAGGTACTTGCCAGAGCCAGCAAGGTACCGGAGAGCGGATGATGCGCAACGGGCAGGAGCAACATCACGGCGGGGACATTGGAGACAAGATTGGACAGCAAGAAGGCGGCCCCAAACAGCGGAGCTGGGTGATCCAGATGCAGACCCAGCGCTGCTGAATCCGACACCAGCTGCGCTGGCAAACCCGTGCGCTGCAAGGCGTCGTTGACGACAAAAAGACCCATGAAGAGCACGAGCAATTCCCAATCGACCAGGCCCAGCATCCGGCTCGAGTGCAGCCGGCGGCTCATCAGCAGCACACCAGCCGCAGTCAGTGCGACAACCTCTCTCGGCCACGGCGCAAACAGAAACGACAAGAGAATCACGAGCGCTATCCCCAGCCCCTTTGCGGTCTGCCAACGGTTTAAGGCTTGCATCTCCAATTCGGGCTGCGCCTCGGACACTGCCTCGCCCGTCAGTTGCCACCGTCCCCTGATACAAATCACGATCACCGCCCATGTCAGCACCAATCCGACAAACACTGGTGCGGCCGCTTCGGCGGCATAGGCTCCAAAGGACAAATGCAATGTCTGCCCAATGAGCATGTTCTGAGGATTGCCGATCAGGGTTGCCGCGGATCCAATGTTGGCGGCACAGGCGAGGCCAAGCAAAAACGGAACCGGATCGAGCTTGCGACGCATACAGGCATCCACCAGCACGGGGGCGATGGCCAGGCAGACAATGTCGTTGCTGAATACGGCAGACAGCAGCGCAACAACGGCGATCAGCACGCCCAGCAAAGTCGCAGGAGTCACGGGCAATGCCGATAGACGGAGCGTGATCCAGTCATAGAAGCCGCCAAGGCGCATCTGTGCGGACACCACCATGAAGGCAAACAGCAGCAGCACGGTGGGCAAATCGATGGAGCGCGCCGCCTGCTCGACCGTGACAGCTTCAGTCGCAATCATGGCGATCGCACCGAGCAGCGCGATACCCGTACGATCGAGCTGCAAAAACGGCAACCCTCCGAGGATCATGCCGAGATACACCAAGCCAAAAATCACCAGGACGGTTGCGGTCATGGACGCATTATCGATGAGGCTCTGGCCAGGGAAACCGGGCTATTGCAGGAGCCTTGAGAGATCCCGAAAATTCCTATGGAGCAAACGATCACCTAAGCTAACCTCCACTTGCTGTGGAGCATTCTGTGGGGGGGACCGCTCTTGGCCGATTCTGTTGAAAAACTCCCTAGCACCTCCTTGAATCATGTTTTTGGGGGTGCCTTACCCCTTCCCACATGTGAGATCGCCGCTCCTAGAGCGATCTGAAAGGTAGATTTTCCGACCGACGTAGGCTGCTCAACAGCTTTCGAGTTTTTCAACAGAATCGGCCGAACGCAGCCGGTCACGACCCGCAGGCTGATCAACCCAACCCGGCACAGGTGGTCAGGTCAACCGGATAATGCAACGAGCCCCGCCGCGCGCGGGCCTTGGTCACAGGGGATGCGGTGAAGGTCAGTCGCTATGCGGTTCTGAATGGCCTTGCCTGAGATTCGCGCAATCAGGTATCACCTTCAACACCCCCTCGCAAGCACAATGACACTGCCCGCTTTCAACGACGCTTGGCGTGAAAAACAACGGATCAAACCCCACATCTGCATCTTAGAGGTGCGGGATCGGAATGCGCCTGACGGCAAGCCGATCGCTAGACTGTTCGTCCAGCGAGAGGAGCGCTACAAGCGCGACGACGAAGGGAAGATATACGAAGCCTCGATTAGTTTGTCTTATGAGACCATAGAGCCTAAATACTCGCTACGACATCGCACTAGCGGATCGTTCGACGCCAGCTACTCACGTGGCTTTTACGAAGGCAACGGATCAGTGTCGCTGGTGGATGGAGCGCTTTTCTTCGATCCTCCAGAGCTGTGTGGTCAAAGGATCGGTACTTACCTAATGAACGAGATCGTGACTTGGGCCCAGCAATGGCCTGAAGCTACCGTCAGACCTATCAAACTACTGTCCGGCCAAGCTTATGATGAAAACCGCACAAGACGCAACCGCTTTTACGAGAGATTTGGCCTAGTGTTCAGGTACCAAGATTCGGAACAGCGCGAAGGAGTGTCAAAGCCTATGCCCGTCAAGTCTCTGACTCCTGTCACGTCCTGGGAAGCCAATATTGGCGAGCACGATCCGCGTGAATACCTGGCAGAACTGCTCCATGAACGTGAACTCATGATGATGGACGCATCACAGCACGCCATGGTCATCCAGAACCTGACCGTGAAACTGGAAGAGGCTCGGAATCATCCCGTCCGCTGGGCTGCACGCCATTTATGGTGGCGACTAGCACAGCCCCTCCTGAAAGGTGCACTGCTGCTGGTGGCGCTAGGGGCACTCACTTGGGTGAGTTTCCAGTCCAAATAGGCCAGCGTCAATGCGTAGACATCGCGGTGGAGCACACAGCCTACTTGGCCAGCCGAGCTCTTACGCGCCATGCATTCGCCGGCGCACTAGCCTGCCAGCTCCATTGCCCGAGTGCGGTACTGCACCGGACTCAGACCATTCAAACGGCTCTTGATACGGGTGAGGTTGTAGTAGTTGATGTACCGGTACACCTCGAAACCGAGATCCCAGATGCTGCTGAACTTTCGCGTGTAAAACAGCTCCGTCTTTAGCGTCGCGAAAAAGCTCTCCATAGCTGCGTTGTCCAGGCAATTCCCTTTGCGTGACATGCTTTGCTTGATGCCCTTGGTAGCCAGCTTCTTGCGATAGGCCGGCATCTTGTAGTGCCACCCCTGATCAGAGTGCAACAACGGAGCTTGCTTGCCATCAAGCGTTTTCAGGGCCTTATCAAGCATCCTTCCCACTAAAGGGTAGTCAGGCCTCTTCTTTAACTCATAGGCCACAATCTCGCCGTTGTAAAGATCCATCACTGGGGATAAGTACAATTTCTCCCCCTTCACCTTGAACTCGGTAACGTCCGTCGTCCACTTCTGGTTGGGTCCATCAGCCGTGAATTCACGGTTCAGAAGATTCGGCACCTTCACGTGGTTCTCGCTGCGATAAGAACGATACTTCTTCGGACGCACCACAGACTTCAGACCTAACTCCTGCATCAGGCGCTGCACCACCTTGTGGTTGATCACTAGGCCTACCACGATGCGTAGGGTCGCCGTGATTCGACGGTAACCGTAGCGTCCTTTGTGCCGATCAAAGATCTCGCGGATCTATGCCTTCAACTCCGCATCGGGGTCTCCTGCTGCTACCACCTTGCACTGGTAGTAGTACGTGCTACGAGCCATCCCAGCAACTTTCAGCAGTAGTGCCAGAGGAAATTCAAGCCTTAGCTCGGTCACGAATTGCGCTTTTAGGGCGCAGTCGACTGCTGTCACCGAACCAAGGCCTTTAATTTTTTTTTAGGAAGGCAACCTCCGCAAGGAGGTACTCGTTTGCCTCGCGCAACTTTTGCAGCTCCTGACGCTCGTCAACACTGAGCGCGGAAGGGGCTGACGGTTGTAGCGTTTCTGCTGGGGGAGGGAAGGTAGGTATAGGCATCTTCTTCTTGCCGCCGCGAGGTTTAGGTTCAAGCGCTTCAAGACCGCCCTCATGATACTGACGTACCCAGCTAGCGATGGTGCCATTGCCTCCATGCACATTGAACATGGCAGCTGCCTGACGGTAGGACAGACCTTCTTGCCGAATTCGCTTTAGCACCGAGAGCTTGAAGCTGCCGCTGAAGTATTGGCGCTTTTTCTTTCGCGCCAACCCCGCTTCACCATGCAGGCGAAAACAGTCCACCCACTTACGGAGCAAGGACTTGTCCATGCCATATCTCCTCGCCACCTGTTCGAACCCCTCTGACCCGGACAGGTAGTCTTGAACTACGGTTAATTTGAATTGATCGTCATGTTTTGCCATGAAAAAACCCCAAAGGTTGGACGGGTGTCCAACTTTTGGGGTGCAGTTCAAGGGCCACTAGGCTCTGCGGGGATTTTTTGAGGCCGGCTGTTTAGACCAGCAGCGCGTTCACACGCTTGACATAGGCTGCGGGGTCCTCGGGCATGCCGCCTTCGGCCAGCACGGCCTGGTCGAACAGAATCTGCGCCAGATCGTGGAAATGCACCGATCCGTCGAGCTTCTTGACCAGCGGGTGCTCGGGATTGACTTCCAGCACGGGCTTGGATTCGGGTGCGGCCTGGCCGGCCTGCTTGAGCAGGCGCGCCAGTTGCAGACTCATGTCGCCATCGCTGACCACCAGGCAGGCCGGCGAGTCGACCAGGCGGCTAGTGGCGCGCACGTCTTCGGCGCGGTCCTTGAGCGCGTCCTTGAGCTTGGCCAGCAGGGGCTTGAAGGCTTCGGCCGCTTCCTCGGCAGCCTTCTTCTCTTCTTCGTTCTGCAGCTTGCCCAGGTCCACGGCGCCCTTGGCCACGGACTGCAGCGGCGTGCCGTCGAATTCCTGCAGATAGTTGAGCGCCCACTCGTCCACGCGGTCCGTCATGAGCAGCACCTCGATGCCCTTCTTCTTGAAGACCTCGAGCTGCGGGCTGTTCTTGGCGGCGGCCAGGTTGTCGGCCGTGATGTAGTAGATGGCCTCCTGGCCGTCCTTCATGCGCGCCTTGTAGTCGGCAAACGAGGTGTTCAGGCCGTCCTGGGTGGTCGTGGCGAAACGCAGCAGCTTGGCAATGCGCTCCTTGTTGCCGAAGTCCTCGCCCAGGCCTTCCTTGAGCACGGCACCGAATTCGGCGTAGAACCGGCTGAACTTGCCTTCCTTGGCCTTGTCCTCTTCGCTGACCACATCGGTCACGCCACCTTCCACGGCCACTTCATGCTTGTCGTGGCGCGCCAGGTCCTCGAGCATGGACAGCACGCGCTTGGCCGAGCCGTCGCGGATCAGGCGCACATCGCGGCTTTCCTGCAGCAACTCGCGGCTCACGTTCAGCGGCAGGTCGGCCGAGTCGATCACGCCCTTGACGAAGCGCAGGTACTGGGGCATCAGCGCCTCGGCCTCGTCCATGATGAAGACGCGCTTCACGTACAGCTTGATGCCCGCGTGCTTGTCGCGCTGGTACAGATCGAACGGAGCCTTGGCCGGGATGTACAGCAGCTGCGTGTACTCGGTATTGCCTTCGACGCGGTTGTGGCTCCAGGTCAGCGGGTCTTCGAAGTCATGGCTGATGGCCTTGTAGAACTCCTGGTACTGCTCGTCCGTGATGTCCTTCTTGGGGCGGGTCCACAGGGCGCTGGCCTTGTTCACGGTTTCCCACTCGCCGGTCTTGACCATTTCGCCGGGCTGATCGTTCTCGCCGTCCTTCCACTCTTCCTTTTCCATCAGGATGGGCAGGCTGATGTGGTCGGAGTACTTGGAGATAACCTGCTTGAGCTTCCAGCCATTGAGGAATTCTTCGGCATCGTCGCGCAGGTGCAGGATGATGCTGGTGCCGCGCTGGGCACGCTCGATCTGCTCGATCTCGAAATCGCCGGTGCCGCCGCTGATCCAGCGCACGCCGGCCGCTGCCGGAGCACCTGCGCGGCGAGTTTCCACGGTGATCTTGTCGGCCACGATGAAGCCCGAGTAAAAGCCCACGCCGAACTGGCCGATCAGTTGGGAGTCGGCCTTCTGGTCGCCGCTGAGCTTTTCCACAAAGGCCTTGGTGCCGCTCTTGGCGATCGTGCCCAGGTTGTCGATGGCCTCCTGCTCGCTCATGCCGATGCCGCTGTCGGTGATGGTCAGCGTCCTGGCGGCCTTGTCGAAGGACACGCGCACTTCCAGATTGGGCTGGTCGCCGTAGAGGCTGCTGTCATTCAGCGCCTCGAAGCGCAGCTTGTCGCAGGCGTCCGAAGCATTGGAGATCAGCTCGCGCAGAAAAATCTCCTGGTTGGAATACAGAGAATGCGTGACGAGATGCAGCAACTGGGCCACTTCGGCCTGGAAGGAATGGGTTTGCTTGGTCATGTATCTGTGAGCGAAAAACTGGATTCAACAAGCCGCCCCAAGCGTCACTCAAGGCGATTCGCTGTCATAGCTAGGGACCGTCCCTGGTATTTCAAGGGGCTTTAGGGCAGGAAAAAAGCGCAAGTGCTGATTCAAAAAGAATAGCTTCTTGCGCTTGTCAATCAATGGCTACAGGCCAATTTCACTGAAAAAAGGCATCAGCCCTGACCAGGGGGCGGCGAGCAAAAGCCTCCTTGCGGCGAAGCTGCCCGTTCCCCTTGGGGGAAGCGGCGGGGCCGCCTAGGCAAAGCCGCTCAGAGGGTATTAGAAGCTCTCATGCGCCGCCAGATAGCGCCACTGGCCCACGGGCAGATTGCCCAGGGTCACGCCGCCGATGCGGATGCGCTTGAGGCCCACGACCTTGAGACCGACCAGCTCGCACATGCGGCGGATCTGACGCTTCTTGCCTTCGGTCAGCACAAAGCGCAGCTGCTCGGGGTTCTGCCAGTCCACCTGCGCCGGCTTGAGCGGCTGTTCGTCCAGCGACAGGCCGTGACGCAGCAGCGCCAGCTTTTCCTCGGGGAAGACGGACTGCACGTCCACGTCGCGATCGCCAAAGGTCACGCGCACCAGGTATTCCTTGTCGACTTCCGAATCCTCGCCAATGATCTGGCGCGCCACGCGGCCGTCCTGGGTCAGCACCAGCAGGCCCACGGAGTCGATGTCCAGGCGGCCGCAAGGCGCCAGACCCTTGAGCTGGCTGAAGTTGAAGCGGGTCTTGCTGCGGTCCTCGTTCCAGCGGTTTTCGTTGGTGATCAGCACCACGGCCGGCTCATGGCCGTCCTCGGCCTGGCCGCTCACATAGCCCATGGGCTTGTGCAGCAGGATGGTCACTTGCTGGTCCTGGCGGTCCTGAGCCTTCTGGTCGATCTCGATCCTGTCGCCGGGCACCACGTTCTGGCCCATGGTCGCGACTTCGCCGTTGACTGTGACCCAGCCGTTCTCCACCCATTCATCGGCCTCGCGGCGCGAGCACAGGCCCATGTCGGCAATGCGCTTGTTGATGCGAATCGCACCGGGGCGGTCGTCCTGGCGGGCTTCCACTTCGGGCGCGCGCTTGACGGGAATCGCGCGGTCCGAGCCATCGGCCGCGGGGCGGTAGGTGCGGATGCCCGTGGTCGGGCGGCGCGTGGCTTCCGACACAAACGAGCCGGGGATATGGCGCTTCTCGGGCTCGCCACCGCGGTCGTCGCGGCGCTCGCCACGGCGTTCGTCGTTGCGACGATCACCGAAACGGCGGTCATCGCTGCGACGGTCGTCACTGCGGCGGTCGTCACCACGCGGGCCACGGTCGTTGCGGGGCGCGAAATCACGGCGCTCGCCACGTTCGAAAGCACGGCCCTCGGGGCGCTCGTCCGAGCGGCGCGGCGCACGGTCATCTGAGCGCCCAAAATCACGACCTTGCGGACGATCGCCAAAATCACGACGCTCTTCATCGCGGGGACGGAACGAACGACGCTCGCCACCTTCGCCGCGCTCGGGGCGACCCTGGTCCGGGCGACCCTGATCCGGGCGACCAAAGCCACGGCTCTGAGGACGATCGCCAAAGTCGCGACGACCTTCGAAACGATCGCCGCCACGGCGGCCGTCGTCACGGCGCTCTTCATCGCGGGGACGGAACGAACGGCGCTCGCTACCTTCGGCGCGCTCGGGGCGACCCTGATCCGGGCGACCAAAGCCACGGCTCTGGGGACGATCGCCAAAGTCACGACGACCCTCGTCACGGGGGCGGAGTTCGCGGCGCTCACCGCGATCTGCACGTTCGCCATCGCCACGCTGCTCGCCATAGGGCTTGAAGCCACGATCACCGCCGCCAAAGCGACGCTCGCCGCCTTCGGCAAAGCGGTCATCGCGATCAGCGCGGGGACGGCGCTCGTCGCGCTGCGAAAAGCCGCCGCGACGTTCACCGTCATCACGAGCAGGACGGCCGCCGCCATCGGGACGACCAAAGCCTGAAGCGCGGGGGCGCTCGTCGCGGTCACGCTGAGGGCGTGCGCCACGCTCGCCACGCGGGCCTTCACCGCGCTGGCCACGATCGGAGCCGCCAGCGGGCTTGGAGCCACGGGCCGCCGCGGGCTTTTCCGCCTTGGCGGGCTTGGCCGGCGCACGCAAAACAGGGCGCGCCGACGAGGATTCGGAAGGCGCGGAGGATTTGCCAGCGCCGGGGGCGCCAGACTCTTTAGGGGAATTGACTGACATTTGACCGCCATTGTCGCGCGACGCGCGGCTCTCGGCTGCAGTTATCCACAATTCCAGCGTGGCGCTCGGTCTTTGTTTTGCCTGTTTTTCAGGCAAGCACTCGGCGTACCGGCGCAAACACCCCATGGCGCAGTGCGTCCAGGTCCAGCACGCGCAGACCGCCGTATTCGACCTGGATCACACGCTCGCGCTGCAGCACGGCCAGCGCCTCGTTCACGCGCTGGCGCGACAGGCCCACCAGATTCGCGAGCTCCTGCTGGGTAATGCGCAGCACCTCGCCCACGCCCGGATACAGCAGGGGGTTGAACAAAGCCGCCAGACTGCGCGCCACGCGCTGGTCGGGATTGTTCAGCCGGTCGATCTCGCGTGCCGCAATGAACTGGCCCAGGCGTTCGTTGAGCTGGTTCATCACAAAACGATTGAAGCCTATGGAGTGGTCGAGCAGCCAGTGGAACATGTCTATGGGCAACCCGCCCACGACGGAGCGGCGTATGGCTTGCACGTTATAGCGGTAGGGCTCGCGCTTGACGGCCGTGCCCTCGCCGAACCAGCCGCCGGGCGGCAGGCCGGCCAGGGTCAGGCTGACGCCGTCGGCGCTGTCCGTGTTCATCTTGAGCAGGCCGTCGACCACGCCGAACCAGTAGGTGGGGGCCCGGCCCATGCGGCAGACATAGTCACCGGGCTCGGCATCTCCGACCACCAGCACGCGCAAGGCGTTTTCGCGCTCCTGCGGCAGCAGCACGGACAACCATGGAATTCCCTCCAGCTCATCGCCCCTGGGTTTGCGTCGCCTTTGATGCAAGGACAGTTCTTGACTCATGGCCGCCAGCATTGCGAATGCGGCCTCTCTGCGGAAGCCGTATTTCCCCCGAGGCAGCAAATGCACCTCTTTCAGCAGCATTTGCCACAGCGGATTTTCACTATGGAGAGTTTCCCTCGGATTGTCGTCAAACAGACTGTTTGACGTCAAAGTCGTTCATAGCATTCCTGCAAGACTTTTACGCAGAACCGGCACAGACAACGCCTACAGGTCGTTGAAGATACAAGGACTAGGAATGACAACCACGTTCCCGCACTTGCTGCTCAAGCACGCAACCGAGCGCCCCGACGCGCCCGCCCTGCGTGAGAAGGAATACGGCATCTGGCAGACATGGACCTGGCGCGAAGCCGCGCAGTCCGTGCGCCACATGGCTTGCGGCCTGCGTGCGCTGGGACTGGGCGGCGGTCAGAACCTGGCTTTCATCAGCGACAACCGGCCCCATGTCTACCTGGGCTTTCTGGCCGTGCAGACCTGCGGCGCCGTGCCCATCCCACTGTACCAGGACGCCGTGGCCGCCGAAATGCGCTTTGTGATGGAGGACGCCGAGATCGCGTTCGCCTTTGCCGAAAACCAGGAGCAGGTGGACAAGCTGCTGGAGGTGCGGGAATGGGTGCCCGGCATCCGCCACATCATCTACGACGACCCCCGCGGCCTGCGCAAATACGACCAGCCCGGACTCATCAGCACCGCGGCGCTGCAGGCCAAGGGCCAGGAGTGGGACGCGCAGCACCCCGGCGCCTACGACGCCATGGTGGCCGCCGTGCGCCCCGAGGATATCTCGGTCATCCTCTATACCTCGGGCACCACGGGCAAGCCCAAGGGCGTATGCCAGACCCATGCCAGCTTCGGCGATTCGGCCCGCGGCGGCGTGGCTACCGACGGTCTGCAGGCTTCGGACAATGTGATCTGCTACCTGCCGCCGGCCTGGGTCGGCGACCACCTGTTCTCGTTCGCGCAATGGCTGGTGGCGGGCTTCACCATCAACTGCCCGGAGTCGGCTGCCACGGTTGCCATCGACCTGCGCGAGATCGGCCCCAGCTATTACTTTGCGCCGCCGCGTATTTTCGAGGGCATGCTGACCTCGGTTTCCATCCGCATGGAGGACGCCTCGCCACTCAAGCAATGGATGTATGCCAGGGCCATGGAGGTGGCGCGCCGCGTGGGCTCGGACATCCTGGACGGAAAGAACGTGAGTGCCGTGGACCGGCTCAAGTACCAGCTTGGCAATCTCTTCATCTACGGGCCGCTGCGCAACGCCATGGGCCTGTCGCGCATCCGCGTGGCCTACACGGCCGGCGCGGCCATCGGCCCCGAGCTGTTCCGCTTTTTCCGCTCCATAGGCATCAACCTCAAGCAGCTCTACGGGCAGACCGAGACCTGCGCCTATGTCTGCCTGCAGCGCGACCGTCAGGTGGAACTCTCCAGCGTGGGCCAGGCGGCGCCCGGTATTGAGCTCAAGATTGCCGACAACGGCGAGGTGCTGGTCAAGGGCGTTTCCGTGCTCAAGGAGTACTACAAGCGCCCCGACGCCACGGCCGAGGTGATCGACGCCAACGGCTACTTCCACACCGGCGATGCGGGCGTGATCGACGCGGACGGCCAGCTGCGCATCATCGACCGTGCCAAGGACGTGGGCAAGACCAGCCGCGGCGCCATGTTCGCGCCCAACTACATAGAAAACAAGCTCAAGTTCTTCCCCCACATCAAGGAGGCCGTGTGCTTCGGCCACGGCAAGGACGAGGTCTGCGCCTTCATCAACATCGACTACGAGGCCGTGGGCAACTGGGCCGAGCGCCAGGGCCTGCCCTATGGCGGCTATGTGGACCTGGCCAGCAAGGCCAAGGTGCTGGAGTTGGTGGCCGAGTGTATAGACAAGGTCAACGCCGACCTGGCCTCCGAGCCCGGCATGGCCGACACCCAGGTGGCGCGCTTTCTGGTGCTGCACAAGGAGCTGGACCCCGACGACGACGAGCTCACCCGCACCCGCAAGGTGCGCCGCAACTTCATCGCCGACAAGTACGGGGTGCTGGTGGAAGCGCTCTATACCGGCAAGAAGCAGCAGTTCATCGAGACCCAGGTGAAGTTTGAAGACGGCCGCACCGGCAGCGTGAGCGCCACGCTGACCATTGTGGACACCAAGATCCACCCGGCGGCCACGGTCTGAGAGGGAACGACATGAATACCAGAACCACGGGCGATGTCATTCTGGACATCAAGAACATCAGCCTGCGCTTTGGCGGGGTCAAGGCGCTGACGGACATTTCCTTCAACGTGAAGGAGCACGAGATCCGCTCCATCATCGGCCCCAACGGCGCCGGCAAGAGCTCCATGCTCAACTGCATCAACGGCGTCTACACGCCGTCCGAAGGCTCCATCACCTTCCGCGGCCAGACCTTCAGCCATATGAACAGCCGCCAGGTGGCCGAGATGGGTGTCGCACGCACCTTCCAGAACCTGGCTCTGTTCAAGGGCATGAGCGTGATCGACAACATCATGACCGGCCGCAACCTCAAGATCAGGAGCAACATCCTGATGCAGGCTCTGCGTCTGGGGCCGGCCCAGCGTGAAGAAATCGCACACCGCGAATTCGTCGAGCACATCATTGACTTCCTCGAAATCCAGGCCTACCGCAAGACGCCCGTGGGCCAGCTGCCCTACGGCCTGCAAAAGCGCGTGGACCTGGGCCGGGCCCTGGCCATGGAGCCCCAGGTGCTGCTGCTGGACGAGCCCATGGCCGGCATGAACGTGGAGGAAAAGCAGGACATGTGCCGCTTCATCCTCGACGTGAACGACGAATTCGGCACCACGATTGTGCTCATCGAACACGATATGGGCGTGGTCATGGACATCTCGGACCGTGTCGTGGTGCTGGACTACGGCAAGAAGATCGGCGACGGCGCTCCCGATGAAGTACGCAACAACGAAGACGTGATCCGCGCCTATCTGGGCGCGGGCCATTGAGATGAAGTACCCCCTGAGCCGCTGCGCGTCTTCCCCCAAGGGGGACGACGGCCTTTGCTGCGGGACGGCGCGGCCGGCACAGGCCCTTGCTGGCAGCCCCTCGCTTGGACGGCGCCACGGATAACTGACAGGAGCAGTCATGGGATTTTTCTTAGAGACATTGTTCGGCGGCCTGATGGTGGGCACGCTGTACGCGCTGATCGCCATCGGCTTCGTGCTGATCTTCAAGGCCTCGGGCGTCTTCAACTTCGCGCAGGGCGCCATGGTGCTGTTCTCGGCCCTGGCCATGGCCCGCTTTTCGCAATGGATTCCCGGCTGGCTGGGCATGGAGCCCGGTTTTGTCGGCAATCTGCTGGCCATCGTCATCACCCTGACGCTGATGGTGGCCGTGGCCTGGGTGATCGAGCGGCTGGCCCTGCGCCATCTGGTCAATCAGGAACCCATCACCCTGCTGATGGCCACGCTGGGTATTGCCTATCTGCTCGACGGCCTGGGCCCCATGATCTTCGGCAGCGAGGTCTACAAGATCGACGTGGGCATGCCCAAGGACCCGGTCTTCATCCTCGACAGCCTGTTCCAGGGCGGAGTGATGATCAGCCTGGAAGACCTGTATGCGGCTTGCATCGCCGCCATCCTAGTGATCTGCCTGAGCATCTTTTTCCAGAAAACCAAGACCGGGCGCGCGCTGCGTGCCGTGGCCGACGACCACCAGGCGGCCCAGTCCATAGGCATTCCGCTGTCGCGCATCTGGGTCATCGTCTGGTCGGTGGCCGGTGGCGTGGCCCTGGTGGTCGGCATCATCTGGGGCAGCAAGCTGGGCGTGCAGTACTCGCTGTCGCTGGTGGCACTCAAGGCCCTGCCCGTGGTGATCCTGGGCGGCCTGACCTCGCTGCCCGGCGCCATCATCGGCGGCCTGATCATCGGCGTGGGCGAAAAGCTGTCCGAGGTCTATCTGGGCCCCATGGTGGGCGGCGGCATAGAGACCTGGTTTGCCTATGGGCTGGCCCTTTGCTTCCTGCTGGTACGGCCACAAGGTCTGTTCGGCGACAAAATTATCGACCGCGTTTAAGGCCGGAGGAGCGCATCCATGTTTTATCGTGAAAACGGCCAGTTCAAGACCAGCTACGCCGCAGACCAGCAGATCTTTACCGTGGCGCAGGACCGCTGGGCCATTCTTCTGATGCTGGCGCTGGCCTTTCTGGCGATTCCCCTGGTGGCCAGCGACTACACCTACCAGGCGATTCTGATTCCCTTCGTCATCATGTCGCTGGCGGCGCTGGGCCTCAATATTCTCGTGGGCTACTGCGGCCAGATCTCGCTGGGCACGGCGGCCTTCATGGCCGTGGGCGCCTATGCGGCCTACAACCTGCAGGCCCGCTTCGAGGGCATGCCGCTGCTGCTGGCCCTGATCGGCGGCGGCGTGGTGGCCATGGTGTTCGGCGTGGTGTTCGGCCTGCCCAGCCTGCGCATTCGCGGCCTGTATCTGGCCGTGGCCACGCTGGCGGCGCAGTTCTTCGTGGACTGGCTCGCGACCCGCGCCGCCTGGGTGACGAACAACTCCTCCTCGGGCTCGGTGAGCGCCAAGCCGCTGGCCATTTTGGGCTGGGCCATCGACACGCCCATGGAGAAATACCTGCTGTGCCTGGTCATCCTGTGCGTGCTGGGCCTGGCCGCCAAGAACCTGGTGCGCAGCGCCATCGGCCGCGAGTGGATGGCCATGCGCGACATGGACGTGGCCGCCAGCGTGATCGGCATCCGTCCCACCTACGCCAAGCTGTCGGCCTTTGCGGTCAGCAGCTTCATCGTCGGCGTGGCCGGCGCGCTCTGGGGCTTTGTGCACCTGGGCGCCTGGGAGCCCGCGGCCTTCAGCCTGGACCGCTCGCTGCAGCTGCTGTTCATGATCATCATCGGCGGCCTGGGCTCGGTGGTGGGCAGCATCTTCGGCGCGGCCTTCTTCGTGCTGCTGCCGCTGCTGCTCAACCAGGTGCCCCACTGGCTGGGCCTGCCGCTGTCCACGGCCACGGCCACCTATCTGGAGCACATGATCTTCGGCGCGCTGATCGTGTTCTTTCTGATTGTCGAGCCCCATGGCCTGGCCAAGCTCTGGGCCACGGCAAGACAGAAACTGCGCGTCTGGCCTTTCCCGCATTGAAATGACTACCCCCTGTGCCGCTGACGCGGCTTCCCCCAAGGGGGACGGCACCTTCGCCGCGAGGCGGCTCTTGCTCGGTGCCCCTGAGTTAGTGAGTGCTTGATTGAAAGATAGTTGATTTATTTACAAGACACCACAGAGTGCCTGTCCGGGACCCCGTCCCATACAACCCAAGGAGACAGTTGATGATGTTCAAGAAGATTGCGATTGCCGCCGCCACCGTGGCAGCCGGCATGGGTGGCTTGATGGCTTCGCCGGCCGCGCAGGCGCAGGAACAGTTCGTGCCGCTGCTGGTCTACCGCACCGGCCAGTTCGCGCCCCTGGGCATTCCATGGGCCGACGGCAAGCAGGACTATCTGAAGCTGGTCAATGCCAAGGGCGGCATCAACGGCGTGAAGATCAAGTACGAGGAATGCGAGACCGCCTACGACACGGCCAAGGGCGTGGAGTGCTATGAGCGCCTGAAGAACAAGGACGGCGGAGCCTCGGGCTTCGACACCCAGTCGACCGGCATCACCTTTGCCGTGACCGACAAGGCGCCCGGCGACAAGATACCCGTGGTCACGCCCGGCTACGGCCTGTCGCAGTCGGTGGACGGCAAGGTCTTCGAATGGAACTTCCCGCTGCTGGGCAATTACTGGACCGCGGCCGACTCCATCATCCAGGACATCACCAAGAAGGAAAAAGGCAGCCTCAAGGGCAAGAAGATCGCCCTGGTCTACCACGACTCTCCCTACGGCAAGGAGCCGATCGCGCTGCTGCAAAAGCGTGCCGCCCGGGACGGCTTCGAGCTGATGCTGCTGCCGGTGACGGCCCCGGGCGTGGAGCAGAAGTCCACCTGGCTGCAGATCCGCCAGAACCGCCCCGACTATGTGCTGCTGTGGTCCGCCGGCGTGATGACGCCCACGGCCGTGCGCGAGGCGCAGGCCACGGGCTATCCGCGCGAGAAGATGTATGCCGTGTGGTGGGGCGGCTCCGACCATGACGTGAAGGACATCGGCGCCGGCGCCAAGGGCTACAACACCGTGACCATCCACAACACGGCCGACCACGACAAGATCCACGACGAGGTCAAGGCCCAGATCTACGACAAGGGCCAGGGCACGGGCAAGGACGCCAAGGAACTGGGCCAGCTCGCTCACACCCGCGGCATGGTGATCTCCATGCTGCAGGTCGAGGCCATCCGCACCGCACAAGAGAAGTTCGGCAAGGGCAAGGTCATGACGCCCGAGCAGGTGCGCTGGGGCCTGGAGAACCTGAACCTGACCCAGGAGCGCCTGAACGAGCTGGGCTTCGGCAAGATCATCCGCCCCTTCAAGACCAGCTGCGACAACCACCTGGGCGCCGACTGGCAGCGCATCGCTACCTGGGACGGCAGCAAGTTCAAGGTGACTTCCGACTGGTACCAGGCCGACAAGTCCCTGGTCGATCCGCTCTACAAGGAATATGCGGACAAGTACGCCAAGGAAAAGAACATCAAGGTGCGTAGCTGCAGCTGATCGACGCCGAGGCACGGCTCCACCAGGGGCCGTGCCCGGACCGGCATACAAACCGCCTTCCGCGCTTCACAGGCAAGCGCCAACCGCTATGAATTTCGAGACCATCAGGTGATGAGCATGACCGATTCTCCGCACCCAGCTTCTGCTGTAGCCCCCACCGCGCCGCTGGTGGAGGTCAACGGCATCGAGGTCATCTACAACCATGTGATCCTGGTGCTCAAGGGCGTCTCGCTCAAGGTGCCGCACCAGAGCATCGTCGCCCTGCTGGGCGGCAACGGCGCGGGCAAGACCACCACCTTGCGCGCCATCTCCAATCTGCTCAAGGGCGAGCGCGGCGAGGTGACCAAGGGCGGCATCACGCTCGAGGGCGAGCAGATCGCCAATCTCTCGCCGGCCGAGCTGGTCAAGCGCGGCGTGGTCCAGGTCATGGAGGGGCGCCACTGCTTCGCCCACCTGACCATCGAAGAAAACCTGATGACCGGCAGCTACACGCGCAGCGACAAGGGCGAGATCGCTGCCAATCTGGAAAAGGTCTACAACTACTTTCCGCGCCTCAAGACCCGGCGCACCAGCCAGGCCGCCTACACCTCGGGTGGCGAGCAGCAGATGTGCGCCATAGGCCGCGCGCTGATGAGCAACCCGCGCATGGTGCTGCTCGACGAGCCGTCCATGGGACTGGCGCCGCAGATCGTGGACGAGGTGTTCCACATCGTCAAAGACCTCAACAGCAAGGAAAAAGTCACTTTCCTGCTGGCCGAGCAGAACACCAATATGGCGCTCAAGTACGCGGACTACGGCTACATCATGGAAAGCGGCCGCATCGTGATGGACGGCAAGGCCAGCGACCTGGCCAGCAACGAGGACGTCAAGGAGTTCTACCTGGGCGTGGGCGGCGGCGAACGCAAGAGCTTCAAGGACGTGAAGAGCTACAAGCGCCGCAAGCGCTGGCTGGCCTAGCCAGACAGCCCGGGTTCCGGAGCCGGATCAAGCGTCTGCGTGCAAGCCGAGCCGACAGGTCCGGCGTTTGACCCGTCAGCAGAACCCCATCCCGGACAACCTCTAAATTCATAGCTGCTACCGCATGCCAACCCTGCGGTTCAGGCGTTTTTCGCCCAAATTCCTTGAAATGCGTGCAGGAGATCGATGATGAGCCAGTTCTATGACAACCTGGAAACCCGCGCTCCCGAGCAGCGCGAGGCAGATCTGATGGCGCGGCTGCCCAGGCAGATCGCCCATGCCCAGCAGCACAGCCCGGCGTTTGCCGAGATTCTGCAGGGCGTGGAGGCGCCGGGGGTCGCCAGCCGCAGCGCCCTGGCCCGGCTTCCCGTCACGCGCAAGAGCGAGCTGCTGGAACGCCAGGCCGCGCACCGGCCGCAGCAGATCTTCGGCGGCTTCAACGCGATTGCCGTCGGCCGGGACATGCCGCGCCTGTTTGCCAGCCCCGGCCCGATCTACGAACCCGAAAGCCGCCGCGCCGACTACTGGCGCATGGCGCGCGCCATGCATGCCGCGGGCTTCAGGGCGGGCGAACTGGTGCACAACTGCTTTTCCTACCACTTCGTGCCCGCGGGCTCGATGATGGAGACCGGCGCCCATGCGCTGGGCTGCACGGTGTTTGCGGGCGGCACGGGCCAGACCGAGCAGCAGGTGCAGGCCATGGCCGATCTGCGGCCCGCGGGCTATGTGGGCACGCCCAGCTTTCTCAAGATCATTGTGGAGAAGGCGCAGGAGATGGGCGTGAAGCTGCCCAGCCTGACCAAGGCCATGGTCAGCGGCGAGGCCTTTCCACCCTCGCTGCGCGACTGGATGCTGGAACATGGCATAGACGCCTACCAAAGCTACGGCACGGCCGACCTGGGCCTGATCGCCTACGAGACCAGCGCCCGCGAAGGCCTGGTGCTGGACGAAGAGGTGATCGTGGAGATCGTGCGCCCCGGCACGGACGACCTCGTGGCCGAGGGCGAAGTCGGCGAGCTGGTGGTCACCAGCCTCAACCCCGACTATCCGCTGATCCGCTTCGGCACCGGCGACCTCTCGGCCTATCTGCCCGGCACCTGCCCCACGGGCCGCAGCAATGCGCGCATCAAAGGCTGGCTGGGCCGGGCCGACCAGGCGGCCAAGGTGCGCGGCATGTTTGTGCATGCCAAGCAGGTGGCCGAAGTCGTGCAGCGCTTTCCCCAGATCGGCAAGGCGCGCCTGGTGGTGACGGGGGAAATGGCCAACGACCGCATGCAGCTGCTGGTGGAAACCACCGAGACCGCCCCGGGTTTTGCCCAGCAGGTGGTGGATGCGCTGCGCGAAGTGACCAAGTTGCGCGGCGAGGTGCAGATGGTGGCGCCGGGCAGCCTGCCCAACGACGGCAAGGTGGTCGAAGACGCGCGCTCCTACCAATAAGGCCCGACGGTTTGCGACATCGCAAAGCCCGGCTCAAAAGTCGCCAACTGTCGGGATAACACTTAGAAAATTCATAAAACCCTACGAGATTGTTCTACCTAGAATCCGACCTTCCCGCCGAATTCCCCAACTGTCTGGGCGTGTTTGGACGAGGTATTTTTTAGGGAGACTCCATGCAAACCATGTTCAAGATCGCCGCCGTTGCACTGGCCGCCACCGCGGCCGTCAGCAGCCATGCCGACAACAGCTACCCCGTGGCCGGCAAGACGATTACCATCATCGTGCCCTTCACGGCCGGCGGCCCGACCGACAAGGTGGCGCGCGATCTGGCCGAGTCCATGCGCAAGCAGCTGAACAATGCCACCATCGTCATCGACAACGCCGACGGCGCCGGCAGCACCATCGGCACGGCCAAGGCCGCACGCTCCAGGAATGACGGCTACACGCTGCTGCTCACGCACATCGGCATGTCCACGATCCCGACGCTGTACCGCAAGCTGTCGTTCAACGTGCTCAACGACTTTGAATATGCGGGCATCATCAACGATGTGCCCATGACGCTGATCGGCCGCCCGACGCTGCCGGCCAAGAACTTCGCCGAGGTCAAGGACTGGGTGGGCAAGAACCAGGGCAAGGTCAATCTGGCCAATGCCGGCGTCGGCTCCGCATCGCATCTGTGCGGCCTGATGTTCCAGGCTTCGCTGCAGCAGGAAATGACGCCCGTGCCTTACAAGGGCGCCGCTCCCGCCATTGCCGATCTGATGGGCAACCAGGTCGACCTGCTGTGCGACCAGACCACCAACACCACCTCCCAGATCGCGGCCAAGAAGGTCCAGGCCTATGCCGTGACCACCTCCAAGCCCCTGACCACGCCCGCGCTCAAGGACCTGCCCACGCTGCAGTCGCTGGGCATCAAGGACTTCAACGTGACCATCTGGCACGGTCTGTATGCACCCAAGGGCACGCCGGCCGAGGTGGTCAAGAAGATCAACGAGGCCATGAAGGCTTCGCTCAAGGATCCCGAATTCATCAAGCGCCAGGAAGCCCTGGGCGCCGTGATTGCCAGCGACGACCGCACCAGCCCCGCGGGCCACAAGAAGTTTGTGGAAAGCGAAATTGCCAAGTGGGGCAAGGTGATCAAGGCGGCCGGCATCTACGCCGACTAAGCCGAGGTCCCGTTGAGAAACAAAGCCCGCGCAAGCGGGCTTTTTCATTTGAGCGCCCGGGATGCGGCTACCAGACCACTTCCTTGTCGTGGGCGGCGCTGCGGCGCAGCATCTCCACAAAGGGCACGATGCGCTGGCTCAGGCCCACGGTGTCCCTGGAGCCCGGTTTGGCCTCCTCCTGCAGCTCCTCGTCCTCGGACTGGGCCTGCGCGGCACGGCGCTCGGCGTCCTGCGCCGCAGCGGCCTCGAGCGCCGCGATGGCAGCCGGGATCTGCTCCACGGTGAGGATGCCATGCAGCTCATCGGGCGACTTGCCGATGATCTCCAGCAGCTGGCGGCCATTGGCCTCCAGCATGATGAGGTCCGCCGTGGCGCGCGATTTGAATTTGTAGAGCATGGACTGTTCCTTCAACGGTAGATGTATTCCCGGTTGAAAGGATAGCTGCTCTGCGCGCCCTTGATGACGCCGGTGCGCATATCGCCGTCGGGCTTGCAGCACAGCATTTGGTGCAGGGCCGTCCAGCCCCGCTCGAAGCCCATGGCGCAGCCGGACAGATACAGGCGGTAGGCGCGCAGGGCACGCGCGGCCGGTTCCGGGCCATGCTGGGCCGCCAGAATCCGCTGCGCCTCGTCCAGCCGGGATTCCAGCGCGTCGGACCAGGCCCAGAGCGTGAGCGCATAGTGGGGCCGCAGGTTCTCGGTATCCAGCATCTCCAGGCCGCTGGCGCCCAGGTCGTGGAGCACGCGGCTCACATGCATGAGTTCGCCGCCGGGGAAGATATAGCGGTTGATGAAGTCCCCCATGCCGGCGCCCAGTTCGGCATTGCTCACCCCGCCCGCGGTGATGCCGTGCACCAGCGCCAGCCCGCCGGGCTTGAGCATCTTGTGGATGGTCTCGAAGTATTCGGGCAGATTGGCGCTGCCCACATGCTCGAACATGCCCACCGAGCCTATCTTGTCGAACGGCTCCACGCCATCCATCTGCCGGTAGTCGCGCAGCTCCACCTGTACGCGGCCCTGCAGGCCTTTTTCAGCGATCTGGCGCTGCACATGCTCGAACTGGTTGCGCGACAGCGTGATGCCATGGGCTTGCACGCCATAGTTTTCCGCGGCCCAGAAAATCAGCCCGCCCCAGCCCGAGCCTATGTCCCAGAAGCGCTCGCCGGGCTGCAGCCTGAGCTTTTTGCAGATGTGGTCGAGCTTGGCCTCCTGGGCCTGGGCCAGGCTCATGCCCCGATCCTTGAAATAGGCGCAGGAGTAGACACGGCGCGGGTCCAGCCACAGCGCGTAGAAGTCGTCCGAGAGGTCGTAATGGAACTGGATCTGCTCGGCGTCCCGCGTGAGCGTGTGCATGGTCAGGGACTTGGCCTTGGAGACCGTCTGCTCCAGCCAGGTGGGCCGGTGCTGCACGGGGTCGGTCTGCAGCAGGCCGGCCGCCGCCGCCATGATGTCGCGGGCCTGGCCCTTGACCTCCACCCAGCCCTCGACAATCGCCGCGCCGACGGAGCCCACCTGGCCGTCCAGCAGCGCCGCGAGGGCCTTGGGAGAGCGAAAAATCAACTGAACCGCGCTGTTCTCGGGGCCGACCCGCTCGCCCGAAGGGAGCTGCACCGAGGCTGTCACAGGAAGTCTTGCGAGAAGCGGTTCCAACGTGCTCAACAGGTTTTTCATGAAAACCTATTGTTCACATCAAGTATTGCAGGGTCAAGACGGCGCGTGGCGCCTATCTGTCAGCCGATGCAGGAGATGGCTGGCGGAGCGCAGCGCTATGCGCCCGGCTCAGGACATGCCCTCAGTTGCGTCGATGCACCAGTTTTTCATACGCTTTCAGCGTGGCCGGAGCCACCGATTGCAGCACCTGCTCGTAAGCCGTCTTGTGCCGCGCGATCAGGCGCATGGAGGCCACGGTTCGGCTTTTGCAGAACCAGTGGCAGCTGTGCTGCATCAGCATCAGCTCGGCCGTCATGGTGAAGGCGCGGCGCTTGCGCTCCTCCTCGTCGCGGGCCGCCCCCACCTGCACGGCGGCGATGGACTGGGCATGCAACTTCATGGCCGCGCGCATATCCAAGGTAGCAGATGGGATCAGGCGATCCATATAGGGCAGGGCCAGCGGCAGCGTGCTGGCGCGGGTCGACTCCAGCGGCAGCGTCGCGAACTCGTCGGCAAAGCGCTGGAACTCGGCCACCAGGCTGCTTTCGGTGTTCTCGAGCACCGTCCAGATCTGCGCGCGGCGCTGGACATCGGGCTCGCCGATCACGCGCAGATAGCCTTCCATCAACCCGGCCATGAGCTTCTCGATCTGGAAGCGCGACAAATGCTGGGCCAGCAGCTGGGTGTGCTGACGCTGCTCCTGCTTCTTGAGCAGGTAGAGCACGGTGGTGACAATGATGGCAAGAGTGAGGAAATCCATGAAACCGAACCCGACGGGCGGACAAGTGCAATGAGAAAAAGAATGAGTGTAGTCAGCCTGGCGGCCTCCCTGCTCATTGCCACCGCAATTGTGAGTCTGGCCGGCTGCAGCAGCATCGGCTATTACTGGCAGGGTTTCAAGGGGCAGATGCAGATCATGCAGGCGGCCCAGCCCATAGACAGCTGGCTGGCCGACGAGACCCTGAGCCCGGCGCTGCGCCAGCGCCTGCTGGCCGCGCAGCAGATGCGCCGCTTTGCAAGCCAGGAGCTGGCCCTGCCCGACAACCCCAGCTACACGCGCTACGCCCTGCTGCAGCGCAGGTATGCGGTCTGGAACGTGGTGGCTGCTCCCGCGTACAGCCTGGAGATGCACCGCTGGTGCTTTCCGGTCACGGGCTGCATCGCCTACCGCGGCTATTTCGCCCAGGCCGATGCGCAGGCCGAGGCCCATGCGCTGCAGGCCCAGGGGCTGGAGACCAGCGTCTACGGCGTGCCCGCCTATTCCACCCTGGGCTATCTGAACTGGCTCGGCGGCGATCCGCTGCTCAGCACCTTCATCGACTGGCAGGAAGGCGATTTTGCGGGCCTGATGTTCCACGAGCTGGCTCATCAGCTGCTGTACGTGAAGGGCGACACCGCCTTCAACGAATCCTTCGCCACCGCGGTGGAGCGCAGCGCCACACCGCTGTGGCTGCAGGCCCAGGCGAATGCAGCCACGCAAAAGCGCTGGCTGCAGGCCCAGCAGCGCAGAAAGCTCTGGCAGCAGCTGACCCGCGACACGCGCGAGCGCCTGCAGGCCCTCTACGGGCAAAACTCCGAAAAAAGCCCTGATGAAAAAGCGCTTGATGCCGGCAAAGCCCGCATCTTCAAGGACTTCCGCTTTGCCTATGCGGGCCTGCGCGCGCAATGGCTGCAGGCCGACGAGCCGCTGCTGACTACCGAAGCCCTGCGCCAGCAGTACTACGAGCGCCTGCAGCAGACCGATGACTGGGTGGCCCAGGCCAATAACGCCAGTTTCGGCGCCCTGGCCGCCTATGACGACTGGGTGCCGGCCATGACACAATGGTGGCAGCAGCTCCAGGGCGCCAGTCCGCCCACTCCCGCAGGCTGGCGCCGCTTCTATGCCCGGATGCGCGAGCTGGCAGCCATGGAGCCCGAGGCGCGCACCCGGCTGCTGTGCCAGCATGTGCCGGCCAATCAATCCCCGCCCCCGGCCTGCCTGGCACAGACCGGGGTTCCTGGGGATTGACAGTTTCAGAGTGTTTTAAGAAATCCCGCCCACACTTTCAGCTTACTTTCCATTTTGCCGTCTGCCTTGGCCATATCCGCTCTCACCTCACGCCTGAGTAAGCACCTGCTCCAACCCCGCACCCCTCAGTTCGTTGCCCTGTGCCTGGCCCTCTGGCTGACGCTCACGGCCAACTGGGCGCTGTGGCTGCGCCTGCCCACGCTGGACGGCTATCACGGCAGCCTGGCCCTGCTGGCCCTGCGCACCCTGCCGCTGATACTGGGAGCGATTCTGCTGATCACCAGCCTGTTCGCCTGGCCGCGCTGGATGAAGCCCTTCTGGATCGCTCTGCTGCTGATCTCGGCCAGCTCCCAGTACTTCATGGTGTCCTACGGCACCATCATGGATCAGGGCATGATCCACAACATACTGCAGACCGATGTGCGCGAAAGCTCGGACCTGTTCAATCCCAAGTTGCTGGCCGAGCTGCTGCTGATCGCCATACTGCCTGCCATCTGGCTGTGGAAGACGCCCATCAGGGGCACGGGCCAGGCCTGGCGCAATGTGCTGCGCACCCTGCTGCTGCTGGCGGGCGCCGTCGCGCTGGTGGCCGCCTCCGTCGGCGTCTCGTACAAGGAGCTGGCGCCCGTGGTGCGCAACAATCTGTGGTTGCGCTTCATGATCAATCCCGTCAACCCCGTGCTGTCCGCGGTCGGCGTGTTGCTGGACCCGGTCCTCAACAAGCCCCGGCCTTTTGTCAGCATCACGGGTGGCGCAGCCCTGGGCAGCTCCTATGCGACGGCCCAGAAACCGCCGCTGCTGGTACTGGTCGTGGGCGAGACCGCGCGCGCCAAGAACTTCAGCCTCAACGGCTATGAACGCGACACCAATCCCGAGCTTGCCAGGCAAGAGGTGCTGAGCTGGCGCAATGCTCACTCCTGCGGCACCAGCACGCGCGAATCCGTGCCCTGCATGTTCTCCAACCTGGGCCGCGAGGGCTTTTACGGCTCCAAGGTCGAGCATGACAACCTTCTCGACGTGCTGCAGGCCGCGGGTCTGGCCGTGCTTTGGGTGGACAACCAGGCGGGCTGCAAAGGCGTGTGCAAGCGCGTGCCATTCGCGGACACGGCCGACAGCGTGAACAGCCCCGCAGGCAAGGCCTTGTGCGCCGCCGACGGCGAGTGCCTGGACGGCATGCTGCTCAGCGGCCTGGAGGAGCGCATCGCCAAGCTCGACCCCGCACGCCGCGCCAAGGGCCTGGTGCTCGTCATGCACCAGATGGGCAGCCATGGGCCCGCCTATTACAAGCGCTCCACGCCCGATCTCAAGGCCTTCAAGCCCGAGTGCGAGACCAATGCCTTGTCCAGCTGCCCCCAGCAGAACGTGGTCAATGTCTATGACAACTCGATCCGCTACACCGACCACTTCCTGAGCCAGACCATAGACTGGCTCAAGGCCCAGCAGAGCCAGTACGAAACCGGCATGTTCTACATGTCCGACCATGGCGAATCGCTGGGCGAGATGGGCATCTACCTGCACGGCATGCCTTATGCGATGGCGCCCGAGGATCAGAAACATGTGCCCATGATCGCCTGGCTGGGCACCCTGGGCGCGCGCACCCATCTGGACCAGAGCTGCCTGAACAAGACGCTGGACCAGCCCGTCTCGCATGACAACCTGTTCCACACGGTACTGGGTCTGATGAACGTCACCTCCCCAACCTACAAACAACCTCTGGATGCACTTGCCAGCTGCCGCGCAGCCAGCTAGGCATTGGTTGCCAAGCACAAAAAGGCCTGCCGGATTAATGGTCCAGCAGGCCTTTTGCCATTGCAGTTTCTGTGCTGGAAGCTATCAAAAGCAGTGCATCACTCGCCCTGGGAGCCGCGGCGCGCCCAGCCCGTGGTGTGCTTTTCGAGCAGGTTGAACAGCTCGTACATCACCATGGCCATGGCCCCCACCACGATCAGCCCCGCAAAGGCCAGACCCATCTGCATGGAAGATCCGGCCGAGACCAGCAGATAGCCGATGCCCTCGTTGGCAGCCGTCATCTCGCTGACCGTGGTGCCCACAAAGGCCAGCGTGATCGCGACCTTGAGCGAGCCGTAGAAATACGGCAGGGAACGCGGCAGGCCGACCTTGATCAGCACATCCCAGCGCTTGGCGCCCAGCACGCGCAGCACGTCTTCGAGTTCGGGCTCCAGCGTGGCCAGACCCGTGGCGATGTTGACCATGATGGGGAAAAAGCTGATCAGAAAGGCCGTGAGAATTGCCGGTCCTGCGCCGATGCCGAACCAGACCACCAGAATCGGCACGAATGCGGCCTTGGGCAGGGCGTTGAAAGCCGTCATCAGCGGATAGAAGGCCGCATAGGCCAGGCGCGAGGAGCCGATCAGAAAGCCCAGCAGCACACCCACTGCAATTGCCAGCACAAAGCCCGCCATGGTCACCCAGTAGGTGCGCCAGGCATGCATGGCAATCGTGCCCGCAAACTCATAGAGTTGGTGGCCTATGGCCCAGGGGCTGGGGAAGATGAATTCCGAAACGCCGAGGCCCGAGCAGATGATCTGCCAGAGCAGGACGATCAGCAGCAATAGCAGCCAGGGAGCCCAGCGCTCGGCGGTTTTTTGATGTTTCATGATGCGCCTTATTGAGGAATGGCGGCGGCGGTGTCGGTGCCGCTCTTGCGCAGGGCGCCGATATGGCCGCGCAGCTCGTAGACGATGTCCGAGAACTCGGGCGTGTAGGTGACCTCGAGGTCACGCGGGCGCGGCAGGTCGATATCGCGGCGCACCACGAAGCGGCCCGGGCTTTTGCTCATCACATAGACGGTATCGGCCAGGAACACGCTCTCGCGCAGATCGTGCGTGACCAGGATCACATTGAACTTCTGCTCGGCCTGCAGGTCGCGCAGAATGCACCACAGCTCTTCGCGCGTGAAGGCGTCGAGCGCGCCAAAGGGCTCGTCGAGCAGCAGCATCTGCGGCTCGTGAATCAAGGCGCGGCAGATGCTGGCGCGCTGCTGCATGCCGCCCGAAAGCTGCCAGGGAAATTTGCGCTCATAGCCCGCCAGTCCGACCTTGCCCAGCAGCTCGACGGCCCGCGCCTCGTATTCCTTGCGCTTTTGCTTGAACCGGGAACGGTGCGGCTCCACGATCTCCAGCGGCAGCAGCACATTGTCCAGCGTGCTGCGCCAGGGCAGCAGCGAGGACGACTGGAAGGCCATGCCCGAGATCTTGAGCGGCCCGGTCACGCGCTGGCCATCGACCGTGATGCGGCCCATGGACGGCATCTTCAGGCCCGTGGTGAGCTTCATGAAAGTGGACTTGCCGCAGCCCGAGGGACCGACGATGGCGATGAACTCGCCGCGCTGCACCCTGAGGTCTATGGCCTCCACCGCAAAGTGGTTGGCCTGCAGCAGCTCTTCGTTATAGGCCAGCCAGACGTCCTTGAATTCGACGAAGGGCCGGGCAGCTTCTGTATCTGATGATTTCATAAAAGCAGGCTTTAGCGCTTGTCTCACAAGCGCATCCAGCTATCAATCAATGAGCAATTACTTCTTGGGGAAGACGTCGAGTTCCGCCACGGGCGGCAGGAAGCGGCCGCTCCAGAGCGTCTCGGGGTTCACGCGTGTCTTGGTCGCGTAGACGTCCGAGACCTGGGAGGCCATCAGCGCCATGCGCGCGGGGCTGACCTGGCCAAAGCCTTCGGCGCGCGCATCGGCGGTGTTGATCACCGTGTCGATCGCCAGCTGCAAACGGCGGGTTTCGAGCGCCGTGTTGACGATGCCGTCGCGCTCCTTCACATAGGCGATGGCGGCACCGGGGTTGGCCATGACTTCCTTGGCGCCCTTGCTGAAGGCCTTTAGGAAGGCGCGCACGGCCTCGGGGTTCTCGCGCACCAGCCTGGCGCTGGCGATGATGGCGTTGCCATAGAGCTTGACGCCGTTGTCGGCAAACGGCATGACCGTCACCTCGGCGACCTTGACGCCACGCGCCTCCAGGTTCAGCAGCGAGGTAAAGGTAAAGCCCGTGATGACATCGATATCGCCGCGCACCAGCATGGTCTCGCGCAGCGGCGGGTCCATGGTGGTCCATTGCACGTCGCCGACCTGGTTGGCCTTGGCAAACAGCGGGAAACCGCGCCGGCCCGCATCAAACACCGGCGCACCCAGCTTTTTGCCCGTCAGATCCGCCGGCTTGGCAATGCCACTCTTCTTGAGCGCCATGACCGAGGCCGGCGTGTTGTTGTAGACCATCATCACGGCCACGGGCTTGTCCTTGACATCGGGGTTGTTGGCATGAAACTCCATGAGCGCGGCCAGGTCGGCAAAGCCCATGTCGTAAGAGCCCGATGCCACGCGCTGAATCGCGCCGCCGGAGCCGCTGCCGGCGTCCACCGCCACATTCAGACCCGCAGCCTGGAAATAGCCTTTGGCGACAGGCTGCAGAAACAGCGCCGCAGGCCCTTCAAAACGCCAGTCGAGCTGGAATTTGATGGGTGTGGCGGCAAAGGCCGCCGTGGCGCTGGCAAAACTGCCCAGGGCCAGAACGGATTGCAGGAACAGGCGCTTGGTTTGCATGGTGGCTTCCCTCTCTCTATGTCAATGAATTGCGGTTGAACACGTGCCGGCGCTCAGACCTTCCAGGCGCCCTGGTGCGAGCTGCTGGCCTCTTCGATCAGGGCCGGCCCGATGCATTCGATGGCGTGCGAAGCGGCCCGGAACACATCGCGGCAGGACAGCTCGGCATCCTTCTGATCGAATCGCTCGCCGCGGAACACGCGCAACCGCTCGGCGTCGATGCCATAGACCACGCGGCCGATGGCGGACCAGAAGATCGCACCCGCGCACATCACGCAGGGCTCGGCAGACGAGTACAGCGTGGCGACGGCCAGTTCATCGCGTGAATGCAGAGGGCTGGCCAGGCGGATGGCGGACAGCTCGGCATGGGCCGTGCAATCGCCGCTCTCGCCGTTGGCATTGCTGGCCTGGGCCAGCACGCGCCCGTCGGCAGCCACGATCAGCGCGCCAAACGGCCGGTTGCCGCGCTCGCGCGCCGTATCCGCGAGCGCAATGGCTTCGCGCAAATAACGGCCATCGGCGTCATTCAAGGCCTGGGCTTGAGGCAAGGACATGGCTGGCTCCTCCTCAGGCCTTGAGCATGCGCGCCGACCTGGCGGGCAGCATGCTGCTGTTGAACAGTGCATCGGCAGATGGCGCGGTCTTGAGCTCAAAGGTCTGCACCACGCTGTCCAGCTGCTGCTCCAGCAAGCGCTTGCTGAAGTCGCCCAGTCCATGGCTTTTTGTGTCTGCCGCGGCCACATACTGGGCGGTGATGGACCAGCGCTCCAGCTCCAGTTTCTCGTCGAGAATCGGTTCGCGCTGGCGCACGGCGGCAATGCCTGCTGCGGGGTTGGCAAGGCATTCCACGATCGCGCGGTTGGTGGCGCGCAGGAAAGCGGCCACGACCTGCGGCTTCTCGGCGATCAGCTGGCTGGACGCGAGGATCGCATTGCCATACAGATGAACGCCTGCGTCGCTGTAGCGCAGTATGGAAAGCTCCTCGGGCTTGAGGCGCGCAAACAGCGATACCGCCGAGTCATGGAAATAAGTGGCGGCATCCACATCGCCGCGCACCATGACGTTGTCGCGGGCCGAGAACTCCGTCGTCGACCAGGCAAACAGATCGGCGGGCAGGTTCCTGCGCCGCGCCACCATGGGCCAGGCACGGCGCGTGGACTCCACGGCCGCTGCAGCCACCTTCTTGCCCTTGAGACTTGCGAAATCCGAAGTGATGCCCCGGTCCTTGCGCCCGATGATCACAAAGGGCGCGCGGTTGTAGTACTGGTAGACGGCCTGTAAGCGCGGCGTGCCGGCGTTCTGCGCATTGAACTCGATCAGCGAGCTGATATCGCCCAGTCCCAGCTGGTAGGCGCCGCTGGCGATGCGGGTGATGGAGGCCACCGAGCCCGATCCCACATCCAGGCTCACATCCAGCCCTTCTTCGCGGTAATAGCCGTTTTGCTGCGCCAGAAAGAACGGCGCCGTCTGGCCGTTGACGCGGAAATCCAGCGTGAATTTCAGCGGAGTCAGCGACTTGCCCTGGGCATGAACCCAGGGTGCGCTGCAAAGAGGCAGGGCAGCAAGAAAATGGCGACGTTGCATGGTGGAACTCTCAGGTCTCTGGCGGCGAAGGATCCAGCAGCGACAGCCACTGGCAGGACTTGAGCAATTTCCGGGCACTGCACGCAGATGCAGGCTGAACGCTTCTACTCGTTCAACCATCTAGCAATTGGCGTGCCTGCTTTTGGCTGCACCTTGCCGGGTATCGACAAGGTGCATGCAAGCAGGGGAAATGCATGGCTTTATGCACGGCGACGCACCAGATTGAGGCCATGCACCAAAACCAAGAGCGCCGGCGTCTCGCCAGCCGGCTGGCACGTTGTTTGCTGCACTCAAATCAAGAGTAGAAGCGTTCAGCACGGTGCCCTGACCAGCCCTTGGTCAGCAGCTTCGCGGGTCATTGCTCTTGAAGTGGGTGCGGCAGCAGGCCGCGCCTGGTATCCACACTTCAGATGCCCGCTGCTCCGCACCTACTGGCAAAGCCGGTGTCTGAAGTCATTGCAAGAGAGAGCTTTATGCAGAGCATGACCAGCCACGCTTACGGCCTTGGCGAACTGAACAAGGAAGCCCGCATGGGCGGGCAAGGCGCAGAAACCTCGGCGCGCGAAGTTCGCGTCATAGACATCAGCGACTTCGAGCAGCGCAAGCAGGAGATTGCCGAGCAGATCTGGAACGCCTCGACGGACATCGGCTTCTTCCAGGTCTGCGGCCATGGCATTGCCCAGGCCGATATCGATGCGGCATTCGGGCGCGCCGAGCAATTCTTCGCCCTGCCCTCCGAAACCAAGGCGCAATGGCCGCTGGCGCGCAATGCGGGCTGGGAACACAAGGCGCAAATTCGCCCATCCACCCGAACGCCAGATCAAAAGGAGTCCTATCAGGTCACACGCCCGCGCATGGAGGGCCTGTGGCCCAGCGAGCAAGAACTGCCCGGCTTCAAGCAGGCCACGCTGGCCTTCGAGCGCCAATGCTGGCAGGTGGGCATGCAGCTGCTGTCATGCTTTGCCTACAAGCTGGGCTTTGATGAGGAGTTCTTCACGCGTGCGCATGACCCCGCGGCCGGCAGCTACCAGAGCACGCTGCGCATGCTGCATTACTTTGCCGTGGACCCGGCACTCCAGGACGAAATAGGCCTGTGGCGGGCGGGCGCACATACGGACTTCGACTGCCTGACGCTGTTGTTCCAGCGCGCCGGCCAGGGCGGCCTGCAGGTGCTGCCCGGCAAGGAGGCCGAGGCCCAGCAATGGACGCCCGTGGAACCTGTGGACGGTGTCATCACCTGCAATATCGGCGACATGCTGACACGCTGGAGCGACGACCAGTTGCCCAGCAATTTCCATCGCGTGCGCAACCCTCAGCCCCATGAATACCAGGGTGCGCGCTACAGCCTGGCCTTCTTCTGCCAGGCCAATGAGGATGCGGTGATCGAAGGGCCGGCCAAAAAATATCCGCCCATCACCGGGGCGGAATATCTGCGCCAGCGCATCAGCGCCAATTTCTCGAACCAGTATTGAGCCTCTGCGCGGCTGCGCCAGTTTCCAGCGTCCCAGTCTTTGGCGCGGCCTGGATTGAAACGACAAGGCCCCGGAGCCCGGGGCCTTGTCGGCGATCAGGAGTGGCGCTGATCAGCGCAGCGACTCGATGAGATCGATGTACTGTTGCTTGGCCTCATCCAGCGTCGTGCCTTCCAGCTTGGCCCAGGCATCCCACTTGGCGCGGGCCACCATGTCGGTGAAGCTGGGCTTCTTGGTCTCGTTGTCGCCCTCGGTGGCCTGCTTGTACAGCGCGTAGATCTTCAGCAAGGTGGCGTTGTCGGGACGCTCGCTGATCGAGGTGGAGTTCTTGACGGCGGCTTCGAAATTGGCGTTCAGATCGGACATGGATAGGTCTCCGGGTTTATAGATATCCCGGCCAGTGTAGCGAAAAAACCCATAAATTAGAACGATCGTTCTTTTTTTCTCACAACCCCAACGCTGCCCTCGTTGCGACCCCTTTCTGCGCAGGGTCTAGCGGCTCCTACAGACGATTTGATTTCAAAAGATATAATTTCATCTGAAATCAAATCGAAAGCACGCCATGAGTCTGGATTCACGCCTGGAGCGAATCTTGGCCGGCAAGCCGGCCCGCCACCGGGATGCGGTCGCCGCCTCCCGCCTGCTGCTGCATACCGCCACCCTGCTGGAGCGCCGCGTGGACGAGGCCCTGGCGCCGTTTGCGGTGCATATGCGCGAATACCTGGCTCTGCACCTGCTGTCCGACAGCGTGCACGAGCCTCTGCGCCCCTCCGACCTCAGCGTGTCGCTGGACGCCACGCGCACCCAGGTCACGCGCCTGCTCGACGGGCTGGAGAAAAAAGGCCTGCTGGTGCGCAGCCAGGACGCACAGGACCGGCGCAGCCTGCAGCTGGCGCTGACGCCGGCCGGAACGCAGCTGCTGCAGCGCTGCGTGCCCACGGTGCAGCAGGTCTATCTGCAGACCTGGGCCGGCCTGGGCGAGCAGGCCACGCGCGTGCTGCAGCAGCAGCTGCGCCAGGTGCACAGCGGCCTGCAGGAGCAGGAGACCGCGGACCAAACCGGCGCCAGCGCCACAACCAAGGCTTGACGGATCTGCGCCAAGCCCTCTGAATCCATAACTGCCCCATGAAAGCCCAGCGCTGGCAAGCGTTCATGCACCGTCGCAAGCAGTGGCTGCTGATGTGGCTGCTCGGCGCCATGGTGGGCATGGAGTTCCTCGAGAACGGCATGTTCGTCTTCGGCTCCTCGCACATCCTGGGCGGCATAGGCGTGGCGCCGCGCGAATTTGCGCAGGTGCAGGCCGCCTACGCCATAGGCAGCATGCTCATGATTGCGCTGCAGCAATGGCTGACGCGCCATTTCGGCTACCGCCACTATCTGCTGATCGCCCTGCTGCTCTATGGCGTCGGCGACCTGGCCTCGGCCAACGCCACCAATCTGGCGGAGCTCACCACGGCCCGCCTGGTGCAGGGCATGGGCGGCGGCGCCTTCTTCATCAGCACGCGGGTGCTGATCCCGCTGCTGTTCTCCGTCCAGCAGCGCCCCAAGGCCGTGCGCATCTACATGCTGAGCATCTTCAGCGTGGGCGCCATCGCCCCGGTGCTCTCGGCCTGGCTGGTGGACAACTGGGGCTGGCGCTGGGTGTTCTGGAGCGTGCTGCCCCTGGTGGGCCTGCTGGCTTTGGGGGTGCGCTGGCTGTTGCCGCGCCATCTGGGCCGCAGCCACACGCCGGTGCACTTTTCCGTGGCGCCCGTGCTGATGTTCGTGCTGGCCGTGGGCTGCGTGCAGTGGAGCTTTTCCGAGGCCCGCTACGAGCTGTTCGACCGGCCCGAGCGCCTGATCCTGGTGGTACTGACCGGCGTGCTGCTGCTGGGCCTGTTCGGCCTGCACCAGTGGAAACACGACGAGCCGCTGCTGCATCTGCGCGACCTCACGCATCCGGGCTTTCTCGTGGGCATATCCCTGTATGCGCTGTACTACTTCGTGATCAATTTCAGCAACTACCTGTTTCCGCAGTTCGCCGAACAGGGGCTGGGCATTCCGCTGCTCACCACGGGCTGGCTCAACAGCTTTTCCGCGGCCATCAGCCTCGTGGTCGCCATCTTCTACATCCGGTATGCGGGCAAGGTGAGCAACAAGCGCGCCATGATGATGACGGGCTGCACGGCCATGGCACTGGCCTGCTGGTGGATGAGCAAGATCGCGCCGGATGCGCCCGTGAGCGCGCTGCTCGGAGCGCTGGTCGTCAAGGGCTTCTTCGGTGTGCTCATGGTGCTGCCCGTGGCCGCGCTGACCTTTCGCGCGCTGGGCGACAAGCTGTTCGCCAAGGGCTACCAGAGCAAGAACATCATGCGCCAGATGATGGCCTCGTTCGCCTCGGCCGTGGCCGCCGTGGCGCTGCAGGACAGTCAGTTCACCGAATACACCGAGCTCATGGGCCGCGTCACGCCCGGCAACCAGACCGCCGTGGCGTGGCTCACTCAGCTGCAGGCCAGATTCGAGGGCCTGGGCTATGCGGCCGGCCAGGCCCATGGCGCCGCACTCGCGGAACTGAGCAATGTGGTCCACCACCAGGCTTTCTTCATGGCCTGCCAGAACCTGTATCAGTGGCTGGCCCTGGTCGCCGCGCTGGCGGCCGTGGTGGTCAGCGTGCAGCGGCACCTGAAGTAGCCCCGCAGCCACTGGCTCCCGCCAAGCCAGGACAGCGAGCAAGGGCCGCCCCGCAGCGAGGCTGTCGCCCCCCTCCCGAAGAGAGAGGGGGAAGGCGCGCAGCGCCTCAGGGGGTGGAGTTCAGCCACCTTTGCGCCAGCTTGACCCAGAAGGTGGCGCCCAGAGGAATCAGCTCATCGTTGAAGTCGTAGCTGGGGTTGTGCAGCGTGCAGGGTCCGCCGCCATGGCCCAGGGCGCGGTGGTCGCCATCACCGTTGGCGATGAAGCAATAGGCGCCGGGCTTTTCGAGCAGCATGAAGGCGAAGTCCTCGGCGCCCATGGACGGCTCCTGGGGCACGACGCCTGCATCGCCCAGGATCTCGCGCATGACCTGCTGGGCAAACTCGGCTTCAGGGGCGCTGTTGATGGTGGGCGGATAGTTGCGCACGAACTCGAACTCGCAGCGCGCGCCATGGGCCGCGCAGATGGACTCGCTGACCTGCTGCATGCGCTGCTCGATCAGGTCCAGTACCTCCAGCGTGAAGGTCCGCACCGTGCCCTGCAGCTCCACGCTGTCGGGCACCACATTGGTGGCCTCGCCCGCATGGACCATGGTGACCGAGACCACGCCGGCCTCTATGGGCTTGACGTTGCGGCTGACGATGGTCTGCAGGGCCATGATGAGCTGGGCCGCCACGGGCACGGGGTCGATCACCATATGCGGCATGGCCGCATGGCCGCCCTTGCCGCGTACCACGATCTTGAACTCGTTGCTGGAGGCCATGGCCGGCCCGGCGCCCACGGCCATGGTGCCGGCCTTCATGCCGGGCCAGTTGTGCATGCCAAACACGGCCTGCATGGGAAACTGCGTGAACAGCCCGTCCTTGACCATTTCGCGCGCGCCGCCGCCGCCTTCCTCGGCGGGCTGGAAGATGGCGTAGACCGTGCCCTCAAAGCTGTCGCGGTGGGCCGCCAGATACTGGGCCGCCGCCAGCAGCATGGCCGTATGGCCGTCATGGCCGCAGGCATGCATCTTGCCCGCATGGCGGCTCGCATGCTCAAAGGTGTTGAACTCCTGCATGGGCAGAGCATCCATGTCGGCACGCAGGCCTATGGCGCGGCCGCTCTTGCCGCCGTCGCGGCCGTGGATGATGCCCACCACCCCGGTCTTGCCCAGGCCCCGGTGCATGGCTATGCCCCATTCGCTCAGCTTGGCCGCAACCAGATCCGAGGTGCGGATTTCCTCAAAACACAGCTCGGGGTGGGCATGGATATCGCGGCGCAGCGCGGCGATCTCGGTTGCGCTTTCCTGAAGTTCGGGCAGCAAGGCCATGCGCTCTCTCCTTGGGATCATCAATGGCAGGGCCTACATGATGAGCCAAAGCGAGAGCGCGTGCGCCCCGGCAGACGAAAAGCCTCAGACGCGGACCTTGCCATCCGCCGTGAGCATGGACAGCTCCACAAAGCGCGACCTGCCGGCCTGGGTCTTGAAGGCGATGGGAAAGCCTGCGACCTGGTGGCCGTTCATGGCATCCAGCGCGGCCACCAGGGCCTCGCGCTGCGGCTTGCCGCCGGCCGAAGCCGTCTTCAGGGCCTCGGCCACGATGCGCGCGGCCAGATAGCCTTCCATGCTCGAATGGTTGAGCGCCACCTTGTTGCCGTCTTTCTGCACCGCGCTCTGGAATTCGCGGGCAATGGGCAGGGAGGTCTTGTAGGGCGAGGGCACGACCTGGCTGACCACCACGCCTTCGGCCGCCTTGCCCAGGGTCTGGGCCAGGGCCGAAGTACCGACGAACGAGACGTTGTAGAACTGCCCGCCGTAGCCGGCCTGGCGCGCCGCACGCACAAAGGCGGCGCTGGCGGCGTAGGTGCTGACCTGCACGATCACATCGGCGCCCAGCGGCACCAGGGTCTTGACGGCCTTGGCGACATCCTGCGAATTGCGCTCCACCGTGGCCGAGCCCAGGGGTTTGAGGCCCTGGGCCTGCAAGGCCTCGGTCACGCCGTCCAGGCCCGATTGGCCGTAGGCATCGTTCTGGTGGAAGACCGCGATCTTCTTAAGACCCAGCGCGGTCAGCTGCTTGACCATGAGCGCGGTTTCTTCGGCGTAGGAGGCGCGCACATTGAAGACCAGCTGCGCCAGCCTGGGGTCGCGCAAGCCCTGGCCGCCGGTCAGCGGTGCGATCAGCGGCACCCTGGCCTGCTGCAGCAGGGGCAGGGCCGCCATGCTGGTGGGCGTGCCCAGATAGCCGAACAGGGCCAGCACGTCTTCGGACAGGAATTTTTTGGTGTTGGCGATGCAGCGCTCGGGCTCATAGCCGTCGTCGAGCGTGCGCAGCTCCACCATGCGCCGGCCTATGCCGCCCTGGGCGTTGAGCTGATCGAAGAACAGTTTGGCCCCCTGGGAAAAATCCGTGCCCAGCTGGGCCGAAGGCCCGCTCAGCGCGCAGGACTGCCCCAGCACGATGCTGCCGCCCGCATCCTGCGCCCGGACCACGCCCCCCCAGGCTGCGGCCGCCATGCCCGCCGCAGCCCCCACGAAATGCCTGCGGCTCCATCCCTCTTGTTGCATTGTTTGCCCTCTCTTAGCACCAGTCCATCGTTGCGGGCCCGATCGGCCCGGTCGTTGTCATGCGGAATCTCACGCTTTCTTGGCGTGGATGCGGCCCGCATAATAGGCTGCCTGAATACCCCTAACGAGGGTTACCCCTGATTTTTGCGCCCCCCACGCCATGACCCACATTGTTCAAGTACGCGGCGCCTGTCCGCACGATTGCCCGGACACCTGCGCCCTCGTGACCACCGTTGCCGACGGCACGGCCATCAAGGTTCAAGGCAACCAGGAACATGCACATACGGGCGGCGTGCTCTGCGCCAAGGTCAGCAAATACACGGAACGCACCTACCACGCCGAGCGCGTGCTGCAGCCGCTCAGGCGCGTCGGCCCCAAGGGCAGCGGCCGCTTCGAGCCGGTGAGCTGGGACCAGGCCCTGGACGACATCGCCACCCGGCTGCACGCCATCGCGCAGCGCGATCCCGAAGCCATACTGCCCTACAGCTATGCGGGCACCATGGGCATGGTGCAGGGCGAAAGCATGGACCGGCGCTTTTTCCACCAGCTCGGGGCCAGCCTGCTGGACCGCACCATCTGCGCCAATGCCGGCGGCGAGGCGTTGGCCGCCACCTATGGCGGCAAACTGGGCATGCGCGTGGAGTTTTTTGCCGAGAGCCGGCTGATTCTGATCTGGGGCAGCAACAGCATTGCCAGCAATCTGCACTTCTGGCGCTACGCACAGGAGGCCAAGCGCCAGGGCGCCAAGCTGGTCTGCATAGACCCGCGCAAGAGCGAGACCGCCGATAAATGCCATGAGCATCTGCAGCTGCTGCCCGGCACCGACGCGGCCCTGGCCCTGGCTCTGATGCACGAGCTGATCGTCAACGACTGGCTCGACCACGACTACCTCGCCCAATACACACAAGGCTGGGACGCTCTTAAAGCCAGAGCACTGCAATGGCCGCCCGAGCGCGCGGCCCAGGTCTGCGGCCTGGAGGTGGAGCAGATTCGCGGGCTCGCGCGCGACTACGGCACGACCAAGCCCGCGGCGATTCGCCTGAACTACGGCATGCAGCGCGTGCGCGGCGGCGGCAATGCCGTGCGCGCCATTGCCTGCCTGCCCGCGCTGGTGGGCGCCTGGCGCCATCGCGCGGGCGGCCTGCTGCTCTCAAGCTCGGGGGTATCGCCATTCAAGAGGGCGGCACTGCAGATGCCCCAGCTGCTGGGCTCACGCCGGCCGCGCACGCTCAACATGAGCACCATAGGCGACGTGCTGCTGCACGAGGGCGACGCGAGCTTCGGCCCCAGGGTGGAGGCCATCGTGGTCTACAACAGCAACCCCGTGGCCGTGGCGCCCCATTCCGCCAAGGTGGCCGCGGGCTTTGCGCGCGAGGATCTGTTCACCGTGGTGCTGGATCACTTCCTCACCGATACCGCCGACCATGCCGACTATGTGCTTCCCGCCACCACACAGCTCGAGCACTGGGACATCCACGGCAGCTACGGCCACACCGATGTGCTGCTGAATCGCCCCGCGATCGCGCCCCAAGGCCAGGCGCGCAGCAATGCCCAGATCTTCCGCGATCTGGCAGCCCGGATGGCCGGGCTGGAGCCGGCCTTTGCCGCCGCCCATTTCCAGGACTCCGATGAAGCGCTATGCCGCACGGCAGTTGCGGGTACGGCTATTGATTTCGAGGACTTGCTGCAGCATGGCTTTGCGCATATTCCGCTGCCCGAAGCGCCTTTTGCCCAAGGCGGCTTTGCCACGCCGTCGGGCAAATGCGAATTCGACAACCCGGCCCTGGCCAGGCTGGGCATCAACACCCTGCCCGACCATGTGCCGAACTACGAGGCGCCGACCACGGAGTTCCCGCTGGCCATGATCTCGCCGCCGGCGCGCAACTTCCTCAACAGCACGTTTGCCAACGTGGCCAGCCTGGCCCGCGTGGAAGAGCGCCCGCTGCTGGAGCTGCACCCCGACGATGCGGCGGCCCGCGGCATTGCCGACGGCGACATGCTGCGCGTGTTCAACGCCCGCGGCGAGCATGTCTGCCATGCGGCCATCAACGGCCGCGCACGCGCGGGTGTGGTCGTGGGACTGGGTCTGTGGTGGCGCAAGCATGGAGAGAACGGCACCAATGTCAACGAACTCACGCACCAGCGGCTCACCGACATCGGACGTGCGCCCTGCTTCTACGACTGCGCGGTGCAGGTGAGCAGGGCCGAAATCGGGGCATAAGCCCTAGCCCCCCGGCTGCGGGCCGCAGCCGGATAATGCAGACCAGCCTTCCAACGACCATGCGAGCCGCCTGCGTCCCCGATGAGGGATGGGGCCCGCCCCGCTCGCCCGATTGAATTGACGAAATCACCCAAGCTGAATACGCCCGGCAGGGCCAAGATACGGCCACTGGTCCGCCTGGATCTGCGCCGCCTGATTCTGGCCCTGACCCTGTGCAGCGCCTTGGTCCCGTTTGCCAACACCTTCTACGCGGGCTATCTGGTGCAGCGCCAGCAGCTGATAGACAACACGCTGGAAGGGCATTACGCCTATGCCACCAAGCTCGCGCGCAGCACGGACGACTTTCTGCAGTCGGCGCTGCAGCAGCTGGCCTACAGCGCCAAGCTGCTAGCTCCCCATATGCGGGACGAGCGCTACCTGGGCCGCGAAGTCGACCGGCTGCGGCTGCAGACCCAGAGCTTCAATTCCGTCACCATCATCGACGACACCGGCTATGTGCTGGCCACCTCTCCCGAGACCCTGCAGATCAAGGGCAAGACGCTGCAGAGCGCGGGCGTGGTCGAAACCCTCATGGCCAAGGGCCCGGTGATCAGCCAGCCCTATATGTCGGTTGCGGGCAATTTCATCGTCTTCATCTCCCAGCCGATTTTTGCCGCCAGCGGCAAATACCTGGGCGCCGTGGGCGGCAGCATCTACCTCAAGCGGGACAACATGCTGGACACGCTGCTGGGCTCGCACTTCTACCAGGACAGCTCCTATGTCTATGTGGTGGACAAGAACAAGCACATCATCTACCACCCCGATGACAAGCGCGTGGGCGATGTCGTCCACAACAATCTGGCCATCGACCGGGTCAGCGCCGGCGAATCCAGCCGCGCGTCCCTGACCAACAGCCAGGGCGTGGAGATGCTGGCCGGCTATGCGGTCGTGCCCTCCACGGGCTGGGGCATCGTGGCCCAGCGGCCCAAGCTCGCCACGCTGGCCCCGCTCAATGCGCTCATGAGCTCCGTGCTCTACAAGACGCTGCCCCTGGTCCTCATCATGCTGGTGGTGATCTGGTGGAGCGCCCGCCACATCGCCAGCCCCCTGCGCCAGCTGGCCGACGGCGCGCGCGACATGGACAGACCGGAGACCGCGCAGACCATCCGCTCCGTCAAATCCTGGTACTTCGAATCGCAGGAAATGAAGAAAGCCATGCTCAAGGGCATGGGCCTGCTGCAGCGCAATATCTCCAAGCTGCGCGAGGACGTGAACACCGACCCGCTCACGGGACTGGGCAACCGCCGCCATCTGGAGGCGGCGATCGCCGCCCTCCAGGCCCAGCAGACGCCGTTTGCCGTGGTCGCCATCGACATCGACCACTTCAAGCAGATCAACGACAGATTCGGGCACGACACCGGCGATGCGGTGCTCAAGCAGCTGGCCCAGCAGATACGCACGGTCTCGCGTGCCGAAGACATTCCCTGCCGCGTGGGCGGCGAGGAATTCCTGCTGCTGCTGCCCCAGGCGCCGCTGCTCAGCGCCCTGCAGATGGCCGAGCGCCTGCGCGCGCTGGTGGAGAGCACCGAGCTGCCCGAGGTGGGACGCGTCACCATTTCGTCGGGAGTCGCACACTGGCCCGACAGCGACGACGAGATCAGGGCCGTGTTCCAGCAGGCCGACGCCATGCTCTATGCCGCCAAGCACGGCGGCCGCAATCGCGTGGCGGGATAGGCTTGGGGCAAGCAACGCGACACCAGCGCTCGAAGGCCGTTCAAGCAAAAAAGGCCCGGTGATCCCGGGCCTTTGAGATGGAGCGGCGGCGCTCAGTCCAGCTTGACGCCCGCAGCCTTGATGACCTGGCCCCAGCGCTTGGATTCCGCACGTGCCAGCTGCTGGAACTGCTCGGGCGTGCCGGGCAGGGCCTCCATGCCGAAGTCGGCCATGCGCTTGACCACGTCGGGGTCCTTCAGCGCTTTTTGCAGATCGCCGTTGATGCGCTGCACGACGGCGGGCGGCATGCCCTTGGGGCCCAGAATGCCCTGGAAGGCATAGACCTCGGAGTCCTTGAGGCCCTGCTCGGCCAGCGTGGGCACATTGGGCAGATTGGCCACGCGCTTGGCCGTGCCAATGGCCAGGGCGCGCACCTTGCCGGACTGGATCACGGGCAGGCCCGAAGCCAGGTCCAGGAACATGCAGGGCACCTGGCCGCCCATCACATCGGCCAGCGCGGGCGCTGCGCCCTTGTAGGGGATGTGGGTGAGGCTGGTGCCGGTGCGGTTCTTGAACAGCTCCATGGCCAGATGGTGAGGCGAGCCATTGCCCGGCGAGGCGTAGTTGACCTGGCCCGGGTGGGCTTTCACATAGGCCAGGAACTGGGCGAAGTCCTTGGCTTCGAAGCTCGGGTGCACCACCAGCGCCATGGGGAAGCGGCTGATGCCGCCCACATAGCTGAAGTCCTTCTCGGGGCTGAAGGGCAGCTTGGAGAACAGGTGCTCGTTGTAGGCCAGGATGGCGTTGTCGGCCGACATGATGGTGTAGCCGTCGGGCTTGGCCGAGGCCACGATCTGACCGCCGATATTGGTGGAGGCGCCGGGGCGGTTGTCCACCACGATGGTCTGGTTCAGCGTCTTGCGCATGGCCTCGGCCACGGTGCGAGCCAGCACGTCGGTGCCGCCTCCGGGAGGATAGGGCACGACCCAGCGCACGGGGTTGGCAGGCCATTCCTGGGCCATGGCCAGGGGGGAAGCGGCTGCTGCCGAGCCGGCTGCCACGGCAGCCAGAAATTGACGACGATCCATCGTTTGTCTCCTTGAGGTGAGGTAATGCTTTGCGGCTTCTGCGCAGCTGCCTGGCTTGTAGTTCTTGATAGCAGCTGACGCTTGTATTTATGGCGTTTCCACGGGTTTTGACTCTGATTTCGGCGGCGTCTGCACGGGGAACTTCACGCGCTCGACCTGATAGCCCTTCTTGCGCAGCAGCGCGGGCAGGCCGCCGGGGCCGACCATGTGCAGCGCGCCCACGGCGGCAAACACGCTGTCGCCCTGCTTGAGCAGGCTCGCAATGCCATCGGCCATGCCGGGGTTTCGGCCGTCCAGCATGCGTTTGAGCTGGGCGCGCTCGCGCGGCGTATTCACGCAGCCGCACCATTGGGCATAGCTCTCGAGCTTTTCCTGCCGGCCCTCGGACCACATATCGGCCAGCATGACCATCATGGGTCCGGCCTTGCCGCTTTCCAGCTGCTTGAGGCCGTCGTCCACGGCCTCGGCCACTTCCTTGGGGTCGTCCGACACCAGGTCCTTGAGCTGCAGCTGCGGCGTCTCCAGGCCGATCACGGGCTTGCCCATGGCCCGGGCCGCGCCCGCCAGAATCAGGTCCACGCCATAGCTGGGGTCCAGGCCCTGCCGGCGGCCCGCCTGCGCCAGCAGGCTGAGCACCTGCGCCTCGGGCCGCAGCCGCGCGACGTCCGCCTCGGCGCAGGCCAGCCGCAGCTGCTTGTCCAGACGTGCGGCCAGCGCGGCCGACAACGCGGGCGCACCGTCGCGCGCCTTCAGGCCGGCCTCCAGTTCGGCCAGCACCTGGGGGTCCAGCACATCGAGCTCCAGCGCCAGCTTGTCGGCGCCGCGCAGAGCTTTCACCACTTCCGGCCCCGGCATGAACCAGTCGAGCCTGGAGACATGCATGGTGCCGTAGAGCCAGCTGGTATGCCCATCATGGCGCACGCGCCACAGCAGGCCGCGGTCCTGCGCCCGGGCCGCCAGCTGCTGCAGCTGGGCCGGCGCCGGCATCGCCGCCTTGGGCGGGCAGGCCGGCTGCTGTGCCGGTGCCTCGGCAGCCGGTGCCAGACCGGCCCACAGGGCCAGGGCGACGGCCAGCAGGCCGCGCTCGATCAGGGTTCGACTCCAGAGGATGCGCATGAGCTTCTCCAGGCGGTTCAGGCTTGCGCAGTATCCACGGTTTCGGGTTCCGGCTCGCTGCCGCCGGGCGGTGCAATGTTCTGGTCGATGGCGCCGAAGATGCTCTGGCCGTCCTTGCCCTTCATCTCGATGCGTATGGTGTCGCCGAACTGCATGAACTCGGTCTTGGGCGCGCCGTCCTGGATGGTCTCTATGCAGCGCTTTTCGGCGATGCAGCTATAGCCCTTGGGCCATTCCATGCGCTTTTCCTTGCCCTTGCCGGTTTCCACGCCCTTGTTGCTCACCGTGCCGCTGCCCACGATGGAGCCGGCACGCACGTTGCGGGTCTTGGCGATATGGGCGATCAGCTGGCCGAAGTGGAAGGTCATCTCCTCGCCCGCATCGCACATGCCGACCTTGCGGCCGTTCCAGGTGCTTTGCAGCGTCAGGTGCAGGCGGCCGCCCTTCCAGGCCTCGCCCAGCTCGTCCAGTGTCACGGCCACGGGGCTGAAAGCCGTGGCGGGCTTGCTCTGGAAGAAACCGAAGCCCTTGGCCAGCTCGCCCGGTATCAGATTGCGCAGACTCACGTCGTTGGCCAGCATGACCAGACGGATGCCGTCCAGCGCTTCTTTGGCGTCCGTGCCCATGGGCACGTCGCCGGTGATGACGGCAATCTCGGCCTCGAAGTCTATGCCCATGGCCGTGCTGGGCACGATCACGTCGTCGCAGGGGCCGATGAAATCGTCGCTGCCGCCCTGGTACATCAGCGGGTCGGTATAGAAATTGGCCGGCACCTCGGCATTGCGCGCCTTGCGCACCAGCTCCACATGGTTGATATAGGCCGAGCCGTCGGCCCACTGGTAAGCTCGCGGCAGCGGGGCCATGCAGCGCCGGGGATCGAAGGCGAAAGCATGGCGGGCCTTGCCGTGGTTGAGCTCGTGCGACAGGTCCTGCAACTGGGGCGCCATATAGCTCCAGTCGTCCAGCACCTGCTGCATGCGGTTGGCGATGCCCGTGGCATAGCAGGCCTGGCTCAGGTCGCGCGACACCACGACCAGCTGCCCGTCACGTGAGCCATCCTTGTAGCTTGCCAGTTTCATGCGTTCTCCCTGTCCTCGCAGCACAGGCTGCTGGCACAATGCCAGGCAGCGCTAGCCAAAATTACGATTGGTTAAATTGATTTAACTAAACAAAACACGATTCTATTGCAATGGATAAGGAACGCGCAGGGATTCAGTCGGTCGAAGTGGGTTTCTCTCTGGTCGAGGCCCTGGCACAGGCACGCGGGCCGCTGATGCTCAAGGACCTAGCCGCCGCGGCCGGCATGAGCGCCGCCAAGGCCCACCGCTATCTGGTGAGCTTTCAGCGCATAGGCCTGGTGGCGCAGGACGAGCGCACCTCGCGCTACGACCTCGGGCCCGCGGCGCTCAAGATCGGCCTGGCCTCGCTGACCCGGCTCGACCCGGTGCGCCTGGCGCGCGAACGCATGCCTGCGCTGATGCAGGACATCGACCACACGGTGGCGATTGCGGTCTGGGGCAACCACGGCCCCACCATCGTGCATTGGGAGGAATGCGCACAGTCCGTGACGGCCAATCTGCGCCTGGGCGACGTCATGCCCATGCTGGCCTCGGCCACGGGCCGCTGCTTTGCGGCCTGGCTGCCGCGCGAGATGACGGCGCCGCTGCTGGAGCCCGAGATGGAGCGCGCGCGCAAGGCCAAGCGCCAGGACCTGCCGCAGTCCGAAGAGGCCGTGAGCACCATGCTGGCCGAGGTGCGCGAACGCGGCACGGCCCGCGTGGTTGACACCGTGCTGCCGGGCATCGTGGCCTTTTGCGTGCCGGTGTTCGATGCCTCGGGCCATATCGTGCTGGGCCTGATGACCCTGGGCTCGCTGGCGACTTTCGATCCCGAATATGGTGGAGCCATCGACGCGCCGCTGCAGGCCGCGGCCCGCCAGCTGTCCCGCGATCTGGGCTGGGGCGCCACGGCCGCAGACTGAAGCCCCCTGTCAAGCCAATAGCAAAGACCTCGCATGGGCCGCTCTCCCAAGGCAAGCAAAGTCCTGATTCCCGTGACCGCCGTGGTGCTGGCCGCGCACGCCATCGTGCTGCTGGGCGTGCCCGCGCTCGAGCAGCCGCCCCAGCCCGCGGCCGTGGTCATGGATACCCGCCTGGTGGAGCTGCCGGCCCCGCCTCCGCCCCCCGCGCCCGCCGCTCCCAAGCCCGCTCCCGCTCCGCCGCCGCCAAAAGCCAGGCCTGCGCCCAAGCCGCCGGCCCCGGCCGCCGCGCCCGAGCCCGCCCCCGCAGCGCCGGAACCCGAGCCGAATCCGGTTCAAGCCGTTGATACGCCTGCACCGCCCGCTCCTGAATCCACAGCGCCCGCAGAGCCCCCGGCGCCCGCGCCCGAGCCCCCCGAGGCCAACGAGGCCGATACCGCACGCCCCATCCAGGTCACTCCGGCAGGCGCGGCGCCGCTGCCGCCCGGCACGGTGCTGCCGGTCACCCTGCCCAACTCGGCCACGCTGGAGTTCGACGCCTCGGGCCAGGTCAAGGGCTTTCACTACTCGGCCGGAGCCCGGCTGCAATGGCAGCACGACGGCCAGTACTACAGCGCGCGCCAGTCGGTCAGCATGTTCCTGCTGGGCGAGCGTGCCCAGACCAGCGAAGGACTGATCACGCCCCACGGCCTGCAGCCGCTGAACTTCAGCGACCAGGGACGCAAGACCCAGTCCGCGAACTTCGATGTGGCCGGCGGCAAGGCCAGCTACAGCAGCGGCACGGCCGAGGCCGCCATCTCGGACGGGGTGCAGGACCGCCTCAGCGTGTTCCTGCAGCTGTCCGCCCTGATCGCGGCCGCGCCCGACAAATACCCGCCGGGCACGCTGATCGACCTGACCACCAGCAGCGCCCGCGCCGCCACGCGCTGGCAGTTCCGCGTGGGAGCGGCCGAGGCGCTGAGCCTGCCTTTTGGCAGCGTCATGGCACTGCGCCTGGACAAGCTGCCCGGCAAGAGCAGCGGCGATCAGCGCGGCTCCGTCTGGCTGGCGCCGGCCATGCAGTATCTGCCAGTGCGCATCAAGCTCACCCAGGGCCAGGACGACTTTGTCGACCTGCAGCTCAAGAAATACGCGCCCGCGCCCCAGTGACGGCGGCCTGCTTGCGGGCCGCCCACGCAGGCCGGCGCCTGCACCGGCTCAGGCGCTGCACTGGCGCGCGGAACTGCGGCCGACCTACCGAAATTCGGGATAGCGCTTCGTCGCAGAGCCCTCAAATCCATGGAATACTGTCCTCAAGTGCAAGAGCAGGCATTTCGTATCTTGAAATACCGCACCCAACCACCATTTCCTTGGTGGGCATGCTCATAACGGAAGTGAAAGGAGGAACACCATGCAAATGCTTTACGACTCAGAATCCTTTGCGGTGCTCCACCTGCGTCCAGACATGGAAGCAGACGCTCCGGCAGGCAACGCCGAGACTGAAGCCCACGCCCACCAGCTGCCGCGCCACGGTTTCGAGATCGTGGACAAGCGTTCGGGCAAAGAGGTGTACTTGGATGGCTCCTGGGCCGAAATGTTCCAGAAGCAAATCCTGGCCTGGCAACAGGATGCCCCCACCGAGGAAGAAGTGGAGGACATCCTCGATCAGTACGCGGGTCTGGCTCAGCAGCCTGTGATCATCCACTGAATTTAGCCCTCACCGGCCCCCAAAAGGAACCTGCTTGCAGGTTCCTTTTTTTGCGCCTGCTGCCGATTATCGAACTCGATATTTTCAAATCATCTTCGAGAAAATATTAAGCCTTCGTTAAATCATCTATTCGCCACAGTTTTCCAATCAAACTTTGTAAATCGAGATTAAGCAGAAATTTAAAATAGAGCCCGAAACCCCAGGCCTCCACGCCATCAGCCGATTACGACGCAGGCCTTATGGGACGGTAATTCTCAGCAATGCTATTCGGAGCACTCCGGAAGTGCTCGGGCCCCGGCTCGCACCAAGCCAATCCGGCCTCACCCAATATTGATCCATATCAATTAACCGGTGTAAATAGCGCGAAGAATTAATCACCAACACGCTCTTCAAAATCGCTTCAATCAATATCTAGCACCAGGGAAAAACATGAACTCTGCATTGAAGTACAGCCTGCTGCCGGTCGCCACCGCGCTGGCGGTGTTCGGGCATATGACCTGGGCCTCGGTCAACGAGGCCCAGCTGGCCGCCGCTGCGCCCGCGGCCAGCAGCGAGTCCAAGATCATCGACGATCTGCCGGCCAACTACTCGGCCGACCTGCCGCCCGCGCAGCGCGAGCTGATCGAGCGCGGCCGCTATGTGGCCCGCCTCGGCGATTGCGTGGCCTGCCACACGGGCAGCAAGACCCAGCCCATGGCCGGCGGCCTGGCGCTGGAGACGCCGTTCGGCAAGCTCTATTCCACCAACATCACGCCCGACAAAAGCAGCGGCATGGGCGGCTACAGCTTCGAGCAGTTCGACCGCGCCATGCGCAAGGGCGTGGCCGCCGACGGCCGCAACCTCTACCCGGCCATGCCCTACCCCTCCTACGCCAAGATGACGGGCGAGGACATGCAGGCGCTGTACGCCTATCTGATGCAGGGCGTGGCCCCGGTTCAGGCCGCCAACAAGCCCTCGGAAATGGGTTTCCCCTTCAACCAGCGCTGGGGCCTGTCGCTGTGGAACTGGCTGTTCCTCGACGACACCCCCTACCAGCCCCAGGCCCAGCAAAGCGCCGAATGGAACCGCGGCGCCTATCTGGTCCAGGGTCTTGGCCACTGCGGCGCCTGCCACACTCCGCGCGGCATCGCCTTCCAGGAAAAGACCATGACCGGCGAGGGCAAGAACGGCCAGTTCTTCCTGGCGGGTGAAACCGTCGAGGGCTGGCGCGCCTTGAGCCTGCGCAATCTGTGGACGCCGGCCGAGACCGCCGAGCTGCTCAAGACCGGCCGCAACAGCCACGGCACGGTCTCCGGCAATATGGTGGACGTGGTCCAGCACAGCACGCAGTACATGAGCGACAGCGACCTGCTGGCCATTGGCAGCTACCTCAAGGCCCTGCCTGCGGGCAAGGAAGATCTTCCCATGCAGATCGCCCAGGGCCCGGCACCGCGCATCGACATCCCGGCGCGCGCCACCAAGGATTCGGCGCCCGACGCCGCGCACTACAACGTGCCGGCCGATCTCTACCGCACGCGCGGCGGCCTCGGCTATCTGCAGTTCTGCGCCGACTGCCACCGCTCGGACGGCGGCGGTGTGGACAAGGTCTTCCCCTCGCTGGCAGGCAACCGTTCGCTGCTGTCGGACAACCCCAGCACGCTGATCCACATCATGCTGACCGGCTGGACCACTCCCGTGACCCAGACCCACAGCAGGCCGCTGACCATGCCGGCCTTCGCCCAGCTCGGCGACCAGGAGATTGCCGACATCCTGAACTTCACGCGCCGCAACTGGGGCCGCAAGGACGCGCCCGAGGTTCAGGCCAAGGACGTGCTGGCACTGCGCAAGACGCTGGATGCCAAGGGTGAGAAGTCGCGTCCGTTCGAGACTCCTCGCCTGGCCGACATGCTCAAGGAAAAGAATGCCGAGCAGCTGGTCTATGGCGCGCGCCTGAACATCGAGACCCGCGACCTGCTACCCAAGAACGTGGGCAACGCCCTGAACTGCGCGAGCTGCCATCTGAACGCCGGTACCGTGGCCGATGGCTCGCCCTATATCGGCATCTCGGCCTTCTTCCCCAGCTATGCGCCGCGCGCGGGCCGCACCATCACGCTGGAAGACCGCATCAACGGCTGCTTCCTGCGCTCCATGAACGGCAAGCCGCTGCCGCTGGATTCCGACGAACTCAAGGCCATGGTCGCGCTGTTCGACTGGATGCGCAACGAGACCAAGCCCGAGGACAAGGTCGAGGGCCGGGGCGTGGGCAAGATCAGCCAGAAGATCCTGCCCAATGTGGAAAACGGCCAGAAGGTCTATACCCAGCAGTGCGCGCTCTGCCACGGAGCCGACGGCGAGGGCATCAAGAACGCCAAGGGCCAGTGGGTCTATCCGCCGCTGTGGGGTGAGGAGTCCTTCAACATCGGCGCGGGCATGGCCCGTACCTACACGGCCGCGGCCTTTGTCAAGCGCAACATGCCCATCGCCATGCATGGCAACTTCCCGCTGGGTCAGGGCGGCCTCTCGGACCAGGATGCCGTGGACGTGGCCGAGTTCTTCAGCCACCAGCCGCGCCCGGACTTCGCGCCCAAGGTCAAGGACTGGCCCAAGGACAAGAAGCCGGCCGACGCGCGCTACTGAGAGCGGCCGCCGCCGGCCTCAGGGCCGGTGGCTCTGCCACGCAAGCCGCAGCCTCTTCGGAAGCTGCGGCTTTTTTCATGCGTGCTCAGGGCTGCAGGGCCGGCCGATTCAGGCGACGCTCCAGCCCGCGGTACAGCGGCGCCACCAGCAGCAGCACCGCCACCAGCCGGCAGACCTGGAAGGCGGTGACCACGGGCACGCCCAGCTGCAGCACCTTGGCGGTGATCGCCATCTCGGTGATGCCGCCCGGCGAGGTGCCCAGCAGCAGCGTGACCCAGGGCAGGTCCGTGCCCCGGTGCAGCAGCCAGGCAAACGCGGCGCAGATGGCCATCAGCCCGAGCGTTCCCAGGGCCACCATGGCCAGCCAACGCGGAGCGGTATGCACAAACTCCCGGCGAAAGCGCACCCCCAGGCTCACGCCTATCGCCAGTTGCGCGACATTCGTCAGCCACTGCGGCACGGCGGACAGCTCTATGCCCGCCAGGGTCAGACCCATGGCGACGGTCAGGGCGCCGAGAAACCAGGGATTGGCGCGCTTGAGTCCGAGCATGAGCAGCGCCCCCAGGCCCGTAGCCACCGCCAGCCAGGCCAGGCCCGGCCACTGCACCACGCGTATGCCGGGCGCCGCCAGACCCGGCTCGCCATGCAAGCCCGCCCATTGCAGCGCAAAAGGAATGCTCACGGTCACGATCAGCAGGCGCAGGCTGTGGCTGGCGGCGACCAGATCGGTGCGCGCCTGCTCGCGCTCGGCCAGCAGCGTCATCTCCGAGGCCGCGCCGATCGCCCCCGCAAAATAGGTGGTGGCGCGCAGCCTGGCCGCGCTCATGCCGGGCTGCTTGAGCATGGACGGCGCCTGCACCCGGTACAGCCAGCAGCCAAACGCCCAGCCCAGCAGCAGCGCCCAGCCCACGGCCAGTGCAATCGCCCACCAGAGACCGGCGATCAGCTCCATCACCGCGGGCGTGAAGTACAGGCCCAGGCCCGCGCCTATGGTCCACTGCCCCAGATTGCGCAGCTTGGTCCAGCTCTGCGTGGGCGCACCCGCCATCGAGGCCAGGGATACCGAAATCAGCGGCCCCAGCATCCAGGGCAGCGGCGTGTGCAGGGCCAGGCACAGCTGCGCGGCCAGCCAGGCCAGAGCGAGGGTGGCGGCCACGCGGGCCAGAAATCGAGGAGATGGCAAGGCTGGCATGTGCACGGGAATCCGGCAAGGCGCGACAATGGCGAGGCGATAGGGGCTATGCCCCGCAGTATCGCGGCAATTCACGGTGGGCAAAGCCGGTACGAAATCTACAGCTACGAAGCCATGCCCCGTCTATGACGAACGCACTCAGCTTGATATGTGGACTTCTGTTTCTGCGGCACAGCCGCGCCCGTTCTTCAAACCCTGGGCCCTGGCGGCCGCGCTGCTGCTGGGCGGCTGTGCTCTCCAGGCAAATTTGCCCGCTGCTGACCAGCCATGGCCGCAGACGCTGAGCCAGTGGCGGGACGCGAGCCTCATCCTGCTCGGCGAGCAGCATGACCAGGCCGCCCACCACCGCTGGGAGGCCGACACCGTGCGCAGCCTGACCGCGCAAGGCCGGCTGGCCGCCGTGGTGGTGGAAATGGCTGCCGCCGGCGGCAGCACCAGAGCTCTGCCGGCCGGCGCCTCCGAGGAAGAGGTCAAAGCCGCGCTGCTTTGGGAGCAGGGCGGCGGTTGGCCCTGGCAGGACTACGGCCCCGTGGTAATGAGCGCCGTGCGCGCCGGCGTGCCCGTGCTGGGCGGCAATCTGCCGCGCACGCAGATGAAGACGGCCATGGCCGAGACCCGCTATGACAGCCACCTGAGCCAGGCCGGCTGGCAGCTGCAGCTCGACGCGATCAAGAGCGGCCACTGCGGCCTGCTGCCCGAATCGCAGTTTGCCCCCATGGCCAGGGTTCAGCTGGCGCGCGACGAAACCATGGCCGGGGTCGCCGCGACGGCCGTGCGCGATCTTGCCGGGCCGGGCCGGAGCGTGCTGCTGATTGCGGGCCGCGGCCATGTGCGCGCCGATATCGGCGTGCCGACCTGGCTGCCCGCAGGCCTCTCGGTCAAGGTCGCCATCGCCCAGTCGGATCTGGCACCGGACGCCGGGCAGATGAAAGCCGACAAGCTGCTGACCCTGCCGGGTTCGGCGGCCGAGGACCAGTGCACCCAGCTGCGCCAGCAGTGGCAGGACCGGGCCGCGGCCAGGCCCTGAGCTCGACTGTACGGGCCCGACTCAGGCCCCGAGGTCGGCCTCGCTGAGCTGGACCTCGACCTGTGGCAGGCCGGCGCGCTCTTTTTCGAGCAAGCGCGCGAAGTCCTCCGCTGGCAGAGGGCGGCTGCAGTAATAGCCCTGGAAGCAGTCGCAGCCTTTTTGCTGCAGAAACTGCAGTTGCTCGCGCGTTTCCACGCCCTCGGCCAGCACCTTCAGACCCATGGCGTGGCCCAGGGCGATGACCGAGCTGCTGATGGTCATATCGTCCGCGCTGTTCGGGATGTCGCGGATAAAGCCCTGGTCGATCTTGAGCAGGTCCACCGGAAAGCGCTTGAGGTGGGCCAGCGACGAGTAGCCGGTGCCGAAGTCGTCGATCGCCAGCCTCAGCCCCTGCTCGCGCAGGCGGTTGAGCACAAACAGCGCTTCCTCGGGCTTTTCGGCCAGCGCGCTTTCGGTGATCTCCAGCTCCAGCAGCCGCGCGGGAAAGCCCGACTCCGTGAGCGCCTGGGTCGTGGCACCCACGATATCGGTGAGCAGAAACTGATGCAGCGAGACGTTGACGGCAATTGTCAGCTCGGGCAGCCCCTGGTCGCGCCAGCGCTGGCCCTGGCGGCAGGCCTCGTTGAGCACCCAGATGCCCAGCGGGCCGATCACGCCCGAGCTTTCCGCCACCGGAATAAAGCGTGCCGGAGAAATCAGCCCCTGCTCCGGATCCAGCCAGCGCAGCAGCGCTTCGGCGCCCACCAGCCGGCCCGTGGCCAGGTCCACCTGCGGCTGGTAGTACAGGCGCATATGGCCCAGATCCAGCGCGCGGCGCAGCCGTGCCTCCAGCGCCAGCCGCTCGCGTGCGGCCTGGGTCATGTCTTCGTGGAAGAAGCACCAGGCGTTGGAGCCGCGGCTCTTGGCGCCATAGACGGCCGCATGTGCGCCCTGCAGCAGATCCTCCGGGCTCAGCGCGTGCTCGGGATAGAGGCAGATTCCCACGCTCACGCTGACCACCACCGACAGCCCGTCCGGCGTGGTCCAGGGCTTGCCGGCCGCGGCCATCAGGCGCTCGGCCACCTCGACCGCGTCGGCTCGCGCATTCAGCGACTGGGCCACCACGCACAGCTCGTCGCCGGCCAGGCGGCCGATCACATCCCCTGCGCGCAACGCTGACTGCACCTGGGCCGCGGTATGCCTGAGCACCTCGTCGCCTATGGAGTGGCCGTAGCTGTCGTTCACATCCTTGAAGCGGTCGATATTGAGCAGCATGACGGCCATGCCGCGGCCCGTCACCTGGGCCCGCTCCACGGCCTCGCCCAGCAGGCGCGCAAACTGCGTGCGGTTGGGCAGGCCGGTCAAGGCGTCGCTGTGGGCCAGGAACTCGAGCTGCTGCTCGCGCGCCTTCTCGGCCGAGATATCGGTGAACATGCAGACATAGTGGGTGACCACGCCCGCCGCATCCTTGACGGCGCTCAGCGACATGCGCTCGGGGAACACCTCGCCGTTCTTGCGCTTGTTCCAGATCTCGCCCTGCCAGTGGCCCGTGGCATACAGGCTGGCCCACATGGCGTCATAGAACGCCTTGTCGTGGCGGCCCGACTTGAACATGCGCGGAGTCTGGCCCAGGATTTCGGCCTCGCTGTAGCCCAGCAGCCGGACGAAGGAGTGATTGACCGAGAGAATGCGGCTACGCGCATCGGTGACGATCACGCCCTCTATGGTGTTGTCCACCACGGCGGCGGCCAGGCGGCGACGCTCCTCGGCCTCGCGGCTCGCGGTCTGGTCGGCCAGCAGGCCCGAGATGCGCAGCAGACGGCCGTGAACGTCCTTGTGCGCCTGGCCCCGCGCCCGAAACCAGCGGTACATGCCGTCAAAGCACAGCACCCGCGCCGTGGACACCAGCATGTTGCCCCGCTCCAGCGCCTGCTCCACCTCCAGGCGCACCAGGGGGGCGTCGTCGGGGTGCAAACGCTGGAGAAAATCGAAATCCCGGGCCAGGTCCTGGCCCGTGTAGCGCAGCAGCGCGCTCATGCCCGAGGACAGGTTCAGCCGGCCTTCTCTCGCATCCCACTCCCAGACGCCGTTGCCGCTGCCTTCGAGCGCCATGCGCAGCATGGTCTCGCTGCGGTGCATGGCATCCCTGGCGCAGACCATCTCGCTGAGATCCTGCAGCACGCAGACCAGGGCCATCGGGCCGTGTGCGCCCGACGCGGCCACGCGGCTGGTGGTGCACAGTACCGGCGTGACCTTGCCCGTGGTCGCATGCACGCACTGGCGCAGCACCTGGAAGTGGTCGCTGCTGCCATCGAGCAAGCGCTCCATCAGCTGCGCCACCTGCTGGGGGTCGTCGACAGGCACCAGCACGCGGAAATCCTGGCCGCGCAGCGAATCCACGCTGCGCCCCAGCCAGCCCGCGAGCTTGGCATTGGCCCAGACGATCTCGGCGCCGCCCACATGCACGCGCGCCATTCCGGCCGGAGCGTGGCGCACCACCAGCTCCAGTTCCTGGACCGTCTCCTGCCGCAGGCGTTCGGCGCCGCGCTTGCGCCGGTGCAGCCAGCCCCCGGCGAGCGCAGTGGCAAGCAGCCAGACGACAAAACAGCTTATCTGCCAGCGCGTAGACTGCGGCTCCGTGACTTCGAAATAAGCCAGCAGCCACTCCTGCGCCCATAACCAGAGCAGCCCTGCGCATACGTAAAGAGCCATCAGGCTCCCCGACGTGACGCGGGAACGCCCTCCCTCGCTTTTCATGTAATTCCTTTGTCCGCAGGGTCCCTGCCTTGCTGCGACAATTGCCCAGCTATGACCCAAGCCTATATTTTGACCCTATCCTGCCCAGATCGACTGGGTCTGGTGCATGCCGTTTCGGGCTTTTTGCTCGAACAAGGCGGCAATATCGAAGAAGCCGCCCAGTACAACGACCCCGCCACGGGCCTGTTCTTCATGCGCGTGCAGTTCGGCGTCGGCAACACCGACACCGCCGCCCTCAAGACCGCCGTGGCCGCGCTGGCCGAACAGTACGAGATGCAGTGGAGCCTGCACTCCAAGACCGAGCGCATGAAGACCGTGATCATGGTCAGCAAGGAAGGCCACTGCCTCAACGATCTGCTGTTCCGCTGGAAGTCCGGCCTGCTGCCCATCGAGATCAAGGCCATCATCAGCAACCACCGCGAGTTCTATCAGCTCGCCGCCAGCTACAACATCCCGTTCCACCACATCCCCGTGACCGCGGCCACCAAGGCCCAGGCCGAGGAGCGCCAGTACGAGATCATCCAGGAAGAAGGCGCCGAACTCGTGGTGCTGGCCCGCTACATGCAGGTGCTGTCCAACGATCTGTGCAAAAAGCTGTCCGGCCGCGCGATCAACATCCACCACAGCTTCCTGCCCAGCTTCAAGGGTGCCAAGCCCTATTACCAGGCGCATGACCGCGGCGTGAAGCTGATCGGCGCCACCGCCCACTATGTGACGGCCGATCTCGACGAAGGCCCGATCATCGAGCAGGACGTGGCCCGCGCCGACCACACCGACACCGTGGAAGACCTCACGGCCCGCGGCCGCGACACCGAAAGCCAGGTGCTGGCGCGCGCCGTGAAATGGCATAGCGAGCGCCGCGTGATTCTCAACGGTCACAAGACCGTGGTGTTTCGCTGATTGCGCCGGGCTTGGGACAGGTCGGCATGACGAGCGGCGCCAGCGCCTGGACCAGCGTCACGGCACGGCGCATTCCGCCCATCCAGTGCCTGCTCACCTTCGAGGCCCTGGCGCGCCTGCGCTCGGTCACGCAGACCGCCGAGGAGCTGTGCGTCACGCCCAGCGCCGTGAGCCACCGCGTCAAGCAGCTGGAGCAGATCCTGGGCACGCGGCTGTTCGGCCGCGCCGATTTCTCGCTGACCACGGACGGCAGCGCCTATCTGGCCCATGTGCGTGAAGGACTGGGCGCGCTGCAGCGCTTTCCCGGGGCCTCGGCCGCACCGGGACGCAGGCGGCTGAAACTGGCCGTGACGCCGACCTTTGCGCGCGTGATCCTGATCCCGCGGCTGCGCCAGTTCACCGAGGCCTACCCCGAGATCGACATCGCGCTGCAGGTCTCGATTCCGCTGCTCGACGTGATCGGCGAGGATGCCGACCTCATGGTGCGCTTCGGCGCCGGCCACTATGCCGATGTCGAGCATATCGAGCTGGCGCGCGACATGGTCACGCCGCTGGCCTCGCCCAGCTTCGTGCGCGAGCACGGCCCTTTCGAACGGCCCGAAGACCTCGAGGGCATGCCGCTGCTGCGCAGCCCGCTGGAGCCCTGGCGCACCTGGTTTGCCGCCACGGGCCTGGACATGGCCGAGCCCAACGAGGGCTCGCAGTTCAACGATATCGGCCTGATGTGCGACGCGGCCTCGGCCAGCATGGGCATTGCGCTGGTGCGCCACAAGCTGGGCGCACCCTGGCTGGAGAACGGCACGCTGGTGCGCCTGTTCGAGACCGATGCGCCCAGCCCCCACGCCCACTATCTGTGCTGGAAGACCGGCATCATGGACCGCTGGGAATGCGCGGCCTTTGCCGACTGGCTGCACAAGTCCATGAGCTGATCCCCTTCAGGAGTCCCGCCATGCATCTGCGGCCCAAGAGCTATCCGGGCATAGACCAGAACCAGGCGCTCAACAGCGCTGCGAACTCGCTGCTGATCCATGCGCTGGCGGGCACGGGCAAGACCACCACGCTGGCGATCAAGGCCGCCGACCTGATCCGCAGCCGGGGCGCACGCAACATCCTGATGCTGGCCTACTCGGAAGCGGGGCTCAAGGCCATCCGGGCGCGCCTGGCCGAGTTCACGAGCGTGCTGCCCGAGGAGCTGCACATCCTGACCCTGGAGCAGCTCTGCGCCCAGGTGCTCGGTGAGCAGGGCGACCCCGTGCCCATGCTGGCCTCGGCGCTGGAGAAGAATCTGCTCGTCCAGCAGGCGCATGAGGCGCTGCTGCAGGAGCTGCAGCGGCACGCGGAACTCGAGCCCCCCGAGCTCGCTGACTATCCGGCCCGCCCTCTGGACATCAACGCCTTCAGCACTTTCGAGGCCCGGGCCAAGCAGCGCATGCTGGCGCAAGCCGTGGAGAGCTCCGGGCTGGACGCCCTGCAGTTCTGCCGCGACCACGAGCTGGACTACGGGCTTTACCGGCTGCTGTGCAAATACGAGCGGCTGCGCGAAGGTCCGACGCAGGAGCCGCTGTTCTATGCGCCGGGCGACTGCACCTATGCGCTCGCCTGCCAGCTGGCCACGCTGGACTTCGGCACGGACTTCCCCCCGCTGCAGGGCCGCTTCGATGCCGTGCTGTTTGACGAGCTCCAGGACCTGGACGAGGCGGCGCTGCTGGTGCTGCGCCATCTGGCGCGCGGCAATGGCAGCTTCATAGGCGCGGGCGACTTCAACCAGCATATTCTGCCGGGCGCCTCCTCGGTCTTCGGCGACAGCGCCCAGCGCGTGCTGCAGGAGCTGCCCGAGGGCACGGGCCAGGCCGAGCTGCGCACCACCTACCGCTTCGGCCCCGCGATCTGCGCAGGCCTGAACCGGCTCTTCGGCGTCGCGTTCGAAGCCCACTACCCCAACGCCGCGTCGCGTTTCGAGCCGCGCCGCTATGCGGACCACGAGGACTGCGCCCGGCAGTTGCTGGACATCCACCGCTTCGTGAGCCTGCAGCCGTGCCGGCCCGACGGCCCGCCCGCCACCTTGCGCGTCATACTGCGCTCGCCCGAGGACTCGGTGCTGCTGGAATGGCTATTTGCCCATGAAGGCGTGCATTACGGCTGCCAAGGCCTGCAGCGCTTCTACCAGCGCCGCGAGATCGCCCTGGTGCTGGCCATCATGTGGGCCATGCAGGGCTGCAGCGGCGGCGCGCTGCTCTCGCAAGGCATTCTGAGCAGCGCTGTCGAGGGCCTGATGCGCTATGTGCGCCGCGGCAGCCGGCCCGACGGTGATCTGCTGGCCAACGGCCTGTTCGACATGGAAGCGCTGGGCGAGACTCCGCCCGAGGCCGACAGCAAGGCCATTGCCGCCGAGCTGCAGGGCCAGCAGCAAGCCATGCGTCGCTTTTTCACGGCCTCCATCGCATCAGACTCCCCCTGCGCCCAGTTGCTGGCCCTGCCCGCCGAGCTGTGCGCCGACGCCGGCCGGCTCTGCGCCCACCCTCTGCTGCGGCAGTTCTTTGCCCAGGCGCCCATCAGCCAGGACGAGCTGCACCGCTGCCTGGCAAGCCTGCAAGCGCTGTCGCGCATCTGCGCCGGACTGTCCGTCGATGAATTCCTGGGGCGACTGAGCCTCATGGTCAGCTCCAGCATCGCCCAGCACCAGCGCCGCGAGCAAGCCAGCCTGCAGCTGCTCACGGTGGAGCGCTGCAAGGGCCATGAGTACGAATACGTGGCCGTCCCCTTCGTCGATCCCGGACACTTCTCGCGCAATGCGGCCGACCCAAGACGCAATATGCTCTACGTCGCCATGACCCGGGCCCGCAAGCACCTTTGGCTGCTGCAGCAGGGCGAATCGCCCGTCGGCCCTGCCGCCCTGTAAACAGCCGCCGCCGGCTGCGCGGCATCAAGGCCGCTGCATGCATGCCGGTCAAAACTATGTAACGTCGCGCCGCAGGGACACTGCAGCGCTTGCCCTCTTCATCGCCTCCGCGGCTCTGGCCATCATGGGCCGATTCCAACGAGGGGGGGGGGGATATATATGCACAAGCGATCGGGTCACGTCGGGGCTCTGGCCCTGGCATTGTGGGCCGCCGGGCTCACGCCGCTGCAGGCCGAGGAGCGTCCGATACTCATCGGCGCCAGCCTGCCGCTGTCCGGGGTCCAGGCCGATGCGGGCAAGGAAGGGCGCTCCGTCATGCAGGCCTATGTGGATGCCGTCAACCGCCAGGGCGGCATAGGCGGTCGGCCGCTGCAGCTCCAGGTGCTGGACGACGGCTACGAGCCGCAGCGCGCGGCCGGCAATGCGCGCCAGCTGATCCAGGACGGCGCCGTGGCCCTGCTCAGCTGCTGGGGCTCGGCCAGCTGCGGCGCCATGCAGCCGTTGCTGCAGGAAGCCCAGATCCCGCTGGTCGGCGCCCTGGCCGGAACCGGCCCCGTGCGCCAGCCGCAGGGCCGCTACAGCTATCTGCTGCGGGCCAGCACCCTGAGCGAAATCTCGGCCATGGTGCAGCAGATGCAGACCCTGGGCCAGAACCGCATCGCCATCGCCTACCAGCAGGACAGCTTCGGCCAGAACAGCCTGGAGACGGCGCGTGCCGTGCTGGGCTCGCACAGCCTGCAGCCGCTGGCCGAGATCGCGCTGGAACCCTCGGGCGGCAATGCCGCCGCCGCAGCCGCCCAGCTGACCCAAAGGTCGCAGCTGCAGGGCGTGATCGTGCTGGCCGGCGCACCGGCCACCGTGAGCCTGATCACCGCGGCACGCCAGGCCCAGGTGGGCGTGCCGTTCTACAACCTGGCCGCCCAGGCCCATCAGGGCGTGGTCAAGGGCCTGGGCGAGCACACGCGCGGCGTGATCTTCACCACCCTGGTGCCCAGTCCCTGGCGCACGGCCCTGGCCGTGTCCAAGGACTACCAGCAGCTGCTGGGCACTGCGGGCAAACAGAGCGCCTCGTACATGGGCATGGAGGTCTACCTCAACGTGCGCACCCTGGTGGACGGCCTGCGCAAGGCCGGCAGCGGCCTGACGCGCGCCTCGCTGGCCACGGCGCTCGACAGCCTGGGCGAGATGCATTACGGCCCCATGAACATACGCTTTGCCAGCGGCCGCCACCACGGCTCCAGCTACGTGGGGCTGGCCATGCTGAACCAGCAGGGTCATTTCATAGACTGAGCATCAAATCAGCCTCCAACCATTGCACAGCAAGCGCTGAAAGCTACTGTTTTAATACTCGAAAGCGGGCTGCTGCAACGCTTTTCACAGGCGGCTGCAAGAAAACTCACACCGCGGCCGACGCCCATCCTCTACAGTCGGGGCATGACGCTTGCCAGCTCTCTTCCCGATCCATCGGCCGCCGCCGATGCCGCCCGCCACCAGCCGGTTCCGACCGAGCGCGCGCGCCGCCAGGCCCAGGTGCTGGCCGCGCTGCGCCCCCATGTGCCCGAGCACGCGCTGCTCTACCAGAGCGAGGACACCACGCCCTATGAGTGCGACGGCCTGACCGCCTACCGCCAGCGCCCGCTGGTGGTCTGCCTGCCCGAGACCTACGAGCAGGTGCAGGCCGTGCTCAAGGCCTGCCACGAGATCCAGGCGCCCGTGATCGCGCGCGGTGCGGGCACGGGCCTGTCGGGCGGCGCCATGCCCCACCCCATGGGCGTGACCCTGTCGCTGGCCAAGTTCAACAAGATTCTCAAGGTCGATGCCTACAGCCGCACGGCCCTGGTGCAGTGCGGCGTGCGCAACCTCGCCATCAGCGAGGCCGCGGCCCCCTACGGCCTGTACTACGCGCCCGACCCCAGCAGCCAGATCGCCTGCACCATCGGCGGCAACGTGGCAGAGAACTCGGGCGGCGTGCACTGCCTCAAGTACGGCCTGACGGTGCACAACGTGCTCAGGATCAAGGGTTTCACGATCGAGGGCCAGCCCGTGGAGTTCGGCTCCGAGGCCCTGGACGTGCCGGGCCTGGACCTGCTGGCCGTGATGATAGGCAGCGAAGGCATGCTGGCCGTGGCCACCGAGGTCACGGTCAAGCTCATCCCCAAGCCCCAGCTGGCGCGCTGCATCATGGCCAGCTTCGACGATGTGCGCAAGGCCGGCGATGCCGTGGCCGCCGTGATCGCGGCCGGCATCATCCCCGCGGGGCTGGAGATGATGGACAAGCCCATGACGGCCGCCGTCGAGGATTTCGTCAAGGCCGGCTACGACCTCACGGCCGAAGCCATTCTGCTCTGCGAATCCGACGGCACGCCCGAGGAGGTCGAGGAGGAGATCGGCCGCATGAGCGAGGTGCTGCGCAGCGCGGGCGCCACGGCCATCACGGTCAGCGCCAGCGAGGAGGAGCGGCTGCGCTTCTGGAGCGGGCGCAAGAACGCCTTTCCGGCCAGCGGCCGCATCAGTCCCGACTATATGTGCATGGACTCGACCATTCCGCGCAAGCGCCTGGCCGACATCCTGCTGGCCATCCAGGAAATGGAAAAGAAATACGGATTGCGCTGCGCCAACGTCTTCCATGCGGGCGACGGCAATCTGCACCCGCTGATACTGTTCGATGCCAACGACGCCGACGAGCTGCACCGCTGCGAGCTGTTCGGCGCCGACATCCTCGAAACCAGCGTGGCCATGGGCGGCACGGTGACCGGCGAGCATGGCGTGGGCGTGGAAAAGCTCAACTCCATGTGCACCCAGTTCAGCACGGCCGAAAACCAGCAGATGTTCGCGCTCAAGGCGGCCTTCGATCCGCTGTCACTACTCAACCCCGGCAAGGTGATTCCCACGCTCAACCGCTGCGCCGAATACGGCAAGATGCTGGTGCGCGGCGGACAGATCGCACACCCGGACCTGCCGCGCTTCTAGGTCCGGCGCCAAGACAGCCACGCCCGCAGCCGATGGCGGGCGGGCCGCGCAGGGCCCGCTGCTTCACGCCAGGTTCAAGCGGTCCGCGATGCGGGCCATGGGCACCATGATGCGGCGTATCTTGAAGCCGAACCACTGCGGGTTGGCCACCTCCCGCGGCTTTTCCAAGGGCAGCAGCAGATCCTGCCAGCGTTCGCTGGCCATCACCTGCGCCAGATGGCGTCCCAGCAGCGGACCCATGACATTGCCCCAGGTGCCCAGGTTCATGAGCGCCGTCACCCCGTCCGCCACCTCGTAGATCTTGGCGTAATCCTCGTGATAGGCCTGTGACGAACTGGAGGTATAGCCGGTCCAGTAGCTTTCCAGCTCGATGTTCAGCTCCCTGGTCTGCGGAAAGGTCTTGTGCAGATAGGACCGGAAATAGTCGAAATACACGCGCGCATCGTCCTCGCGCCCCACATGCGGGATGGTGGCCGTCACCAGGCGGCGTCGTCCGTCCACCACCATGGGGTACAGCCCCGTGGGTACCTGGGTCAGCGCCACGCGTGCGGGATTCAGGCTGTCCAGCACCGACTGCGGCAAGGGTTTGGTCGCCAGCGCGCAGGCGACCAGAGGATATTGGGTCCGCCCCAGCTCCGGGAAGAAAGGATTGCCGGCATGGGCATTGGTACAGATCACCACCCGGTGCGCGCGCACGCTGCCGCGTGCCGTCACCGCCCGCCACCTTTCCCCCTCACGCCGGCAGTCCAGCACCGGGCTGTCGCCATAGACCTGCGCCCCCAGCATCTGCGCCACGCGCACCATGCCACTGGTGAACATAAAGGGGTTGACGGAGCCGCCCTCCTGCCAGTGCAGGCCATAGCCGTAGCGCGAGGTACCCAGCAGCTCCTGCAAGCTCTCGCGCCCCACCTCGGCCACGGCATAGCCACGGCCGGCCCATTCCCTGGCCTTGGCCTGCAGTGCGGCGACCGGCCGGGCTGCGACCTCCACCATGCCGCCCGGGTGGGCATCGCCATCGATGCCATACCGGCTGCACATTTCGTAGACGATGTTGCGCTGCTGGACGAAGTATTCAACAAAGGGCTGACCGCCCCCCGGCCAGCTCTTGAGCGCCTGCAGCTTGTCGAGGAAAGGCTGGACATGGCCGGCGTTGCGCCCCGAGGCGCCGTCCGCAGGCTGGCGCGCCTCAATCAAGGCCACATTGATGCCCAGTTTTTGCAGATGCAAGGCCAGCGAACTGCCCGCCAGGCCGGCGCCGATGACGGCCACATCGGTTTCCACATCCTGTTCCAGGGCCGCATGGCGAGGTGCCGGCGCATGCAGGGCCCAGCCGCTGCAGGCTATGGGCACGGTGCCGGATTGATAAGCTTGGCGGCTTACGCCATTCGCCGGAAATTGACGCGCTTGCAAAAGAACCTCCCTGGATCAACGCCACTTTTCGGGCGTGACGGGAAGTCTAGAAAGGCCGGCCCCGGCGCTCTAGTACCAGGTGGCACTGCCGGTGCATGGTTTGGGCTAGCGCAGAAACAACAGGCTGCGCAGCATCACGCGCACCAGATCCGCCTGGCTGGAGATGGCCAGCTTGCCGTAGACCTTCTTGGAGTAGTTGCGCGCCGCGCTCTCGCCGATCTGCATTTTCTGCGCGGCTTCCGCAATGGTGTGGCCGCAGGCCAGCAGCAGCGACAGCGTGGCCTCCTGCCGGGTCAGGTCGAACAGGCTGCAGATGCGCTGGACCGAATGCGACTTGGCTGGCTGCAGTGCCTGCAGCGGCGTATGGATCTCCGACAGATAGACGATGGCGCACGGCGTTTCCTGCCCCCGGTAATAGTGGCGCACGGGTGCCGACTGCACGAGGAGGCCCAGCAGGTGATCCTCCACCTGTCCCATGCGCAGGATCTCCCCGTTCACCTCTTCCTGCCCTTGCTCGCGCGCCAGCACCATCTTCTCTATCGCCTGATCCAGCAGCCGCTGCACCGCGCGGTTCCTAAGCCTGAGCCTGCGCTCCACCACGCCCAGCCCCGGCACGCGCTGCACCAGCTGGGTGGCGACGGGGTTCATATGCAACACCTCGCCCGCGCCGTTGAGCAGCACGCAGCCCAGCCCGAAATGATCGAGCATGCTCTCGTACACAAAACGCTCGGTTTCGTGACGCTGCAGGCGCGCAAACAGGCCGAGCGCGGTTTCCATATGCGGCACCAGCGCCCGCAGCAGCGCCATGTCGGCAGCGCTGAACAAGGGCTGAGCCGCATCGCAGCGCACCATATCCACCCAACAGCGCATGCCTTGCGGCTCGGCCACGCACAGGCGCATGCTGTCGGTGAAGCCCAGCTTCTCCGCAAAATGGGAGTGGGTCAGATGCAGGGTCAAGCGCTCCACCTGCCCCGGCGCCATGCGGTCCAGGCGCAGCGGATCCAGGGCCATGAAGTTCGCGCGGTACTCCTCCTCCACGGCCTGCCAGTCTATGGGGTCGTCGGCAATGCCGGCCATCACATAGCTGTCGCATCCGGTCTGCTGCATATGGTGCAGCGTGATGACCACATTGCGCGCCCCCAGCAGCCCGCGCAGGCCCTCGGCAAAACGCTGCCAGGGCAGAGCGTCCTGGATGCTCTGGTAGAGCAGATGCAGCAGATCACCCGGGGGGGCGGACGCCGAAGGCTGGCCTTGCACCATGCCGGACCACAGCTGCGACCAGTCGGGCCGCCCGCCTTGCACGGGCAGGGGACTGTGGGCGGCGGAGCCTAGGGACTGGGAAGAGGTCTCGGTCAACATAGTAATCAAAACCAATAGCAAACCAGGCAATGAACACGGTGCCTTCAAGTCAGAGAGGCACCGCCGGAACGATATCAACGCGGCCGCTGCGCCGGTATCTCGCAACTTTTTCCAGACTGAAGCCGTGCCGCAGCATAGGCCGCGGCCGCCGCACCGTCTATCCGGACTTGTATGCAGCACCGGCAGTACCACATGGGACTGGCGACCCATCTGTGCCCTGCCTAGCATCCGTCAGGTGATGAGTTTCTTGCATCCATGCCATGTCGGCCTGAACACCGATTACCTGCGCAGCAATGGTTCTGATCGCCCGATTTCCACCGCGCGCCTGCAATCAAGCCGGGCGCTCCGATTCCCCTCTCTCCGTGAAAACCTATGGCAGCCAACACCCCACGCCTGGAACACCTCAACCCCAAGGAATTGCTGAGCTTTGAAGGTCTCAGCCAGGTGGTGCGCGCCCAGAGCGGCAGCACCGTCTATCTCGCCGGCCAAGCGCCGTTCAACCCCAGTTTCGAACTGCTAGGTGGCGACGACTTCAAGGCGCAAGCCACGGCCACGCTGAAAAATGTTGCTGCCGCCGTCAATGCCGCGGGCGGCAGCCCCGCCGATGTCGTCAGCAGCACGGTCTATATCAAAGGGCTCTGCGGTGCGCGCAGCGGCCAGTTCTTCGAGGCCATGGCCCAGGCCCTGGACGGCATGCCCTTCCCAGCGCATGCGTTCAGCATCATTGGCGTCGCGGAACTGGGCGCTTCCGAACAGCTGATCGAAATCTCCTCCATCGCCGTCATCCCGGCCTAGTGCCCGGCGACGCGCTGCCGTCCTGACTGCCGCCTGCCCCGCCGGGCATGCGGCCCACCATGTCTCTGCTTGGAGCCAGTCCTTTCCCAAGGCTGGCTTTTTTTTGCGCCGCCAAAGCGCGCGATCGGACCTCGTCGGTACCACCTGGTACTAGCTGCGCACAGGCCTCCATTCCTAGCATGTGACCCAGGCCAGACGCATGCCGGGGCTTGCCCGGACTGCCCCAGCCCGATCTTTTGCGCAATAGCACGGACGACATATAGACGGAGGAGACCATATGAGCGAATTGATGAAGACAGCCCCGCTGGCCCTGGCCGCGGGCCTGCTGGCCGCGGGATTGGCACATGCCAAGGTGCCGGCCAGCGAAGCCGAACGCCTGGGCAAGGACCTGACCTGCTCGGGAGCCATCAAGGCCGGCAACAAGGAAGGCACGATTCCCGAGTTCACCGGCAAATGGCTGGGCGCGCCACCTGGCGTTGCCTTCCAGCCTCACAGCGGCAAGCACCCCGTGGACATCTATGCCAACGAGAAGCCGCTGTTCCAGATCACTGCGGACAATATGGGCCAGTATCTGGACAAGCTGAGCCCCGGCCAGCAGTCCATGCTGAAGAAATATGCGAAGACCTACCGCATTCCCGTCTACCAGGGACACCGCGATTTCCGCTACACCGACGAAGTCTGCGCAGTCACCAAGAAGAACGCGCTGGACGCCGAGGTCGCGGAAAACGGACTCTCCATCAAGGGCCGTCTCGGTGCCCTCAACTTCCCAATCCCCAAGAACGGGCTGGAGCTGATCTGGAACAATCTGCTGAACACCCGCGAATACACGGCCTACGTGACTCGGGACAGCGCCAACGTACTGTCCAACGGCACCATCAACTACGGCCGCACCGAGAGCACCGATCTGGACCGCTACAACGTCCCGGATCTGCTGGGCAAGCCGGCAGAAGGCCCCATGGCCTACAACCTCACCAAATACCTGCTGCCCGAGCGCGACCGGGGTGGCGTCACGGTGGCGGTCGAACCTACCAATTTCGGTGACGAAAAGCGGCTGACCTGGGCCTACGACCCAGGCACCCGCCGCGTACGCCAGGTGCCGGAGTTCGGTTTCGACCAGCCCATGACCGGCACCGGCGGCCGCATGACGATTGACTCGGACCGCTTGTTCAACGGCTCGCCCGAGCGCTACAACTGGAAGCTGGTGGGCCGCAAGGAGATGTTCATACCCGCCAATGCGTACAAGATCCACCAGCCCAGCGTGAAGTACGCCAGCCTGCTGACCCCGGAGCACCCCAATCCCGACTACCTGCGCTATGAGCTGCGCCGCGTCTGGGTCACCGAAGGCACGCTCAAGGAAGGCTACCGCCATCTGTTCAGCAAACGGGTGATGTTCCTCGACGAGGACACCGGCCAGGCCGTGGCCACCGATATCTACGACAGCCGTGGCGAGCTCTGGCAGCACGCCTTCATCAACTACTACTACGCCTTCGACGTCAAGGCATGGTATTCGGGCACCTCCTTCTATCACGACCTCAACGCGGGCTCCTACCTGGCCTACAACCTTTTCCAGGAACGGGAAAAAGGCCCGGTCCTGAACAAGGGCGACGTGAACGAATCCATGTTCACCCCGGCTGCAGCGCGCAGTGCCGGCAAATAAAAAGAACTACCCGCTGGAAGCCCATTCCATGAAGCACCCATACATCCGGACCTCGCTGGCCTGCGCCGTACTTCTGCTCCTGTCCCTGCCTGCCGCACAGGCCGGCGAAACCGTCGATCTCGGTGACGGCCTGAAATTCGACTGGAGCCTCGGCACCACCTACGCGCTCGGGGTACGCACCAAGAGCCCCAATCCCTTGCTGGCCAGCGACGCCAGCAATTTCACCGGCAATGACGGCAACAACAATTTCAAGAAAGGCGCGCTCATCGCCAATCGCGTCTCGGCGCTGTTCGAGAGCAAGCTGGCCAAGGGCGACACCGGCATGGTTCTGACCGGATCGACGTTCTACGATCAGGTCTACCACAGCCGTACCGACTACAACGGCAGCACCATCCCCAACACCCCGCCGCCCTATGACCGCTTCACCTCGACGGCCAGGCATATGCAGGGCGGCTATTCGCGCCTGCTCGACACCTATGCCTTCACGACGGTGAATCTGGGCGATGCGAAGAAGCTGGATCTGCGTGTCGGCCGCCAGGTCGTGAACTGGGGCGAAGCCAATTACTTCGCCAATATCTCCGGCGCACAGGGCCCGTTTGACGGCGCCAAGAGCGACATTCCCGGCACCGAGGTGAAGGAGGCCATCCTGCCCGAGGACCAGATCTCGGCCTCATTGCAGCTGTCTCCCGACTTCACGCTGCTGGGCCACTGGCAGTTCGGCTTCCACGAAACCATTCTGCCGGCCGTGGGCTCCTTCCAGAGCACCGACGATCTGCTAGGCCCCGGCGGCAGCTGCCTGGGCACCTACAGCGCCGGCGTCTGCGACGGCCTGCCGCGAACCCGCGACCAGCGCCCGAAGAAAACCGGCCAATGGGGCATTGGTGGACGCTACCGCCTGACCAGCGAAACCGAGGTCGGCCTGTACTACCTCAACTACAACGACCGCTCGCCGGCCCTGATTTTCGCGCCGGACTTCAGCGGCTACAACGTGCGCTACTTCGATAACGTCAAGATGCTGGCCGGCACGGTCAGCACCACGTTCGGCAAGGTCTCCGCCTATGGCGAGTTGAGCTACCGGCAAGGCACTCCCTTGATGGTCAACATGCGCGATGTGCCCGATACGCCAGCTTACGTGCGCGGCAATGTCACGCAGCTGAACGTCGGCGGCTTCTACAACGTCGGCCGCACGCCGCTGGCCCCCGATATGCAGCTCCTGGTCGAACTGTCCGGGGTCAAGGTCAACAGCATCAGCGACGGCTATGGCTTCAATGAGCTGTTCTTCAAGACCCGCAACAGCCTGGCCTTCGCGGGAACCTGGATTCTGGGCTACCCGGGCATCGCCGAAGGCTGGGATCTGAGCATCCCCCTCAGCTATTCGCATCAGCTGCGCGGCCGCTCTCTGGTCGGTACTTTTGGTGGCGGCCAGGGCGACCGCCGCTACAGCGTCGGCGCCACCTTCACCAAGAACAACAACCTGTCGCTCACGGTGGCCTATGTGGGCTATCTGGGCAGCGCCTCGCTGGACACCAAGAAGGACCGCTCCATGGTGGATCGCGACCAGCTGTCGCTGACCGTGAAGTACATGTTCTAAACCCATCGCCGATCCACAGCCGCCGGAAGCAGCGCCTTGCTTCCGGCGGCTGGCCATTGGCGCTCCAGCCCAACCACACAGCTTGCTGCAGCAAGCCGCCGGCACGCCCCGCCCATTGAAGACCTGAAGGGCAAGCCTGCATTCGGGCTTGCATGAACGGCTACGTAAATCCTTTTTGCCGATCCGCTTCTTTGGGCACGGAAAACCGGATGGGACCAGTCCAGGAAGAAACTTGTCATGTCAGATGCCCATCAATTCGACTTCATCATCATCGGCGCCGGCTCGGCCGGCTGCGTGCTGGCCAACCGCCTGTCCGCCGACCCGCGTCACCGGGTGCTTCTGCTCGAAGCCGGCAAGCGGGACAAAAGCCCGCTGATCCACGTTCCCGGCGGTTTTCTGGCCCTGCTCCAGACCGGCAAATTCAGCTGGAACTATCAGACGGCGCCGCAAAAACACCTGGAAAACCGCGTGCTCCACGATGCCCGCGGCAAGGTGCTCGGAGGCAGCAGCTCGATCAACGGCATGTGCTACAGCCGCGGCGCGGCCGAAATCCTCAACGGCTGGGCAGCGGCCGGCAACCAGGGCTGGTCGTACCGGGAGATGCTGCCCTACTACCGCCGTGCCGAAGGCAATCTGCACGGCGCCGATGCCTACCACGGCGGCGACGGCCCTCTGCGCGTCACCCGCATGGGTCTGAACAACCCCGCCACCCGGGCCTGGATCAAGGCCGCCCAAGATGCCGGCTACCCCTATAACGACGACCACAACGGCGCGGTCGCCGAAGGCTTCGGCCCCGGCGAGCACACGATCTACAAGGGACGGCGCATGAGCACGGCCGTCACCTATCTGCGGCCGGCGCAAAAACGCCGCAATCTACAGGTGCTCACCGAGGCGCATACCACCCGCATCCTGTTCAAGGGCCGACGTGCCATAGGCGTCGAGTACCTTCAGGGAGGCGAGCTGCAGCGCGCCTACGCGCGCAGCGAAGTGATCAGCAGCGCCGGCACCTTCCAGTCCGCGCAATTGCTGATGCTGTCCGGCATAGGCGCCGCGGACGAGCTGCAGGCCCTGGGCATCTCCCCGGTTCTGAACCTGAAAGGCGTGGGCGCCAATCTGCACGACCATATCGGCACCCAGGTGGCCATGAGCTGCCCGCAACCCATCACCTATTACAAATACTTCAGCAGTCCGCTGGCCATGGCCCAGGCCGGCCTGAGCTACGCGCTGGCGCGAAAGGGGCCGCTGGGCAGCAACTCCATCGATGCGGTCGCCTATCTGCGCTCGGGCACTCCGGGGCATGAGGAACTCGACCTCAAGTTCTACTTCATTCCGGCCCTGCTGGTGGCCGATGAAAAAGAGAGCAAATCGCATGGCATCACGAATCTCATCATCCTCACCCGCCCCGAAAGCCGCGGTCGGCTGAGCCTGCGCTCGGCCGACCCCATGGCCCAACCCGTGATCGATGCCAACTATCTGAGCGACCCGCGCGATGTCGAGGCGCTGCGCCGCGGCATACGCATCTCTCGCCGGATTCTCGCTGGCGAGGCCTATCGGCCCTATCACGGCCGGGAGGTATTGCCGCGCGCCGAGATCGACGAGGACGCGGCCATAGACGCTTTTCTGCGCCGTACCTGCGAGGTCAATTACGAAGCCGTGGGCAGCTGCCGCATGGGACATGACGAACTGGCCGTGGTCAACGACAGACTCGAGGTGCACGGGACAAGCAATCTGCGCGTGGTCGACGGCTCGGTGATGCCGCGCATCACCACCGGAGACCCCAACGCCACCATCATCGCGATCGCGGAGAAGGCCGCAGACCTGATCCTGGCCAAGGCGGCTGCCTGCTGAGCCAGCCTAGCCGCCAGGAACGAGCAATCATGAGCAATTCCGACAACTTCGACACACGTAGCGCATGGACGCTGGTGCTGGGCCTGGGCGTGACGATGAGCATCAGCTTCGGCCTGACGCTCAATGCCTTCAGCATCTTCACCCTGCCGATCATGGAGACCTTCCACTGCAACCATGAGCAGGCCGCGCGCCTGGCCACGGTGTTCATGGTGACCATGACGCTGGCCATGCCGGCCGCAGGCTGGCTGCTGGATCGCGTGCCGCCACGGCCGGTGATGGTGTGCAGCGGCCTGGTCACCGGCCTCGCCTATCTGGCGGCTTCGCAAAGCAGCAGCCTGGACATGTTCACCCTGACCATTGCCTGCTGCGGCATAGGGGTTGGCGGCTCGACCTATGTGCCGGCCTTCATCCTCGTCTCGCACTGGTTTCCCGTGCCGCGCCAGGGGCTGGCCTTTGGCGTGCTGCTGGCCGTGGTCGGCGCCGGCGGCACCGTGCTGCCGGTGCTGCTGACCCAGATGCTCGCCCAGATGGGACTGCGCACCACCATGGAGGCCGGAGCGGTGATGATCTTTGCGGTCTGCATTCCCTTGCTGTGGTGGCTGGTGCGCCTGCCCGCCCACGCCGCACCGGCGGCCAAGGCGCAAGCGCAGGAGCCAGGCATAGGCGCCGTGCTGCGCCTGCCGCAGTACTGGCTGTGGATAGCGATGTTCCTGCTCATCACCCTCAGCGGACTCAGCGTGCTGATGGGGCTGGTGCCCTATCTGGTGTCCATAGGCTACTCCGCCGCCGAAGCGGCCCTCGTCTATGGCGCGATCGCCGCGGCCACCATCGGCGGCAGCCTGCTGTTTGGCGCGCTCAGCACGCGCCAGGGAGTCAGGCGCACGCTGTCGCTGGGCGTCGTCGTCGGCAGCATCGGCGTGCTCGCGCTGCTGCAGGCCACCGAGGCGGGCTGGGGCATGACGGCGCTGACAGGCTTTGTCCTGGGCTGGGGCATGACCTTCAACCTGGTCAACCAGATGTCGCCCACGCTGCTGATGGAGTTTGCGGGCCGGCAGAATTTCGGCAGCCTGCTCGGCCTCGGCAATCTGATCTCCGGCCTGGGTGCCGCGATGGGGCCGACACTGTTCGGCTATCTGGTGGACAGCAGCCAGGGCTATGGGCTGCCGCTGTCGCTGTGCGCGGCGCTGATGGCGCTGGCCCTGCTGCCGCTGGCCCTGCTGCGCCGCGCCTAGCGCCGGTCCGCGCCATGGCAAGATGCAGGTCCCGGATCGCTCACGGAGATGCTGATGGCGCTGAAGAAACCGCTGCCCACCGCAGGCAGGACCTTGGGCCCGCTCATGGCCCTGCTGCTGACGCTGGCCGCCAGCCAGCCTGTGCAGGCGCGCGGCTATACGTCAACGGGCAAATGCGCGGGCTACCCGCGCCTGGCCATAGGCAGCCCGGCCGGAACCTGCGTGGGGCTGGTGGCCGACGAGGCCCATGGCCTGCGCTTTCCGCGCCGCGTGTTGGAAATCGCGCCGGGCCGCCTCTGGGTGCTGGACATGGGCGGCTGGATGCCGCAGCAGGGCAAGCTGATCGAGCTGCGCCTGCCGCCGGACGCGGCCACCCCCGCCAATGCCAACACCACGGCCAAGGCCGTGCAGGCGCAGGTCCTGCTGGACAAGCTCAACTACCCCTCGGGAATGGTGCGCGGTCCCGACGGCAGGATCTATATCGGCGAGGCCGACCGCATCTGGCGCGCGGCGGTGCCGGCCCCGGGCCAGCCGCCCAGGCCGGAAGTACTGGCCGGCAATCTGCCCGCCGACGGTGCCCACCTGCTCAAGGAGCTGGCCTTCGCCCCCGACGGCAGCCTCTACGTCAACCTGGGCTCGTTCAGCGATTCCTGCCGCGGCGAGGACCAGAAGCAGCCCGTCCCCTGCCCCGAGCGCGGCGGCGCCATGCCGCGGGCCGCGGTCTGGCGCATGACGCTGCAGGCCGGTCCCCTGCCCGTCAAGGAATTCAAGCTTTTTGCGACGGGCCTGCGCAACTCCATGGCCCTCGCCGCCATGCCCGACGGCCCTGCCGCAGGCACGCTCTGGCAGGGCGAAAACAATATCGACTACCGGGACTCCAAGCAACCGCCCGAAGAGCTGAACCAGCTACGCGCCGGCGCCGACTATGGCTGGCCTTACTGCATAGGCCGGCAGCAGAATGCCCAGGGCTATGAGAAGCGCTATGACTGCAGCAAGACCGAGGCGCCGTTCATGCTCTGGCCCGCCCATGTGGCACCGCTGCACATGCTGGCCACGGGCAGCGCCAGCGCCTATGGCGGCCAGCTACTGGTAGCCTGGCACGGGCCGGGCGCCGGCGGGCAGCGCATCGTGGGCTTTGCGCGCGACGCCAAGGGCCTGCCCTCGGGCAAGCCCATAGACTGGCTCAGCGGCTGGGACGAGAAAGCGGGCCTGCGCCCACGTGGCCGCCCCACGGGCATGGCCGTAGACCATGCGGGCCGGCTGCTGGTGGTGGAAGACTTCAACCGCAGCCTGCTGATGCTGATGAGCGAAGCGGGCACGGCGCCCGCAGCCTCAGCCGCCCCGCGCTAGGCTGCGGCCCCGCTCTAGAAACCGCGCATATTCCTCGGGCGGCACGAACAGGCCGCCCGTGGTCCATACGATATGCGTGGCCCCGGCCATATGCGGCAGCAGATTCTGACGCTGCAGATAGTCCTGCCCGGCCGCGGTTTCCAGCAGGGCACGCGGGCCGCCAAAGCCTGCCGCGGCCGAAGGCTCGATGTCCAGGCCCTCGCTGTCATGCAGCAGGCACAGATGGCGGAACAGGGTTTCATCGGCCACCGTGAACACGCCGCCCAGAAAGCCGCGCACCACATCGGCCGCCAGTTCGGAGGCGCGTGGCACGGCCAGGCCATCGGCCTCGGTGCGGTTGTTCAGGCCCAGTTCATAGACCGAGGGATGCTCGCCCAGGCCGGGCAAGCTTCCGGCGCCGGCCAGCATCTCCACCATGAAGCAGGGCGACTGCACGGGCTCGGCAAAAAAACAGTGCACATGCGGGCCGAAGGCCTGCTGCAGGCCCAGAGCCACTCCGCCCGGGGCGCCGCCCACTCCGCAAGGTATGTAGACAAACAAAGGATGCTCCGCATCCACCACGCGCCGCTGCTCCGCAAGCTGGACCACCAGACGGGGCACGGCCGCCGCATAGCCCAGCAGCAGCGACAGCGATTTCTCGTCGTCGACGAAGTGGCAGTGAGTATCTTGCTGCGCCAGCGCGCGGCCCGCAGCCACGGCCTGGGCGTAGTCGCCCGCGTGCTCCACCACCTGCACGCCGCGCGCGCGCAGCCGCTGCTTCTTCCACTCCTTGGCATCGGCCGACATATGGACCACGGCCTGGAAGCCCAGGGCCGAGGCCATGACGCCGATGGACAGCCCCAGATTGCCGGTGGAGCCCACGGCCACCTGATGCCGGGCAAACACGGCGCGGGCCTCGTCGGACGCCAGCTGCGCATAGTCCCCGGCGTTCAGCAGGCCGTGCAGCTGCGCAATCCGCTCGGCATATTCCAGCACCTCGTGCACGCCGCCGCGCGCCTTGATGGAGCCGGCCACGGGCAGGGCATGATCGGCCTTGAGCAGCAGACTCCCCATGGCCTCGGGAAGGCCGAGCGCCTGCTGCATATGGGGCACCGGCAACAGCTCGGACTCGATGCGGCCCCGGGATGCTTCCAGCTCGGGGAAGAGCTGCTGCAACAGTGGCGCAAAACGCTCGAAGCGCTGCACGGCCTGCTGCACCTGCGCTGCCGAGACGGCGCCCCCGGCCCGGGCCCCGGCCCCGCGGCCGGCCCACAGCGTGGGACATGCGCTGCGCAGGGACTGGAGGATTTCCGGCAACGGATCGAGCGGGCTGGCGGAGGGGTTCATGGCGCTATTCGGTCAAATAGCGCCATATTACCGGCTCAGCCGCCGAAGGCGCGCTGGCGCGCCTCGCGCTGCGCCGGCGTTTCATTGAGCAGCTCCTGCACCACCTCCTGGCGCGACCTGCCGCTGACGGCCTGCGGCACATCAGCCGGGTAGGCGCCACTGTTGAAGCGCGAGGCTCCACCCTGACGCAGCGCCGTCTCGGCCTCGGCCCGCACCTGGCCCCGCGTCTTGCTGCTGCGGAAATGCTCGGGATAGGTCTTGACCCCGGCCTCGTTGTTGGCGGGATGCCAGTAGCTGTCGGCCATGGCTGCACCGGGCAGAATCAGGGCCGCCGATGCGGCCAGGCCGGCGATCAGGGAGCTGGGAAAGAAACGGTTTTGCGTCATGGTCTGGGTCCTTTCAAAAGTGCTTGCTTGACTCTCTTTCCGATGCGGTTTCGGGCGTTCCGGAAAGATGGCTCCACTGTAGAAAGCGACCCCCGACGAGAGCCCCACGGCACGGTGACATTGCTGTCATCCAGGGCTTGGTTTCATGCGCTCATCGCCTCGCAAAAAAAAGCCAGAGCCCTGTTCCGGGCTCTGGCTTTTGATGGGGCAGCACCGCGCGACTATGCGGCTGTCGGCGCCTCGCCGTCGAGCGGCACGACGACCGGCTCATCGCTCTCCGAAGCATCGTTGCGATGCACCAGCCGGTACAGCAGCGGCAGCACCAGCAGCGTGAGCATGGTGGACGAAAGAATGCCCCCGATCACCACCGTGGCCAGCGGCCGCTGCACCTCGGCGCCCGTGCCGGTGGCAATCGCCATGGGCACGAAGCCCAGCGATGCCACCAGCGCCGTCATCAGCACGGGGCGCAGACGCGTGAGCGCGCCCTCGGTCACGGCGTCATGCACGCTGCGCCCCGCTTCGCGCAGCGAGCGGATATAGGCGATCATCACCAGGCCGTTGAGCACGGCCACGCCCGACAGCGCGATGAAGCCCACGGCCGCCGAAATCGACAGCGGTATGCCGCGCAGCCACAGCGCCAGAATGCCGCCCGTGAGCGCGAACGGAATGCCCGTGAAGACGACAAGCCCGTCGCGCACATTGCCGAACATCGCAAACAGCAACACGAAGACCAGCAGCAGCGCCACGGGCACCACGATCTGCAGGCGCTGGCGCGCGGACTCCAGGTTCTCGAAGGTACCGCCCCAGCGCGTCCAGTAGCCCGCAGGCAGCTGCAGCCCCTCCAGCCGCTGCTGGGCTTCGCCCACGAAGGAGCCCATGTCGCGGCCGCGCACATTGGCGCTGACGACGATGCGGCGCTTGCCGTCCTCGCGGCTGACCTGGTTGGGACCGGGAGCCGTCTCGAAGCTGGCCACGGCCGACAGCGGCACAAAACCCATGCGACCGTCGGCGCCGCGCGGCAAGGCAATGGGCAAACGCCCCAGCGCATCCATGTCGTTGCGCAGGTCCTCGGGCAGGCGCACCTGGATGTCGAAGCGCTTGTCGCCCTCGAATACCGTGCCGGCTTCGCTGCCGCCCAGCGCCGTGCCGATGGTGTCCTGCACGTCGCCCATGTTCAGGCCGTAGCGCGAAGCCTTCTCGCGGTCTATGTGCACGGTGAGCATGGGCAGGCCCGTGGTCTGCTCGACCTTGACCTCGGTGGCGCCCGAAATCTGCTGCAGCATGCCGGCCACGGCCTGCGCATTCTTCTCCAGCACGGCCATGTCGTCGCCGAAGATCTTCACGGCCACGTCGCTGCGCACGCCCGATATCAGCTCGTTGAAACGCAGCTGGATGGGTTGCGAAAACTCGTAGTTATTGCCCGGTATGCGCTCCACAGCCTCCTGCACGGCCGTCAGCAGGTCGCCCTGCGAACGCGAAGGATCGGGCCACTCGGCACGGGGCTTGAGCATGATGTAGCCGTCCGAGATATTGGGCGGCATGGGGTCGGAGGCGATTTCCGCCGTACCCGTGCGCGCGAACACGCGCGCTATCTCGGGGAACTCCTTTTTGAGCGTTCTCTCGATCTGCATCTGCATTTCCAGCGACTGCGTGAGGCTGGTGCCGGGAATGCGCAGCGCCTGGATGGCGAAGTCGCCCTCGTTGAGATTGGGCGCGAACTCGCTGCCCAGGCGCGTGGCCAGCAGCAGGGAAAGCGCCACGGCCACGCCGGCCGCCGTGAGCACCACGGCGGGTGCGGCCATGACGCGCGCCAGCACGGGCGCATAGGCGCGGCGCGCCCAGCCCATGAGGCGGTTTTCCTTCTCGGCCACCTTGTTGCCCATGAAGAGGGCCATGGCGGCGGGAATGAAGGTGATGGACAGCAGCATGGCGCCGGCCAGGGCGATGACCACCGTGATCGCCATCGGGTGGAACATCTTTCCTTCCACGCCCGTGAGCGCAAAGATGGGCAGATAGACCACCATGATGATGAGCTGGCCGAACAGCAGCGGGCGGCGCGCCTCCTTGGCCGCGGCGAAGACTTCGTGCAGCCGTTCGCTGCGCGTGAGCAGCCTGCCGCGCACATTCTGCGCATGTGCCTGGGCATGGGCCAGGCGGCGCACGCAGTTCTCCACGATGACCACGGCGCCGTCGATGATGATGCCGAAGTCCAGCGCTCCCAGGCTCATGAGGTTGGCGCTGACCCTGAAGTGCACCATGCCCGTGAAGGTGAACAGCATGGACAGCGGAATGATGAGCGCCGTGATCAGCGCCGCGCGCAGATTGCCGAGAAACAGGAACAGGATGACCACGACCAGCGTGGCGCCCTCGAGCAGATTCTTCTTGACCGTGGCGATGGCCTTGTCCACAAGGTTGGTGCGGTCGTAGACGGTGATGGCCTTGATGCCGGCCGGCAGGCTGCGGTTGATTTCGCGCATGCGCGCGTCGACGGCCTGCGAAACGCTGCGGCTGTTCTCGCCGATCAGCATGAACACGGTGCCCAGCACCACCTCGCGGCCGTTGTCGGTGGCCGCGCCCGTGCGCAGCTCCCGGCCCAGGCCGACCTCGGCCAGATCGCGGATGCGTATGGGCTGGCCCTGGGCCGAGCCGACGATGACCTCGCGGATATCGGCAATGCCCGTGACCTGGCCCGGCGCGCGTATCAGGTACTGCTCGCCCTGGCGCTCGATATAGCCCGCCCCCACATTGCTGTTGTTGCGCTGCAGTGCCGCGACGATGTCGGCCAGCGTGAAGCCGTAGGCCGCCAGCCGCTCGGGCTTGGGCGCCACCAGGTATTCCTTGGCGTAGCCGCCGATGGAGTTGATCTCGGTCACGCCGGGCACGTTGCGCAGCTGGGGCTTGATGACCCAGTCCTGGATCTCGCGCAGGTCCATGGGCGTGTAGGCCGTGCCGTCGGCCTTCTTCGCCCCCTCCTCGGCCTCGACGGTCCACAGATAGATTTCGCCCAGGCCCGTGGAAATCGGCCCCAGCGTTGGCGTGATGCCCGTGGGCAGGCTGTCACGCGCCTGCTGGATGCGCTCGCCCACGAGCTGGCGCGCGAAATAGATGTCCGTGCCGTCCTTGAACACCACGGTGACCTGGGACAGGCCGTAGCGCGACAGCGAGCGCGTCTGCTCCAGATGGGGCAGGCCGGCCATCACGGTCTCTATGGGATAGGTCACGCGCTGCTCGGTCTCCAGCGGCGAATAGCCACTGGCCTGGGTGTTGATCTGCACCTGGACGTTGGTGATGTCGGGCACGGCGTCGATGGCCAGGCGCTGGTAGCTGAAAATGCCCAGTCCCGCCATGGCCAGCACGGCCAGCAGCACCAGCCAGCGCTGCTCGATGGCGAATCGGATGATGCGTTCAAACATGGTTTTTTCCTAGCCGCGGTAGCGATTTCCGCGCTTTGCGCACGCGTTCTGAAATAGGCATGGCCCAAACGCGAGACGGCCAGCAAGGGCCGCCCCACAGCAAAGGCCGTCGTCCCCCTGGGGGGAAGCCGCGAAGCGGCTCAGGGGGGTCAAGGTCAATGCGTGTGTTCCGCGCTGGCCTTGCCCAGCTCGGCCTTGAGCACGAAGCTGCCTTCGGCCACATAGGGCTGGCCCGGCTTCAGGCCTTCGAGCACCTCGGTAGTCTGGGCATCGGCGCGGCCCACGCTCACGGGCTGGGCGCGGAAGCCTCCCGGTACGGGCACGAAGACCACGGCCTGCTGCTTGTCCATGCGCTGGATCGCCGAGCTGGCCACGGCCAGCGCGGCCTGCTGCGACGAGGCCGTGATTTCCACATTCACGAACAGCCCCGGTCGCCAGACGCCCTCGGGGTTGGGCAGCGTGATGCGGGCGGATGCCGTGCGGGTTTCCTGGCCGATCAGCGCGCCCACATAGGCCACTTCGCCCGTGGCCGAGGAGTCGAAGGCCGTGGCACGCACCGTGGCCTTCTCGCCCACGCGCACGGCCGGCAGGTCGGAAGCTGCCACGCGCATCTCGGCCCAGACCGAGCGCAGGTCGGAGATGGTGAAGACCTGGGTCGTTTCCTGCACGGCCTCGCCCACGGCCAGGTGCTTCTCTACCACCACGCCGTCGAAGGGAGCGCGCAGCTCGAAGCGGTTGAGTCCGCCGCCGCTGCCGGCCCCCACTCCGGCACCATTGGCCGCCAGCTTCTGCTGGGCATTGGAGACCGCGATCTCGGCCTCGCGCAAGACTTGCTGGGCCTGCAGATAGTCCTGCTCGGCCGAGACCTTCTCCTCCCACAGCTGCTTTTCGCGCGTGTAGGTGGTGCGCGCCAGTGCCAGGCGCTTGCCCGCGGCCAGCAGCTCGCTGCGCTGCTCGGAAATGGCGGCGCTGCTGAGCACGGCCAGCAGCTGGCCTTTCTTGACGTTCTGGCCCAGGTTGGCGGCCACGCTTTCCGCCACGCCGGCCACGCGCGGCACCACATGGGCCGTGCGGTCTTCGTTGAAGCGGATTTCGCCGGGCAGCTGCAGCATGGAGCGCACCGTGGCCGGGCCGGCCTCGGCCAGCTTGATGCCCGCCGTCTGCATGCGCTGGGCATCCATGGCAATCAGGCCCTCGTCGTGGCCGGCCTGGCTTGCCGGCTTGCCGCTGGCCGGCGCCTTGCCGTCTTCATGGTGTTCGTCATCGGCATGTTCCTTGTCGTGCCCATGGGCTGCGGAAGCCACCGAACCGTGGTGCTCGCCGTCGGCATGGCCCTCGGCCTCGCTGTGGCCATGGGCTTCTTCGGTCTTGCCTGCGCTTTGAGGCCCGCTGCGCAGGATCAGCGCGGCCGCCAGCGCGCCCAGCACGAGGATGGCGGCGATGGCCGCATAAGTCCGGCGCGGCGCCCGGGGTGTGGAAGATGGGGTGTGGCTCATGGTGTGGTGCGATCGGATGGTTCTGCGCCCAGCAGGCGCTCTATGTCGGCGGCAGCGCGCTGCGTGGCCAGCAGCTGCTCCAGGTACTGGCTGCGTGCTTCGGACCAGGTGCGCTGGGCGTCGAGCACATCGAGATAGGCGAATTTGCCCAGGGCAAAGCCGCGCGCGGCCAGCTCATAGGCCGTGCGCGCCGTGGGCAGCACCTCGCCGGCCAGCAGACGGGCCTGCTGGTTGCTGGCCAGCAGCTGCTCGCGTGCCTCGAACAGCTGGGTCTGCAGCCGGATGCGCGTGGCCTGCAGCTCGTCCTCGGCCCGGTCGGCCAGGCGCAGGGCCTGCAGCTGGTTGCCACGGTTGCTGTCGAGCAATGGCAGCGGTACCGAGACGCCGACCACCAGCTGGTTGCGCCCCACCTCGGTGGCCCGCTTGACGCCCAGGCTCAGCGTGGGGTCGGGCAGGCGGCGTGCGCGCTCCAGCTCGGCCGTGGCCCGGCTTTGCGCCAGGACCTGGCGCGCGCGCAGCACGGCCGGGGCCTGCTCCAGGCGCTGCTGCAGCGCCTCCAGCGCCGGTATCTCGGGCAGCGCATCGACGCCGCCCGAGCCTTCGCCCATGGCTTCGCCGAAGGGCCGCACGGCTTCGCCCCACAGCGCCTTCATCTGTCCGCGCGCCACGCGCAGGCCCGACTGTGCCTGGGCCAACTCCAGCTGCGCGCCGGACTCGGCCACGCGGGCCTTGCTCTCCTCCAGCGGCGCGATCTTGCCGGCCGCCACGCGCTTGGCCGCGGCTTCGCGTGCGCTGCGGGCGATTTCCAGCGTCTGCCCGGCCAGGCTCACGCGCTGCTGCGCGGCCAGCAGGCCGAAGAAGGCCGCACGCACATCGGCACGCAGCGTGGCCTCGGCGGCCGCCAGATCGGCCTGGGCCACGTCGCGGCCGCGCTCGGCCACGCGCATGCGGGCCGCGCGCTTGCCGCCGACTTCCACGGTCTGGTTCCATTGCAGCGTCACCGAACGCGTGCTGCTGCGCGTGTCCTCCTGGGAATAGGCGAGCTCGGGGTTGGGCCGGGCCTGGCTTTGCAGCACGGCGCCCTCGCTGGCCGCCAGTGCCTGGTGCGCCGCGCGCAGGCTGGGGTTGTGGGCCAGCGCCAGGGCCAGGGCCTGCGGCAGGGTCAGCGCAGGCGCTGCATCCGCTGCGGCCTGGGCCGTGCCGGCCAATGCGGAGGCCGCCGCCACGGCCAGCGCGGCGCGGCGCAGCTGCCGGATCAGCGGACTCGTGGATTTCAACGAGGCATAAGACATGTAAAAACTCCAGGCTTTCCATCTGGTTGATGCCAGCTGTCCACGACTCACGAATCGCCAGCAGCCTATGAATCTGGCGCGCGTCGGGCCAGGGATGCCGAGCAAGGGCCGCCCCGCCGCGAAGGCATCGTCCTCCTCCCGCGAAGCGAGAGAGGGGGAAGCCACCCAGTGGCTCAGGGGGTGGACTCTAAAAACCCGGGTGCGACGCCTCTCTGACCGGAAGATGACAAATTCGTCATCTGGCTGCATGGAGGCTGAAGGCTTTCATCGCGCACAATGCGGCCCATGAAACTGCTGGTCGTCGAAGACGAGATCAAACTGGCCGAGTACCTGCACAAAGGCCTGACCGAGGAAGGCTTTGTGGTCGATGTGGCCCACAACGGCATCGACGGCCTGCATCTGGCCACCGAGCTGGCCTACGACCTCATCGTGCTCGACGGCATGCTGCCCGGCATAGACGGGCTGGCCATGCTGGCGGCACTGCGCCAGTCCAAGCAGACCCCGGTGCTGATGCTGACCGCGCGCGGTCAGGTCGAGGACCGCGTCAAGGGCCTGCAGGGCGGCGCGGACGACTATCTGGTCAAGCCCTTTGCGTTTTCCGAGCTGGTGGCGCGCATCCACGTGCTGCTGCGCCGCAGCGGCCCCACGCTGCCCGCGCCCGAAACCACCATGCTGCGCATGGCCGACCTCGAACTCGACCTGATACGCCGCCGCGCCACGCGCGCCGGCCAGCGCCTGGACCTGACGGCCAAGGAGTTCAACCTGCTGAGCCTGTTGCTGCGCCGCCAGGGCGAGGTGCTGTCGCGCACCGAACTCGCTTCCCAGGTCTGGGACATGAATTTCGACAGCGAAACCAATGTGGTCGAGGTGGCCGTGCGGCGCCTGCGCCTCAAGCTGGACCAGCCTTTCGACACGCCTCTGCTGCACACGGTGCGCGGCATGGGCTATGTGCTGGAGTCGCGCGCGCCGTGAACTTGCTGAATGCCTTCGGCTCCGGCGCCGTGCCCCATCTGGGCCGGCGCCTGTCGTTCTGGCTGGCCCTGCAGACCATGCTGGGCCTGGGCCTGGTCTGCGCCGCCGTCTACGTGGTGGCGGCCATGACGCTGGAGGAACGCCAGCAGGAAACCCTGGACCACAAGCAGCAGGCCGTGCTGCACCTGATGACCGAAGGCCGCAGCGCCCATTCGGACAAGGGCCTGGACCATATGCTCGACGACTTTCTGACCGGGCACGACGAGCTGTCGCTGCGCATCGTCGACGGCCAGGGCCGCGTGGCCTACGAGCGCCTGCGCCTGCCTCCGGGCGAGGCCCGCACGCTGCGGCGCAGCTTTGCGGTGGCGCTGGCTGGCGTACCGGACGCGCATGCCGAGCTGCTGCTGGACCGCCGCTCGGACGACGCCCTGCTGGAGCGCCTGGCCTGGACGCTGGGCCTGGCCGCCGTGGGCGGCGCCCTGCTGGCCTCCCTGGTCGGCAGCTGGCTGGTACGCCTGGGCCTGGCGCCGCTGCGCCTGCTGACCGAGCAGACGCGCCGGCTCTCGGCCCAGGACCTGCAGCGGCGCCTGGACGATCACGGTCAACCCCAGGAGCTGCGCCCGCTGATCGCCCAGTTCAACGCGCTGCTGGAGCGCCTGTCCGTGGCCTACCGGCAGATGGAGGCCTTCAACACCGACGTGGCCCACGAGCTGAACACGCCGCTGACCACGCTGATCAGCAGCTGCGAACTGGCGCTGCGCAAGCCGCGCAGCGAGGCCGAGCTGCGCGAGGTGCTGGCCTCCAACCTCGAGGACCTGCAGCGCATGGCCGGCATCGTGGGCGACATGCTGTTCCTCTCCCAGGCCGACCGCGGCCAGGGCGCGCGCCTGAGCGCCGTGGCCAGCCTGGCGGCGCTGGCGCACGAGGTCATCGAATTCCACGAAGCTGCGCTGCAGGAAGCCGGCGTGCAGGTAGTCGTGCGGGGCGATGTCCGGGCCCGGGTCGACGCGCGGCTGCTGCGCCGCGCGCTGTCCAATCTGCTGGGCAATGCCACGCGCTATGCCACGCCGGGCTCGACCATTGCCGTGCAGATCACCCACCATCCCTGCGCCCGCCACGAGGGTGCGGGCGATGTGGAGCTGGCCGTGCTGAACCAGGGCCCGCCCATTCCCGCCGAGCACCTGCCGCGATTGTTCGACCGTTTCTACCGCGGCGATGCGGCGCGCAGCCAGGCCGACCGCAATCACGGCCTGGGCCTGGCCATCGTGGCGGGCATCGCGCGCCTGCATGGCGGGCACAGCTTTGCCGAATCGGCCGACGGGCACACGCGCATAGGCCTGACGATCCCTGTAGACACCCCTTGAGCGGCGGCATGCAGGCAACATCCTGACACCGGCGTTCCATCCGGCTCACAATGCGCAGCGCCGGTTAACGCCTATCGCCATTGGCAACAGGCTGAAAGAGCCGGCCCACAGCGCTGCGCAGCGTCAGACGACAGCCAGGCGCCACACGATGCGCGACCATGAGGCATGGCTTGCACCATGAAAGGAGGCACCATGCTTCAGGCACGAGAAAGCGCGGCCCCTGCGCTGCTGGCCGCGGCGCTATGGGCCATGCTGGCTTCGCTGGCCCAGGCCCAGCCCATGGAGGCGGCCAAGATACCGCCCATGCGCGAGCAAGGCGCGCTGCAGTATTCCTGTGGCGGCATAGGCCTCGATGAGTCCACGGCCATGCGCGCGGCCATCAGCGACTATCCGCTGTCGCTGCTGTTCACCGACAAGGACGGCGAGTACCAGGCCGATATCGCGGTGGAGATCAAGGGTGCCAAGGACAGCTACCGCTTCCAGGCCGGCGGCCCGGTCTGCCTGCTGAGGCTGCCCGAAGGGGCTTACACCCTGCAGGCCACGACCCTCGACGGCCAGACCCAGAGCCTGCAAATGCATGTGGACAAGGGCCAGCATCTGCTGGAGCTGCGCTTCTGACCCGGAGCGCGCAGGGGCTTGCGCCGCGCGGCGCGCAGGCCGCGGCCCGCATGGCGACAATGGCGCATGCCCCAAGACAGCACTTCCACCGATTACTCGTCCCATCTGCAGGCCGGCAATGCGCTGGTCGCCCAGGCCCAGAAGCTGGCCACCCAGGACTTTGCCCAGGCCCGCTCGCTGTGGCAGGCTGCCGGCAAGGAGTTCTATCTGGCCCACAAGGCCGACATGAACCAGGCCGAAGCCGCCTTCCGCCTGGCCCAGGCCTGGATGGCCGAGGCCCATGCCCTGCAAAAGGAGGACAACAGCAATGCGCTGGTGATGTGGGCCAATGCCGCGGCCCAGTGCGAGCTGGCCTTCGACCTGAGCCCCGAAGACGGCCGCATCGCCATGACCGCGGCCAGTTGCCACCATTTTGCGGGCCAGACCGATGCGGCCAAGGCCTGGCAGCAGATAGGCAAGCAGCTGCTGCCCACGCCCGAACAGCAGCCCGGCCAGGACGCCTAGGTCGGCCGCCGCGGGCCGCGGGCCTCACGCCTGCGCCACCGCTGCCGGGAAATTCCGGCCGACAGCAGCAACAGCAAGGGCACCAAGGTGGCCGCGGCGCGCCACAGCAGATGGCGCAGGCGCTCGGCGCGCTGCTGCCAGTCGCGCTCCAGCACCTCCCCGACCCGGGCTTCGAACTCGGCCACTTCGGCGGGCTTGTGGCCCGCGATCAGCGAAGCCAGATCACGCGGCACCTCGGCCTCGGACTCTTTACCCGCAGCTGCGGGCGCAAAGACCACGGCATCGGCCAGCGCCTGCAGCCGCTGCGCGACCTCCATCCCCTGAGCGGCCTGCATTCTGTTCGCCGGCACATTGAGCACCAGGCTGAAATTGCCCTGCACGGCCTGCACCACCGAAATTCCGCTCGCCGAACTGCCCTTGGCCCGACCCAACACCAGCTTGTTCAGCCCCCAGGTCAGGCGCTGGCGGGCTTCATCCCATTGCGGCGCCACCAGCCAGTCGACCGTGGTGTGCTGCATGCCTTCGGCGGCCGGGCTCAGCGGGCTGCCATGGTCGTAGCGGCTGATGGTCTGCGCCAGCCGGCCCGGATCGAGTTCATCGCCCCGCGGCCGCTGGAGGCGCCCGGTTCCGAGCAGCAGCACGCGCACCGCCCACTGCGGATCCCTGTCCGCAGAGATCAGGCCCCAGTCCGGCTCGCCAGCGTTCTCGGCTGCGGCCCGGCCGTCCTGCTCGCGCATGGCGGCAATGGCCGCCGGCGGCAGATAGCGATAGCCGGCGGGCAGCTGCAGTGTCGCGCTGCCGGCCAGGCCCGGCGCGTGCAGCTCGATGGCCGCGGGCCCGTCCACCCATCCGGGCCTGTCGCTCAGATAGGCGCCATCGCGGCGCAACGGGAAAAAGCTCGGCGGCAGGCCCGCCGCCTGGCGCAGCACGGCCTCTGGCCCCAGATCCAGGCCCCGCTCGTTCTCGGCTCGCAGCTGCCGCAGGCGCTCGGCGCTGGCCGCAGCCCTGTATTTCGCCTCGGGCTCCTGGCCGCGGCTCTCGGCCTCCAGCACGCAGCGCTCGGCCACATCCTGCACCGGCCATAGCGGCCGGCCTTGCGGGCTGCGCAGCTGCTCTATGCCGCAATCCAGCCTGGCCAGCACAAACAGCGTCTGCCCCCGGCTATCGACCCAGGCGGAGTCCTCGCCGGGCGTGGACTGCGCGTCCCGCAGGGGAAAGACATGCACCGGCCCCGGACGCTCGGGCCAGGCGGAGCTGCTGCTCTGGCCGGCCCGCGCCGCCAGCGCTCCCAGGCTCAGGCTCAGCGGCTTTCCGTCGCGGCCCACGAGCAGATTCCCCGCCGTCTCTCCCTGGAACACGCTGGCCGATCCGTTCACAAAACGCTGCGCCCATTGCCAGCTGCTGCTCTCGGCCACGGTGCGCCCCTGGGCATCGATGAGGCGCAGCCGCCTTTCCCAGCGCGGCTCCTCGCCCGGCGCGCCCCGGAGCTCTCTGCTGCTCTGCAGCCAGGCACGGCCCTCGGCAAACGGATGCAGCACCTGCCAGCCGCCGCCCCTGGCCGCCGCAAAGGCCTTGACCACGGGCCGGCCCGTGCGCAGGTCCAGCAGCCCGAGATGCTGGTCCGCATTGGAGAAGAAGGCCAGGCCTTCGCCGGCAGCATGTATGGACTGCGCGCCAAACAGGCTGCGGCCGCGGCCGTCTATGAGCTCCGTCCTCTCGTCCGAGCCCCTGGACAGCAGGCGCTCGGGAGCCACGACTTCCAGGGACAGGCGCTTTGCGGCCGGCACCAGCATCTGCTGCCGGCGGTCTATGGCCCCCATGCGTTCGCCGTCGAGCTCGACCACGGCCAGGCCATGGCGGAAAGCGCTGGCACCGCGGTAGCGCTGCGCCACGACCTCCCGCCCCTGGGCGTCGATAAAGCCCAGGCTGTAATGGCCGCCGTCCTGGCCACGCACGAACTTCCCGACCATGGCCAGGCCTTCGTGGAAATCCCCTGCCACCTCATAGGGGCCGGCCAGCACCGGCTCGCCGCGCCGGTTCAGATAGCTGCGTCCGCTGCGCTCCAGCACCGCCAGGCCGCCGGAAAACAACTCCACCCTGGAGTTGGCACGCAGGCGTGCCAGGGGCTGGCCCCTGGCATCCAGCAGCTGCTCGGTCCAGCCGTTGTGGAGCACGGCCCAGACGCCCTCGTCCAGGTATTTCAGCTGCCGGTCCATGAACTGCGCGGCCCAGCGCCCCTGGCCGTCTATCAGGCCGCACATCTTCTGCCAGGCCGATACGCAGACCGGAATCAAGGTATCGGCGGGCACCGGCGGCTTCTCGTCGTCGGACTCGCCGAAGGCCAGCGCCGCCACGGGCATGGCCAGCGCCAGCCAGGCCAGGCGGCGCAAACGCTGAAGACGACACCTGTTGATAGAAGCAGCCGACAAATTCATAAACCTCTGCTAGCCAGGGCATGCCAGACCTGTGGCTGCCGATATCCGGGCTCGAAAGCGTTCCCGTATCTTTGCCGATTGTGCCGCAAGCTATCAAATCAAAAGCAATCAGGCCAGCGCCTGCATCGCAGCGCGCCACAGGCTGCCCGCATGCGAGATGACGAACAGCAGCAGGCCGATGGCGCCGCCCACCAGCGTGCCGTTGATGCGTATGTACTGCAGGTCCTTGCCGATATGCGCCTCGACCAGTGCGGCAAGCTGCTGTGCATCCCAGCGCCTGACGGTGTCGGCGATATGCTGGCCTATGAACTGCGAGACATCGGGCGCCAGCGCCGTGGCCCAGCGCTTGAGCCTCTCGTTCATGGAACTGCGCAGCGCCTCGTCGTGCGCCAGCGACTGCCCCAGCCAGCGCCCCATGGCCGTGGTGCGGCGCGCAATGGTCGAGTGCTCGTCGGCCAGGTCCCGCTCCAGCCGGGCGCGCCAGCCCAGCCACAGCTCGCGCAGATAGGCGGCCAGCTTTTCGTCGTGCAGCAGATAGTGGCGCAGCTTTTCCATGCGCTGGCCATAGGCCGGGTCGCTCTGCAGGCCTTCGATCAGGCGCTGGATGGAGGCATCGAAGGCTTCGCGCAGGCGGTGGTCGGGGTTGTGCACGATGTCCTGCAGCAGGCTGTCCAGCGCGCTCGCAATCATGCCGGCCCCCTTCTCGCCCAGCCAGTCCGTGGGCAGCATTTTTTCCTTGATCGGGTGCTCGCGCTTGAGCCAGGCCACGATGGTGTGGGCCATCAGCACATGGGTCTGCTCGTTGCGCAGCACGCGGCTGACGCGCACCAGCACATCGTCCAGCACTTCCTGATGGCGACCTCCCGCCGTCAGGCCCGAGAGCAGCGATGCCGCGGTGCGCGAGAGGTCCACATGGGCCAGCAAGGCCTTGAGGGACTGGGTGAGGAATTTCTCCACCTGGCTGTCCTGCACCATCTCCAGCGCGGCCAACGCCAGCCGCGCCACCTGCCTGCCCAGCAGCGTGCTGTTGGCCGGCGTGCTCAGCCAGTCGCTGAGCGCCTGGGCCGGGTTGTTGCGCTCGATCAGCGCCACCAGGGACGGCGCATCCAGAAATCGGTCACGCACAAAGACGGCCAGGTTCTGGCCGATGCGGTCCTTGTTGCGCGGAATGATGGCCGTGTGCCGCCCCACCAACGGCAGCGGCAGATGCCGGAACAGGGCCGAGACCGCGAACCAGTCGGCCAGCGCGCCCACCATGGCGGCCTCGCAGATGCTGCGCAGACACACCAGCCACAGCGGCACCTCCTGCCCCGCGATTCCCCAGCGCGAGCCGGCCAGCGCCGTGGCGACAAACCCGGCGGCCACCACCAGCAGCAGAATCAGCGGCAGGCGCTTGGCCTGCTGCAGAGACAGACGTTGTTCTTGCGTGAGCATGAGCCCCAGCATAGGCGAGGCCGGCCGGCGCGCCAATAACGCCGACCCCGATCCGCTCCTGCCCGCACTTAGTCCAGACCGGGGCAGGCTTTTGCAATTGCACCGAAAATGGCGGCCTTTGCATTCCCACAATCCCGAAAAACCATGACCGACGCCATTCGCCCCGAACTGCCCGACCACCTGTCCATCGACCCGCGCAGCCCCCACCATGTGGCCGCAGTCTTCGAGCACGACATCGGCATCCGCTTCAACGGCAAGGAGCGCTTCGACGTGGAGGAATACTGCGTGAGCGAAGGCTGGGTCAAGGTGCCCGCCGGCAAGACCCTGGACCGCAAGGGCAAGCCCCTGCTGATCAAGATCAAGGGCACGGTCGAAGCGTATTACCGTTGACCCCCTGAGGCGCTTTGCGCCTTCCCCCCGAGGGGGACGGCAGCCTCGCTGCGGGGCGGCGGGGCCGCCTAGGCCCTTGCTCGCTGCCTCCGGCCTGGGCCGCGCACGGTTCACGAGTCAGCTATCAAATAAAAGAGCTGCCTGCACTTTCTACATATGATTTTCAATGGAAAAACACCTTGAAACTCTTGTATATCAAGCGCAAGAAGCTCTTTTTTAATGAGCATCCATTTGTTTGCAGGTCACAGCGCTCAAAACCGGCGCGCCCCAAAGCGAGGGACACCGAGCAAGGGCCGTCCCGCAGCGACGGTGTCGTCCCCCTCCCCTAGCGCGCAGCGCGTAGAGAGAGGGGGAAGCGGCAAAGCCGCTCAGGGAATGGTCAACGCTTCGGCCGGACCGAAGAACTCGTAATGCACCTGGGCCTCGGGCACGCCCAGCTCGCGCAGCGACTGCTTGACGTTGCGCATAAAGCCGCGTGGGCCCAGGAAGTAGACATCGGCATCGCGCGACTCGGGCAGCCACTCGGCCAGTCGGTCGGTGCTCAGCAGGCCTTGGGCATCGACCTCATCGCTGGCGGCCGCCTGGTCGTAGCAATAGCGGCGCGTGAGCTGACCATGGGTCTGTGCCAGCGCATCGATCTTCTCGCGGAAAGCATGGACGCCGCGATCGCGCGCGCAGTGGATGAAGGTGATCTCGCGCCCCGTGGGCAGCGCGGCCTGCAGCATGGGCAGCGTGGGCGTGATGCCGACGCCGCCGCTGATCAGCACCAGGGGCTTGCTGCTGTCCTGCAGCGTGAAGTGGCCGGCCGGCGGGAACAGCTGCAGCGTATCGCCGACCTGGACCTGGTCGTGCAGGAAGTTGGACACCTTGCCGCCGGGCTCGCGCTTGACGCTGATGCGCAGGCTGCGGCCGTTGGCCGCCGCCGACAGCGAGTAGTTGCGGCGCTGCTCCACGCCATCGACCATCACGTGCAGGCCGATGTACTGGCCCGGCAGATGGGCGATGACCTTGCCGCCGTCGAGAGGCAGCAGATGGAAGGAGGTGATCTCGGCGCTTTCCTGCACCTTCTGCTCGACCCGGAACGCACGCTCGCCGCGCCAGCCGCCTTCGGCCGCGGCGGTCTGCTCGTACACGCTGCGCTCGGCGGCGATCAGGATGTCGGCCAGCTGCTGGTAGGCCGCGGCCCAGGCAGCTATCACCTCGTCGGTAGCGATCTCGGCGCCCAGCACCTCGCGGATGGCGCGCAGCAGGCAGGCCCCGACTATGGGGTAATGCTCGGCCTGCACCTGCAGCGCCACATGCTTGTTGATGATCTGGGCCGGCAGATTGCCGAGGTTTTCCAGGCGGTCGATGTTCTTGGCATACATCAGCACGCTATGGGCCAGGGCGCGCGGCTGGGCACCGCTTTGCTGGTGGGCCTGGTTGAACAGCGGGCGCACCTCGGGGTACTCGCCCAGCATGGTCTTGTAGAAATGCGTGATCAGCGCCTCGCCGCCGGTCTCGAGCAGCGGTACGGTGGCCTTGACGATCTCGCGTTGACGTTCGGTAAGCATGGAATCTCCTGGTTGCCGCCTTGCCAGCTGCAAGGCTTGAACTCGAAGAGGCAAATCGCATGCCAGGTTCACGACCCTTTCAAAACAAGGGCTTGGCAAGATGTGAGTCAATATGACATTCGTCAAAAGCAGTCTTATTGACTCAATTTGCTGTCGCTATGACAACATCCCATATTCTCAATGCCGTCATCCCCCTGGTCGCCGACCTGGCCCAGGACCTGAGCGAGCGCGAGCGCCTGCGCCGCCTGCTGGCCGCGCTGCGCAATCTGCTGCCCGCCGATGCCGTGGCGCTGCTGCGCCTGGAGGGCGAATGGCTGCGCCCCATGGCCATAGACGGGCTGGTTCCCGACACCCTGGGCCGGCGCTTTCGCCTGGCCGAGCACCCGCGCTTTGCCCAGCTGCTGGCCGCGGGCCAGGCCATGCGCTTTGCGCCCGACAGCCCCCTGCCCGACCCCTATGACGGGCTGGTCGCCCAGCATGGCCCGCTGCAGGTGCATGACTGCATGGGCTGCGTGCTGCAGCTGGGCGGCCTGCCCTGGGGCCTGCTGACGCTGGACGCGCTGGAGCCCGGCCGCTTTGCCGATCCGGCGTCGCTGGCCATGCTGCAGGCCTTCAGCAATCTGGCGGCGGCCACCGTCGCCACGGCCGAACGCGTGCACCAGCTGGCCCAGCTGGCGCGCGAAGCCGGCACGCAGGCCGGCCATGCGGCCGCGCCGCAGCGCGAGCTGCTGGGACAAAGCCCTGCGATGCGCCAGCTGCAGAGAGACATAGCCCTGGTGGCGGCCAGCGAGCTCAGCGTGCTCATCACCGGTGAAACCGGCACCGGCAAGGAGCTGGTGGCCCAGGCCGTGCATGCGCAGTCAGGCCGCAGCGAAAAACCGCTGGTCAGCATCAACTGCGCGGCCCTGCCCGACAACCTGGTGGAGAGCGAGCTTTTCGGCCATGTGCGCGGCGCCTTCACGGGAGCGCTGTCCGAGCGCAGCGGCAAGTTCGAGCAGGCCCACCAGGGCACGCTGTTTCTCGACGAGGTGGGCGAGCTGTCGCTGCCCGTGCAGGCCAAGCTGCTGCGCGTGCTGCAAAGCGGGCAGCTGCAGCGCCTGGGCTCGGACCGCGAGCACCATGTGGACGTGCGCGTGATCGCCGCCACCAACCGCGATCTGGCCGAGGAGGTGCGCGCCGGGCGCATGCGCGCCGACTTCTATCACCGCCTCAATGTCTATCCGCTGGCCGTGCCGTCGCTGCGCGAGCGCGACAGCGATGTGCTGCTGCTGGCCGGCTATTTTCTCGAGGAAAACCGCTCGCGTCTGCAACTGGGCGGCCTGCGCCTGGATGCCGCGGCCCAGTCGGCCCTGCTCACCCATGGCTGGCCCGGCAATGTGCGCGAGCTCGAACACCTGATCAGCCGCGCCGTGCTCAAGGCCCTGAGCCAGGGCGGCAGCGGCGCGCGCCCGCGCATGGTGACGCTGGGCGCCGACGATCTCTGGGATGCTGGAGTGCAACAAGCTGGCGCCGCAAGCGCGATGGCGGCCTCCATTGCCTTGCCCGGCGCTGTGGAACTGCCCGCGCCGCAAGCACCAGTTGCAGGCCTGCGCGAGGCCATAGCGGCCTATGAGCACGGCCTGGTCAGCGCCAGCCTCGCACGCCACCATGGCAGCTGGGCCGCTGCAGCCCGCGAGCTGCAGCTGGACCGAGCCAATCTGCAGCGCCTGGCCAAGCGGCTGGGCATACAGCGGTGACATAAAGCACCCCCTGAGCCGCAGCGCGGCTTCCCCCTCGCTCTACGCGCTGCGCGCTATGGGAGGGGGACGACACCTTCGGTGCGGGGCGGCCCTTCCTCGGTGTCTCTGAGTTGAGCTGCGCCAGTTTCAGAGGCTACGGATGGTGGTCAGCGCTATTTTGCTGAAACGATCACCGGCCTTGAACGGCCAACAGCTCGACGTCGAAATTCAGCGTGGCGTTGGGCGGAATCACGCGGCCTGCGCCGCGGCTGCCGTAGGCGATGGAAGGCGGGCAGGTGAGCTTGGCCTTGCCGCCGACCTTCATCTTCTGCAGGCCTTCGGTCCAGCAGGCAATCACGCCATTGAGCGGAAAGTCTATGGGCTGCTGGCGCGCATAAGAGCTGTCGAATTCCTTGCCCGATTCGGGGAAGTAGCCGCGGTAATGCACTTTCACCGTGTCCGTGGCCTTGGGGCTGGCGCCCGTGCCCTCGGTGATGCTCTCGTAGATCAGGCCGCTGGGCGTCGTCACCGGCTGCGCCGCCTGTGCGGACAGGCCCGAGATCAGGGCCGCAGCGGCCGCCAGGGCCCATGTGAATTTCTTCATGCTGGTTTCACTTTGTCAAATAGCCGTCCGCAGCCGGGGCCGCGACGGCGGGGTTATCGGGATGGGCCGGACGGCGGCACGCGCGACGCGGTCCAGGGCCAGCTCTCGCCCTGCTGGTTGACCGCATGGCCCTGCAACCGGCCGTCCCGGCCCAGCACGCCCGTGTACACGGCGTAGCTGTGGTTAAAGCGCAGTATGAGGTAGCGACCCTGGGCTTCCCAGCCATCGTTGTCGCTGGTCCTGTCGTGGGGATCGGTATTGGTCATCAGCCCGCCAGGATGCAGGCCGACCTCGAAGGAGCGCGCGCCTTCTCCCGCGTCATAGTCGAGCCGCCAACGACTGGCCTGGAACAGCTGGTCCGAGGCCGGCGGCGCGGGTGCAGGCTTGCGCGGCAGCACCGGCATCTGCTGGGCCTGTGCGGCACAGACCGAGGCGACCAAACACAGCCCCAGCATGGTGCTCAGAAGCGGCCGCATCCAGAGCCTAGGGCGGCCCCGCAGCGAAGACGTCGTCCCCCAGGGGGAAGCGGCGCAGCCGCTCAGGGGGGAGGCCGTCATACCGCCGGAGCAACGCCGATCTGGTCCAGGGCCTTGGCCAGGTGAGCCACGGAACGATCCGAATCGTGCCACTTTTCCAGGCCGAACAGGCCGATGCGGAAGCTCGAGAAATCGGGGCCTTCATCGCATTGCAGCGGCACGCCGGAAGCGGTCTGCAGCCCGACCTTGAGAAAAGCGCGGCTGCTCTGGATCTCGGGATCGGTGGTGTAGCTGACCACCACGCCGGGCGCCTTGAAGCCCTCGGCCGCCACGCTGGGGAAGCCGCGCGACTGCAGCAGCTCGCGCACCTTGCGGCCCAGCTCCATCTGCTCCTCGCGCACCTTGGCAAAGCCGTATTCGCGCGTCTCCAGCATCACGTCGCGCAGGCGCAGCAACGCATCGGTGGGCATGGTGGTGTGGTAGGCATGCTGGCCTTTTTCATAGCCCTCGGCGATCTGCATCCATTTCTTGAGGTCGCAGGAAAAGCTGGAGCTCTTGGTGTGCTCGATGGCCTCGCGGGCGCGGGCCGAGAGCATGACCATGGCGCAGCAGGGCGAGCCGCTCCAGCCTTTTTGCGGCGCCGAGATCAGCAGGTCCACGCCGGTCTTTTCCATGTCCACCCACATGGCGCCCGAGGCCACGCAGTCGAGCACGAACAGCGCGCCGACCTCGTGCGCGGCATCGGCCACGGTGCGCAGGTAGGCGTCGGGCAGCAGAATGCCGCTGGCCGTCTCCACATGCGGCGCAAACACCACCTTGGGCTTTTCGGCGCGTATGGTCGCGGCCACCTCTTCGGCCGGGCAAGGTGCCCAGGGGTCCTGGCTGCCCTTGCCCTGGCGGCGCGCCTTGCAGACCACCGAGCCGCCGCCGAGGCCGCCTTCGTCGAAGATCTGCGTCCAGCGGTAGCTGAACCAGCCGTTGCGCACGATCAGCACTTTTTCCCGGTTGGCGAACTGGCGCGCCACGGCCTCCATGCCGAAGGTGCCGCTGCCCGGCACCAGCACCGCGGTATGGGCGTGGTAGACCTCCTTGAGCACGCCCAGAATGTCCTGCATCACGCCTACGAATTTCTTGGACATGTGGTTGAGCGCTCTGTCGGTGTACACCACCGAGAATTCGAGCAGGCCATCGGGATCGACATCGGGCAAAAGTCCGGGCATGAAATATCTCCAGTCGCAGCGGTCATGGCCGCCAGAATCTATACCGGCGGCAAAGCCGCCGGACTGTGGGTTCGAGACTTTCAGCTTAGCATGAGCCTCGCTATCGCTGCGCGTATGGCTCGCATATCAAAAAGCGAGCAGCCAGCGCCTGCGGCCGGGCCCTTACCAGGTATCGACAAACCGGCCGCAGCCCTCGCGCAGCCGCGCGCCCGCCAGCCCATGCGCGAGCCAGGCGCGCGTCTCGGCGGGGTCGATCACGGCGTCAATCTCCAGCGTGGACGCCATGTGCATGGCCTCGCCGTGCGCGTACTGCTGGGCCAGCAGCTTGCGGAACAGCGCCTCGCGCTCGGCGCCTTCGGCCAGGGCCTCGAGCTCCTTGCGAAAACCCAGGCGCACCGCGCCTTCCAGGCCCATGGCGCCAAACTCGCCCGTGGGCCAGGCCACGTTGAAGATGGGCGCATGAAAGCTGCCCGCCGTCATGCCCATTGCGCCCAGGCCATAGCCCTTGCGCAGCACCACGCTGAAGTACGGCACGCGCAGCTTGGCGGCCGTGACGAACAGACGGCTGACATGGCGCACCTGGGCCGTCTTCTCGACCTCGGGGCCAACCATGAAGCCGGGCGTGTCGACCAGACTCACGATGGCAATGCCGTGCGCATTGCACAGCTGCATAAAGCGCGCGGCCTTGTCGGCGGCGTCGGCATCGATGGCGCCGCCCAGGTGGGCGGGGTTGTTGGCCATCAGCCCCACGGACCGGCCCTCGATGCGCGCCAGCGCCGTGTGTATGCCCGCGCCAAAGCCCGTGCGCAGCATGAGCAGGCTGCCCTCGTCCACCAGATGCGCCATGGCCGCGCGCGTGTCGTAGGCGCGCAGGCGGTTCTCGGGCACCACCTGGCGCAGCAGCCGCTGGTCGGGCGCGGTCCAGTCCGTGGTGCGGCCCTGGAAGAAGGAGAGGTAATGCCTGGCCGCGGCCACGGCTTCGGCCTCATCCTCGACCAGGATGTCGATCACGCCAGCGGCATGCTGCACGCCGCTGGGGCCGACCTGCTCGGGCTTGAAAACGCCCAGGCCGCCGCCCTCGATCATGGCCGGCCCGCCCATGCCTATGGTGCTGGAGCGCGTGGCGATGATGACGTCGCTGCAGCCCAGCAGCGCCGCATTGCCCGCAAAACAGCGCCCGTGCGCAATGCCCACCACGGGCACCTGACCCGACAGCGCAGCATAGGCCGCAAAGGTATGCACATGCAGGCCCGCGACCACGGGCGTGTCGGTATCGCCGGGGCGCCCGCCGCCGCCTTCGGCAAACAGCAGCACGGGCAGCTTCTGCTGCAGCGCAATGCCCAGCATGCGATCGGTCTTGGCATGGTTGCGCGCCCCCTGGGTGCCGGCCAGCACCGTGGCGTCGTAGGACATGACCACGGCACGCGCCTTCTCCTCGCCGAACTGCCGACCGTTGATGGAACCTATGCCGGTCACCATGCCGTCGGCCGGCGTGTTGGCCACCAGGTCTTCCATGCTGCGGCGGCGCGTCTGTGCGGCAATCGCCAGCGCGCCGTATTCGATGAAGCTGCCTGCATCGCAGAGGTCGGCGATGTTCTCGCGCGCGCTGCGCCCGCCCTGGGCATGGCGCTTGTCCATGGCCTCGGGCCGGGCCGCGTCCAGCGTGAATGCGTGGCGCTCGATCACGCGCTGCAGATCGGCACGTATATGGCCGGGGTCCAGATCCGGCTGCTCCAATCGCGCCTGGGCGGCATCGCCTGCGGCGGGCGTGAGCACCAGCAGCGGCTGGTCCTGCACCACATAGGCGCCGACCCCGGCCAGCAGGACCTGGACGGTACCGGCCTGCTGCGCCAGCAGCACATGCTCCATCTTCATGGCTTCGAGAATGCCCAGCTCCGCGCCTGCGGCCACCGTCTCGCCAGCCGCCACGCTCCACTGCACGACGCGCGCGGGCATGGGCGCCAGCACAGCATCTTCAGGAGCGGCTTGCGCTTGATCTATGGACGATCCAGACGCATTCACCCCTGAGTCCATATCGCAGCCAGCGCTTAAAGCTATCTTTTCGGAAGCATCAACCAGCTCGGGCAGCACCTGTTCCAGCCAGCGCGTATGCACGTTCTGGCCGCTCATCTCGGGGCGCCGGGACAGCGCTTGCAGCAGCGCCAGATTGGTGGCCAGGCCCGGGATGCGGCATTCGGCCAGCGCACGCTGCGAGCGGCGCAGCGCATCGGCAAAGCGCGGCGCGGGACTGTGGACTATGAGCTTGGCCAGCAGCGTGTCGTAGTGCGGCGAAGGACTGACGCCCTGCTGCGCGTGGGAATCGATGCGTATGCCCGGCCCCTGCGGCCAACGCAGAGCGCCGATGCGGCCGCTGCCGGGGCGCGCCCGGCCTTGGGCATCCAGCGTCTCGGCATTGATGCGCCACTGCAGCGCATAGCCGCGCGGCTGCAGCGGAACGTTGGCATCGAGCCCCAGCTCGCCCAGATGCTCGCCCGCAGCAATGCGGATCTGGGCCTGGACCAGGTCGACGCCGAAAACCTCCTCGGTGATGGTGTGCTCCACCTGCAGGCGCGGATTGGCCTCGATAAACACATAGGGCAAGGCGGCGGAGTTCAGGTCTACAAGGAACTCGAAAGTGCCCAGGCTTTCATAGCGGATACGGCCGGCCATGTGCTGCGCGTCGCGCGTGATGCGTTCGCGCAGCGCCTGCGGCAGGCTGGGGCTGGGCGCGATCTCCACCAGTTTCTGGAAGCGCCGCTGCAGCGTGCATTCGCGCTCGCCCAGGGCCACGGGCCATTCGCCGCCATCGCCCAGGATCTGCACCTCGATATGGCGCGCGCCCGTCATCAGCCGCTCCACATAGACGCCATCCACGCCGAACGCCGCACGCGCCTCGCCGCGGCAGCGCTCGTATGCAGCAGCCACCTCGCCCTCCTGCGTGACCGCACGCATGCCGCGCCCGCCGCCGCCGCCTATGGCCTTGATCATGATGCCGCTGGCGCCATCGGCCCGCTGCTGGGCAAGGAACTCCTGGGCCTGCACCAGCGTCACGGCCTCCTGGCTGCCGGGCATCAAGGGCACGCCGCATTGCTGCGCCAGCGCACGGGCTCTGGCCTTGTCGCCCAGCAGCGCCAGCTGTTCGGGCGTAGGGCCGATAAAGCGTAGCCCGGCTGCCGCGCAGGCGCGCGCAAAGTCTGCGTTCTCGCTCAGAAAGCCGTAGCCCGGGTGCAGCGCGTCGCAGCCGTGCTCGCGCGCAATCCGCAGCAGATGCGCGCCGTCCAGATAGGCGGCCGGACCGCTGGCGCCCAGGGCCACGGCCTCGTCGGCGGCCGCCACATGCGGCGCCTGGGCGTCGTCCTGCGCATACACGGCCAGGCTGGCAACACCCAGCTCCTGCAGGGCGCGAACAATACGCAGCGCAATCTCCCCGCGGTTCGCAATCAGTACTTTGTCAAACATAGGACTCTCTATTCAGGAGCGCATGGCGCTTGCTGCATCGGTGCCGGACGGCCATCAATCCTGATATTCAGGGGATATCTCTGAGCAGGCGGCGCAGCACCTTGCCGGCCCCGGTGGCCGGCAAGGCATCGATAAAGCGCAGCTCGCGCGGCGCCTTGTAGCTGGCCATGTTGTCCCGGGACCAGGCCAGCAGCTCATCGGCCTCCAGCGCCTGTCCGGGCTTGCGCACGATAAAGGCACGCACGACCTCGCCTTTCTGGGCATCGGCCACACCGATCACGGCCGCCTGGGCGATGGCCGGGTGCTTGATCAGAATCGTCTCCACCTCTTCGGGGAACACGCTGTAGCCCGAGACCTTGATCATTTCCTTGAAGCGGCCGATGAAGGTCAGATAGCCGTCGGCATCGAACTTGCCCATATCGCCGGTATGCACCCAGCCATCCTTGAGCGTCTTGGCCGTGGCCTCGGGCTTGTTCCAGTAGCCCTTGAAGTTGCCCGGGCCGCGAATGATGATTTCGCCCACCTCGCCTGCCGCCAGCGGCGCGCCGGTTTCCGGGTCTATCACCCGGATCTCGTTGCCCGGCGCGGGCTTGCCATGCGTGCCCCAGCGGATGGCATCGCCGGGCATGAAGGTATCCATGGTGTGGGTTTCGGACAGGCCGTAGGCCGCCTCGCTGGAGATGGCGTTGGGTGCAAACCGGCGCCATTGCTGCGCCAGGTCCTCGGTATAGGTGATGCCGAAGCTGGTGACGGTGTTGCGGCGCAGCGCGCTGAAATCCATCTTCTCCACGCCGGGGACCTGCATCAGCGCCACGTTCATGGGCGCGATGCTGTACCACCAGCTGACGCGATAGCGCTCCAGCGCCTGCGCCACGGCCAGCGGATCGAAGCGATGCAACAGCACGCAGGGCGCGCCCGAATGCACGGGCATGTTCACCCCCATGGACATGCCGGCGATGTGATAGAGCGGCGCCACGGCCAGCAGCACATCGCTATCGGTGACGCCCGTGGCTTCTGAGGCACCTGCCGTCTTGTAGGCCGCGTTGCCAAAGCTCAGCATCGCCCCCTTGGGCAGGCCGGTGGTGCCCGAGGTGTAGGTCATCAGCGCCACCTCGTCCATGCCCACCTCGACCTGCGAAGGCCTGGCACCGCTGTGCATGAGCTCCCAGAAGGACGTCACATTGGCGGGCAGCTGCTGCACGGGCGCTTGCAGCTCAGGTGGCAACGCCAGCGTGGTTCTGGCGGGCAGCCAGTCGCCGTAGCGCACGGCCAGCACATGCTGCAGCGCCGTGTCGGCGCGCACCTTGTCCACGATGGGCAGCAGCACATCGGCGGCGATGATGACGCGCGCCCGCAGGTCATTGAGCTGGTATTCAAGCTCATGCTCCTTGTTCAGCGGCCCGCAGGGGCAGACGATGGCGCCTATCTTCTGCACCGCGTAGTGCGCAACGATGTACTGCGGGCAGTTGTTCATGAACAGCGCGACCGGCTCGCCTTGCTTCACGCCCAGTTGCTGCAAATGCGCGGCCACGGCATCGCTGGCCTCATCCATCTGGCGCCAGCTGATGTGCTGTCCGTACCAGATATAGGCATCGCGCTCGGGATGCTGGCGCGCATTGCGGCGCAAGGCCTCGTGCAAGGGGATGAGGGACGCGGATTCAGCCATGCTTGTCTCCTGTGTGTCTCTGAAAACCGGGACCCGAGGCGCTGTCCCACGCCTTCTCAGGGATTGCCTTAGGCCCTGGACCGCCCCGGTGTCTTGTCAATGTATACCTGCAGGTAGAACAATGCTACCCATCGGTATAACGAATGCGACACACGCAAACCCTCATGCCCGCCACGTCCAGAAAGACCGAGAAAAAGCCGGCTGCACCCGTGGCACCGCGCGGTCGCCAGCGCCTGCCCACAGCCAGCTCCGACGAAAAGCGCGAGCGCATTCTCAAGGCCGCCGAAGCCCTGTTCGACCGCTATGGCTATGCCAACACCACCATCGAGCAGATCGTGCAGGCGCTGGGCGTGACCAAGCCCTTTGTCTACTACTACTTCCGCAACAAGCAGGAGATCTTCGAGACCCTGTGCTGGGCACCGACCGAGGCCTGCTTCACGGTGCTGGATTTCGCGGCCGACGACCCGCGCCCCGCGCATGAAAAAGCCATCGACGGCCTGCAGCGCCTGATTGCGGCCACCATTGCGCACTACCCGGCGGGCTTTTTCCCCTATCGCGAGCCGCAGGCCTTCAGCCCCGCCTATCTCAAGGCCTCGCGCAATGTGGCCCAGCAGTTCTACAAGCAGTTCTGCGCCCTGCTCGACGAAGGCCGTGCCAGCGGGCATTTTGATTTCCGCGACACCCGCATCACCGCCCAGGCGGCCTGCAGCCTGCCCGGATTTCTCTACAACTGGTATCAGCCTGGCGGCAAGCTGGGCCCGGCCGAGATGGTGGTGGAGCTCACCGATCTGGCTTCGCGTGTGCTGGGCCTGCGCACTGCGGCTGTCCCGGCACGCAAACGCGCGGCCAGGACGGCTCCGGCACCCGAAAGCTCTTCGCCCCCAAAGCGCCGCAAGAGCGCTTCATCCACCAGCCACAGCGCCAGCTGAGAGCCTCAAAGGCCAAGGCGCGATTCCACCTCTGGAGACAAAACCATGTCCGTTCGCTTCTCTGCCATTGCGCTGGCCGCCGGCCTGTGTGCCGGCGCCGTATCCGCCCAGACGGCAGAGCCGTTCAAGATCGCATTCATAGACCCGCTCTCCGGCCCGTTTGCCAATGTGGGCGAAGTCATGCGCAACCATGTGCTCTACGCCGTCGATGACGTGAATGCCAAGGGCGGACTCTATAACGGCGCCAGGTTTCAGCTGCTGCAGTTCGACAGCAAGCTCTCTGCCCAGGAGAGCCAGAGCGCGCTGCAGGCTGCCATCGACCAGGGCGCGCGCGTGGTGGTGACGGGGGGCTCGGGCTCATCGGTGGTTACGGCGCTGGTGCAGGCCGCAGCGCGCTACAACCAGCGCAATCCGGGCAAGGAGGTGCTGATCCTCAACCACAGCTCCATCGACCCCGAGCTGACCGGCAAGTCCTGCAGCTTCTGGCATTTCATGTTCGACGCCAACACGGCCATGCGCATGCAGGCCATCGCCAACTACATCAAGACCCAGCCCGAGATCCGGAAAGTCTTTCTGCTCAACCAGGACTATGCGCACGGCAAGCAATGGGCCAACTATGGCCGCAGCATGGTAGCCAAGGCCAGACCCGACATCCAGTTTGTCGGCGAAACCCTGCACCCCATGGGCCGCATCAAGGACTTTGCGCCCTATGTGGCCAAGATCAAGGAGGTCGGAACCGATTCGGTCATCACCGGCAACTGGGGGCAGGACCTGGCTCTGCTGCTCAAGTCCGCCGGAGACTCGGGCTACAACCTGCGCTACTTCAACCACAGCGCCGGCGGCTTTCCAGGCACCGTGACCTCCATTTCCCAGGCCAGGATCGGTCAGGTGACCTGGGCGGCCGAATGGCATCCCGGCATGGCCGACCGCGCCCAGGCCGACGCCCGCGCCAGGGAGTACAAGGCCAGGATGAACCAGGACTTTCTGGCCCCGCGCATGGACCTGGTGCCGCGCATGCTGGCCGCAGCCATGGCCCAGGCCCAGTCCACCGAGCCCGTGAAGATTGCCAAGGCCATGGAAGACATGCCTATGGACACCATCTTCGGCCCCGTCAAGATGCGCGGCAAGGACCACCAGCTGCTGCTGCCCCAGGTGGTCAACACCATTGCGCCCGTGGACGGCAAACTGGTCAAGACCGGCTGGGAAGGCACGAACTACGGTTTCAGAACCGACGCCGTCTATTCAGCCCAGCGGCTTGATCTGCCCACGGAGTGCCAGATGAAACGGCCGTAAAAATGAGAACGGGTCTTCGACTCTGTCACTGGGCTTGCAGCGGGCGTGGCCCCACACCAGAGACAGCAAGCAAGGGCCGCCCCGCCGCGAAGCTGTCGTCCCCCTCCCCTAGCGCACAGCGCGTAGAGAGAGGGGGAAGCCGCGTAGCGGCTCAGGGGGTTGGTGTACTGTAAGTACGCCGTCCAAACACTCCGCTGCCCACCCGCACCATGGTGCTGCCCGCGACCACGGCGGCCTCCAGGTCGCCGGTCATGCCCATGGACAGGGTGTCGAACTGCGCCAGACCCGGCAGGCCGCTGCTCTTGATAAGCGCAAAAACCGCTGCCGCCTTCTTGTGGACTTCGCATTGCGCTTCAAAACCAGGAGCATCATCGGGAATGCTCATGATGCCGCGCAGCACCAGCCGGGGCAGCTTCACAATGGCTTCGGCCAGCGCCAGCGCATCGCCGGGCAGCACGCCGGACTTGGTCTCGCCGCCGTCCACATTGACCTGTATGCAGACATTGAGCGGCGCCATGCCAGCCGGGCGCTGGGCCGACAGCCGCTCGGCGATCTTGAGCCGGTCCACGGTCTGGGCCCAGTCGAAGTTCTCGGCCACCGGCCGCGTCTTGTTGCTCTGGATCGGACCTATGCAATGCCATTGCAGCGCCTCGCCACCGGGCAGGCCCATGGCGCGCACGGCGGCGATCTTTTCCACTGCCTCCTGGATATAGTTCTCGCCGAAGCTGCGCTGTCCGGCCAGCACGGCCTCGCGCACCGCGTCGGCGCCAAAGGTCTTGGAGACGGCCAGCAGTTGCACCGATGTCACGGACCGGTTTGCTTGCCCGCAAGCTGCGGCCATGCGGGCATGAATCTGCCCCAGATTGTTTTCAATCGTCGTCATAATTGGCGCCAGAGTATCAAACCAGAGAGGGATCTCCGTGGATATCACGCAATTGCTGGCATTCAGTGTCAAGAACAAGGCTTCGGACTTGCATTTGTCGGCAGGTCTGCCTCCCATGATTCGCGTCCACGGCGATGTGCGCCGCATCAATATCGATCCGCTGGACCACAAGACCGTGCACGCCATGGTCTACGACATCATGAGCGATGCCCAGCGCAAGCAGTACGAAGAGTTTCTGGAGGTGGACTTTTCGTTCGAGATCGAGGGCCTGGCCCGTTTCCGTGTCAACGCCTTCAACCAGAACCGCGGCGCGGCCGCCGTGTTCCGTACCATTCCCAGCAAGATTCTGACGCTGGAGCAGCTCAACGCGCCCAAGATCTTCGGCGAGCTGGCCCTGAAGCCGCGCGGCCTGGTGCTGGTGACCGGGCCCACGGGCTCGGGCAAGTCGACCACGCTGGCGGCCATGGTCAACTACCTCAACGAGACCGAGTACGGCCATATTCTGACCGTGGAAGACCCTATCGAATTCGTGCACGAATCCAAGAAATGCCTGATCAACCAGCGTGAAGTCGGCCCCATGACGCTGTCGTTTGCGGCGGCTCTGAAGTCCGCGCTGCGCGAAGACCCGGACGCGATTCTGGTCGGCGAAATGCGCGACCTGGAAACCATACGCCTGGCCATGACGGCGGCCGAAACCGGCCACCTGGTGTTCGGCACGCTGCACACCTCGTCGGCGGCCAAGACCATAGACCGTATCATCGACGTGTTCCCGGCCGAGGAAAAGGAGATGGTGCGCGCCATGCTCTCGGAGTCGCTGCAGGCCGTGATCTCGCAGACGCTGTGCAAGACCAAGGACGGCCAGGGCCGCGTGGCCGCCCACGAAATCATGCTGGGCACGCCCGCCATCCGCAATCTGATCCGCGAGGCCAAAGTGGCCCAGATGTATTCGACCATCCAGACCAGCCAGAACGTGGGCATGCAGACCCTGGACCAGAACCTCACCGATCTGGTGCGCCGCAACCTCATCAGCGCCGCCGAGGCGCGCAGCAAGGCCAAGATTCCCGAAAACTTTCCTGGATAAGGTTCCCCCTGAGCGGCGTTGCCGCTTCCCCCTGAGGGGGACAACACCTTCGCTGCGGGGCGGCCCTTGCTCGGTGTTTCTCGTCCGGGCCGCGCCAGTTTTTTAGAGTGGCCCTTGCTGTTGGCCACTGGACAAGGAGTGATCATGGAACGCGATCAGGCCAGTAAATTCATCAACGATCTGCTCAAGCTCATGGTCAGCCGCAACGGCAGCGACCTGTTCATCACCGCAGAGTTTCCGCCCGCCATCAAGATCGACGGCAAGGTCACCAAGGTCTCGCCCCAGCCGCTGTCGCAGCTGCACACGCTGGCCCTGGCGCGCTCCATCATGAGCGACAAGCAGGTGGCGGACTTCGAGCACACCAAGGAGTGCAACTTCGCCATCTCGCCGGCCGGCGTGGGGCGCTTCCGCGTCAACGCCTTCATGCAGCAGGGCAAGGTCGGCATGGTGCTGCGGACCATTCCCACTACCCTGCCCACGATTGACGGCCTGGGCGTGCCACAGGTGCTCAAGGAGGTCACCATGACCAAGCGCGGTCTGTGCATTCTGGTCGGCGCGACGGGCTCGGGCAAGTCCACCACGCTGGCGGCCATGGTGGACTGGCGCAACGAGAACTCCTTCGGTCACATCATCACCGTGGAAGACCCGGTGGAATTCGTGCACCCGCACAAGAACTGCGTGATCACCCAGCGCGAGGTGGGACTGGACACCGACAGCTGGGAAGCCGCGCTCAAGAACACTCTGCGCCAGGCGCCCGACGTGATCCTGATGGGCGAGATCCGCGACCGCGAGACCATGGAGCATGCGATCGCCTTCTCGGAAACCGGCCACCTGTGCCTGGCCACGCTGCACGCCAACAGCGCCAACCAGGCGCTGGACCGCATCGTCAACTTCTTCCCCGAAGAGCGCCGTCCGCAGCTGCTGATGGATGTGTCGCTGAATCTGCGCGCCATCATTTCGCAGCGCCTGATCCCCAAGCAAGGCAGCAAGGGCCGCGTGGCGGCCATCGAGGTCATGCTCAACTCGCCCCTGATCGCGGACCTGATCTTCAAGGGCGAGGTCGCCGAGATCAAGGAGATCATGAAGAAGAGCCGCAACATCGGCATGCAGACCTTTGACCAGGCGCTGTTCGATCTGTTCGAGTCCAATCTGATCACCTACGAGGATGCGCTGCGCAATGCCGACTCGGTCAACGACCTGCGCCTGCAGATCAAGCTCAACAGCCAGCGCGCGCGTTCGCAGGACCTGGCGGCCGGCACCGAGCACCTGACGATTGTTTAACCCCCTGAGGCGCTGGCGCGCCCTCCCCCCAAGGGGGACGACGGCCTTTGCCGCGGGGCGGCCCTTGCTGGCAGTCACTGGTGGCCGGGGCTAACATGGCTGACTTGTTCCGCACCCAGCATTCGAGGATTTCATGAGCACAGCCACCATCGCCTCCCGCAGCTACGAGCCCTGCACTTCCATGCCTGTAGCCTTTCTAGGTCTGGGCGTCATGGGCTACCCCATGGCGGGGCATCTGGCCAGGGCCGGCCATCAGGTCACGGTGTACAACCGCACGGCGGCCAAGGCCGAGGCCTGGTGCGAGGAATTCCCCGGCGGGCGCCACGCCGCGACTCCGCGCGAAGCCGCCCAAGGCGCAAGCCTGGTGTTCTGCTGCGTGGGCAACGACGATGATCTGCGCTCCGTGGTGCTGGGCGAGGACGGTGCATTTGCCGGCATGGACGAGGGAGCCGTTCTGGTGGATCACACGACGGCCTCGGCCCAGGTGGCGCGCGAGCTGCACGCCGAGGCGCACAGGCGCGGCCTGCATTTCGTCGACGCCCCCGTCTCGGGCGGCCAGGCCGGGGCCGTCAACGGCCAGCTGACCGTGATGTGCGGCGGCGACCAGGCGGCTTTCGATCAGGCCGCCCCCGTGGCTCATGCTTTCTCGCGCGCCTTCACCTATATGGGCGAAAGCGGCAGCGGCCAGCTGACCAAGATGGTCAACCAGATCTGCATCGCCGGCCTGGTGCAGGCCCTGTCCGAAGCGATTGCCTTCGGCCTGCGCGCCGACCTGGATGTGGAAAAAGTCCTTGATGTGATCGGCAAAGGGGCTGCCCAGAGCTGGCAGATGGACAACCGCGGCAAGACCATGGCCGTGGGCAAGTTCGACTTCGGCTTTGCCGTGGACTGGATGCGCAAGGACCTGGGACTGGTGCTGGCCGAGGCCCAGCGCAACGGTGCCCGCCTGCCCGTGACGGCGCTGGTGGACCAGTTCTATGCCGATGTGCAGGCCATGGGCGGCAATCGCTGGGATACCTCCAGCCTGATCCAGCGCCTGCGCTGAGAGCGCCATCCCCATGAAAAAAGCCGGACAGAGTCCGGCTTTTTTCATGGAACACGCTTCAGTTGCTGCCGGCCCGGTCTTCCGTCACCGGCGCCGCCTTGGGCGTCATCGCGGCCAGCTCGTCTTCGGAGATGACCTCGAACAGCCGCACCACCTTGGTCACGTCATTCACGCCGCGCGCAATCTCGGCCGCACGCTTGGATTCGCGCGGGGTGACGACGCCCATCAGATAGACCACATTGCTCTCGGTCACCACCTTGATCGCCGAGGACGAAATATCCTTGGCATTCACCAGGCTGGCCTTGACCTGGCCGGTGATCATGGTGTCCTTGGAACGCTGGCCCAGCGTGGCGGTGAAGGGCACGACCTCGATCTCGTTGTAGACCTTGCGCACCGTGGCCTGCTCGCGCACCAGCTTCTCGATGGTCTGCTTGTCGGTCTCGTTGCCGGCCTGGCCGGTCAGCAGCACCTGACGGTTGTAGCTGGTGACTTCCACACGGGCTTTTTCGCCCATGACCTCAGCGATCCGGTTGCCCGCACGCAGCTCTATGCCCTGGTCCTCCACCTGGGTGCCCGTGGTGCGCCGGTCCGCGGCCGACATGCCGGCCACGGCGGCACCGCCGCCCACCAGGGCCACGCAGCCACTCAAAGCACCACCCAGGGCCGCCACGGTCAGGGCGGCACATGCAACACGGGTCCACTGCAATTTCATAAAGGCATCTCCTGATCACCAAGCAATTGGGAATCCACTCCGTCGGCCAGACAGTGCAGGATCAAGGTATGGGTTTCGCGCACGCGCGCCGCACGGTCGTGGGGCACGCAAATCAGCACGTCGGTCTCGCGCACCCTGGCGGCCAGATTGCCACCGGTGCGCCCCGTCAGCACCACGACCATCATGTCGCGCTCATGGGCGGCCTCCAGGGCCTCCTGCACGGCCACATCGTTGCCGGTCACGGACATGAGCAGCAGCAAGTCGCCGGGCTGGCCCAGAGCGCGCAGCTGGCGCGCCAGATACTGAGTGGCGTTGCCGCCCGAGCCCGTGGCGCCCACGGTCCCCAGCAGCCCCCCGTCGGAAGTCAGAGCCAGCGCCGCCAGCTCGGGGCGGTCGCGCTCGAACCCCGTCACGCACAGGGAGGCGAACAATTGTGCATCGCTGGCCGACACCCCGGCGCCGCAGGCCAGGACCTTGCCGCCGCCGGTCACACAGGCCAGCATGGCCTGGACGGCGGAAGCAATGGGTTGGCTCAGCGCCTGGGCGGCCTGGTACTTCAGGTCGGCACTGTCGATGAAATGCTGTTGAATTCTTTGCTCTAGCATGGAGGCCCGATGATACCTGCCGTCTGTTATCTCTTTGGTAGCTAAGCGTTATTTGCGCATCGGCCTTGCCGAAGCGAGCGCTACATGGCGTCGAAGGCCGCCTTAAGCCATTCCACGGCGGCCGGACTCCCCGAAGTATCCACCAGCACCACATCGAGACGGCAGGGCGGAGGCGCAGCAAATTGCATCAGATAGTGACGCGCGGCCAGCACGATGCGCTGCTGCTTGATGCTGCCTATGCTGGCCGCGGCGCCGCCGAAGCGCTCGGTATTGCGGCTTCTGACCTCGACGAAGACCAAAGACCCGTCGCGGTCGCGCAGGATCAGATCGATTTCGCCGCCGCCGCGGCCCGGGGTCCGATAATTGCGCGCAACAAGCTTCAAGCCCTGCGCCTGCAGACAGGCCAGTGCCGCGTCTTCGGCCCGCTGGCCGCGCGCAGTGGTGCTGACTGCAGACCCTTGCGGTCGCTTTCCAAGGAAATCCATTGACTACCTCTTTCGCCTCTGCACTGACTGCCGCGCATGACGCGGCGGCTTCTCAGCATTATCCGCAGGGAGCCCTGTACGTGGTGGCCACGCCCATCGGCAATCTGGCCGACATCAGCCTGCGCGCCCTGCATGTGCTGCAGCTCGTGGACTGCATTGCCTGCGAGGATACGCGCCACACCCAGGGCCTGCTGCGCAGCTACGGGCTGGAGCGCCCCGGCAGCCAGTTACTGGCCGTGCACCAGCACAACGAGGCCGAAGCCGCCCAGCAGGTGATTGCACGCCTGCAGCAGGGCCTGCGCATCGCCTATGTCAGCGACGCGGGCACGCCCGGCGTCAGCGACCCCGGCGCCCGGCTGTGCGCGGCACTGCAGGCCCAGGGCCTGCGCAGCATTCCGCTGCCCGGCGCCAGCAGCGTGACCTCGGCCATCAGTGTGGCCGGTGCCGTCACCCCGGCCCAGGGCGAAAGCGGTTTTCTGTTTGCGGGTTTTCTGCCCACCAAGAATGCCGAGCGCCTGGCCGCCGCGCAGAAGCTGGCCGGCGAGCCGCGCTGCACGGTGCTGCTGGAGGCGCCGCACCGCATCATCGAACTGGCCCAGGCCCTGGCCCTGCTGGGCGAGCGCCCGGTGACGCTGGCGCGCGAGATCACCAAGCAGTTCGAGGACATCGCGACCATGCCGGCCCGCGAGCTGGCCGCCTGGCTGCAGGCCTCGCCGCAGCGCGTGAAGGGCGAGTTCGCCATCGTGCTGCACCCCGTGGCGGTGCAGCAGGAATCGGGCAAAGCCGAGCGCGTGCTCAAGCTGCTGCTGGCCGAGCTGCCGACCAAGACCGCCGTGAAGCTGGCCGCCGAGATCACGGGCGCCAGCCGAAATACCCTCTACGACCGGGCGCTGGAACTCAAGCGAGCCGCCGAAGACGAATAAGCATCAAAATGACCGATAGCGCTTATATACAAAGCGCTATCAGCTCACTTTTTGATGTCAGGCGTAAGCCAGGCCGGTGGCCACGCCGCCAAACAGATCGCCTTCGACCTGCGGCGTGGCGGGGAACGCCGTGCGCAAGGCATCGCGCAGCGTGCGCAGGGCCGACGAGCCGCCGGTCAGATAGATCGCATCCGGCGCATCCACACCGGCCTGGTGAACGCAATCCTGGGCGCATTCCACCACCTGCTGCAGCAGGGCCTGCAGCTGCTCCTCCAGGACCTGCGGAGAAATTTCCGCGGGCAAGCCGTCTTCTAGCCAGCCCAGGGCGATGCCGGCTGCCGCATGGCTTTGCGAGGCGGCGATCTTGGCCTGCTCCACCGCATCGGCGAGACGGTGGCCTTCGCGCCATTCCAGCACCTTCATCAGGCGCTGGTGCAGTTGCAGGTCGCTGTAGTCGTTCTTGAGATTGCGCGCTGACGCCAGCGATTTGGCCGTGTACAGCCACTGGATCAGATGCCAGGTGGAAAGATCGAAGAACACGCTGCTGGGCACCTCGCGGCCGCTGGGGCCTATATGCTTGTAGCCCAGCAACGGCATGACCTGCGTCACATTCAGGCGATGGTCAAAGTCCGTGCCGCCGATATGCACGCCCGTGGTGGCCAGAATATCCTGGCTGCGATCGGCATGGCCGGCCTGCTGCGGCCCCAGACGCACTACCGTGAAGTCCGAAGTGCCGCCGCCGATGTCGACGACCAGCACCAGCTTTTCCTCGCTCAGGCGCTGTTCGTAATCCAGTGCCGCGGCAATCGGCTCCAGCTGGAAGCTGACTTCACCCAGGCCCGCGGTCCTGGCCGCAGCGGCCAGCGCATCCTGCGCCTGGCGGTCACGCTCCGGATACGCATCCACGAAATGCACAGGACGCCCCAACACCACGCGCTCGGGCAAGGCGCCGTCCAGCGCCCGGCGGGCCTGATCGGCCACCCGCTTGAGGAAGATCGCGATGATGTCCTGGTAGCTGACCAACTGATCATGCACCGCAGTCTTTTCCAGCAAAAGGCTGCTGCCCAGCAGGCTCTTGAGGGAACGCATCAGACGCCCCTCTTCACCCGCCAGATACTGCTGCATGGCATCGCGGCCGAAATGCGTGCTGTGCTCCTCGGTATTGAAGAACAGAGCCGTGGGCATGCCGGTGGCGGTGCCTTCCAGTGCCAGCAGACGCGCGGCCTTGCCAGGCAGGCGATAGGCAGCAGCAGAGTTGGAGGTTCCGAAATCGATGCCCAGTGTGGCGGGGGAAAAAGCAGTCGTCATGGGAGGTGGCACAGCACTGGCGGCGGTAACAAAAATGCCCACCTGCTGTGGGCTGTAAATCGGCAAAGGGACGCCATTCTAGCGTTGCCGAATTCCGCCCGTGCCCGCCCGATGATTCGGCCCAATACCCATGCACAGGCTGCGGTAAAAGCCCTTGCTGCAGTCCCGGGCCGCCCAGCTCAGTTGCCGGGCACACGGTTGAGCAGCGGCGCGCCGCGCTCGAAATCCGTGATGCTGTCCACCGTAGTCGCCATGATCTGGCCTATGGCCTCCACGGTGAAGAAAGCCTGGTGGCCGGTGACGATGACATTGGGAAAGGACACCAGGCGCTGGATCACGTCGTCCGTGATGATGGTGGACGACAGGTCCTGGAAGAACAGGCTGGCCTCCTGCTCGTAGACATCGATGGCCAGGCCGCCGAGCTGGCCGCTCTTGAGCGCCTGCACCGCCGCCCCGGTGTCCACCAGGCCGCCGCGGCTGGTGTTGACGAGGATGGCGCCGCGCTTTATGTGGGACAGCGAGGCGGCATCGACGATGTGATGCGTCTCCTCGGTCAAGGGACAGTGCAGCGAGATCACGTCCGAGCCGGCCAGCAGCTCGCGCACCGGCACGTAGCGTCCGCCCAGCTGCTCGAAGGCCGGATCGGGATGCCTGTCGTGGCCCAGCACCGTGCAGCCGAAGCCAAGCATGATGCGCGCGAAGAGGCTGCCTATCTTGCCCGTGCCTATCACGCCCACGGTCTTGCCGTGCAGATCGAAGCCCATCAGGCCTTCGAGCTCGAAATTGCCCTCGCGCGTGCGCATGCTGGCGCGCGCGATCTTGCGGTTGACGGCCAGCAGCAGGCCCACGGCAAACTCGGCAACCGAGTGCGGCGAATAGTCGCTCACGCGCACCACAGCCATGCCCAGTCGCCCGGCCGCCGCCGCATCGATATGGTTGTAGCCCGTGGAGCGCGTGGCCACCAGGCGTGAGCCCTGGTTCGCCAGCCGCTGCAGCACCTCGGCATCCACGCAATCGTTGACGAAGACGCAGACGGCCGCGCAGCCGCGCGCCAGCGCCGCGGTCTCGGCCGTGAGCCGGTCCTGGATGAAGAGCAGCTCATGGCCGGCCGCGCGATTGGCTTCGGTGAGCAGGGACTGGTCGTAGCGGCGCGCGCTGAAGACGGCGGTTTTCATGCGCATCCCCTCACCACAGGCCCAGCAGCTTCCACCAGCCGCTGCCGACCACGGCGAAGATCAGCAACTCGAGCACGCACATGGCCGCGCCCACGCGCCACCAGGCGCCCAGCGTGACATAGCCGCTGCCGAAGATGATGGGCGAGGTGCCGGTCGCGTAGTGCGTCAGCGTCATCATGATGGCCGAGCCCGCCGTCATCATCAGCATGAAGGGCACGACATAGTCGGCAGGTATCAGTTGCGCTCCCACGGTCAGAAAGGCCAGCATCATGGCGCTGATATGGGCCGTGGTGCTGGCGAACAGATAGTGTGAGAACACAAACACACCCACCAGGATGGCCGCCACGGACAGCCAGCCCAGGCCGCTGGCGACGATGGCGTTCTTCATGCCCTCGGCAAACCAGGCGACCACGCCCAGCTTGTTGAGCTGTTCGGCCAGCATGACCAGGGCGCCGAACCAGATCAGGGTGTCCCAGGCGCTTTTCTCGGACAGCACGTCATCCCAGTCGATGGTGCCGGTGATGATCAGGGTGAACAGCCCCAGAAAGGCCACCACGGTCGGATCCAGCGTGAACGCCGGGCCGAACAGCATCTGCGGCACATTGGCCCAGAGCAGCAGCATCATGCCGAAGGTACCCAGCATCACGCGCTCCTTGCCCGACAACGGCCCCATGCGGGCCATCTCGGCACGCGCATATTCCACGGCATTGGGCGTGGCCTTGAGCTCGGGTGGCGACAGCAGATAGACGGCCAGCGGCATCAGCAGCAGGCACAGCAAACCCGGCAGCAGCATGTACAGGGCCCAGCTGGTCCAGCTCAGGTGCAGGGACTGGCCCGTGGCCTTGGCCACCAGATCCACGACCAGCGGGTTGGGTGCGGTGGCGGTCAGAAACATGGCCGAGGTGATGGGATTGGCATGGTAGTTGACCAGCGCCAGATAGGTGCCGACCTTGCCCTGCGTGCCCTTGGCCGGGTCCGATTCGAAGGCATTGGCGATGGACTTCATGATCGGATGCACGATGCCGCCGCCGCGCGCCGTATTGCTGGGCGTGAACGGCGCGAGCACCAGCTCGCAGATCGCCAGACCGTAACCTATGCCTAGGGTGCGCTTGCCCAGCAACGCGATAAACATCAGGCCGATGCGGCTGCCCAGCCCCGTCTTCTTGAGGCCGCGCGAGATGAGAACGGCCACCACGATCAGCCAGATCAGCGGATTCGCGAAGCTGCTCAGCGCATCGGTGATCGCCCCCTTGGAGGAGGTGGAAGTGACCTGGGACAGCGAGACGATGACGATGGCCATCAAGGCCATCACGCCTATGGGCATGACCTTGAGGATGATGGCCACGATGGTGGTCAGAAAAATGGCCACCAGCTGCCAGGCCTTGGCATCCAAGCCCTCGGGCACGGGCAGCAGCAGCAGGCCGATCAGCACCAGGGTGGCGATCAGCGCGGGCAGCAGGCGGAACGGCACGGCCGATTTGAAGTAGCGGAGCAGCGAGGCGATTTTCTCGAGCATGTAAGTCCTTTTCTTTGCCGCTGCGACGCCAGGACGGGAGCAGGCCCCGGTCAAAAGCCAAGAAGCCTGCACGGGCATTGCTGGCTGCGCCGCATGACTGACATCATGATGCAATGCCGCATGACTCGGTCTCCGCGCCGATTCTTGCACCACCGAAGTTTGACCAGCATCAAGAGCTCACCAGCAAAACCCGCAGCCGCATGCGCGCACATGCCAGTATCTCGGCGTCGGACATGCAGCGCCCGCATGCCCATGGAGTGAACAGGAGAAACAGCCTACATGCCAGCCAACCGCTTCTTGCCTCATGAGTGGGAAAGCCGTCTCGAGGAGATCGACCTGGAGATCGTGCGCCAGGCCGCCATCTGCAAGGTCGCACTGCTCGACCCCGGCGCCATCGAACGTGTGCTGGCCAACGATGCCGGCGTCTGCGGCGCCGAGCACGAGGCCGCATTCCGGACGCTGCGCGGCCTGCTGTATCTGCACTACACCGAGGTGCTGCATATCAGCGAGGGACTGAGCCCGGAGATCGCCAATGTGATCGCCAATCGGGTGCGCGAGCACCTGCGCCACCGCATCGGCACGCAGCTCGGTCGCATGGCCGGCTGAGGATGGGCTCAGCGATCTGCCGCCATGCGGCGGGCAAAAAAAAAGGCTCTGTCTGCGTTCAGTGTTGAACTCTCCATATTTCCCGCCAGTCCAACGTACATGTAGGACTGTCGGGAGA
>NZ_JBFYGN010000013.1:0-112847 GCF_041079535.1 Comamonas guangdongensis | reverse complement strand
TCGGAATGGCGGGATTCGAACTCGCGACCCCTTGCACCCCATGCAAGTGCGCTACCAGGCTGCGCTACATTCCGAAGCCCGCAACTTTAACCGAGTTCAGACCTGATTCCAGCTTGGATAGCGGTTTGCAGCGAAATTTACTGAACTTTCGTCCAAGGGGTGAGTATGTTTGTCCAATTTTTCAGCATTTCTTTGCGTTGTTCCCGCTATTCCGCCTTGTTGTAGACGACACGCGCCTTTTTTGTGATCGCGATAGTCGGACTCATGTGGGCCATCAATGAAAAAGCCCGCTTGAATGCAGGCCGGCATACGAGTTGGGTAGGAAAAGTGGCAGTTCAACAAGTACTTACAGGGATGCACATGCGGCGGGATTAATCTGAAAACACTCCACTTTCTCAAGGAGTTGCCATGAAAGTGCTACTTCTGATTGCTGCAGTTGTCAGTATGCTGGCGGGTTGCTCGATGATGCCGGGGCGCGATTCCGGGCGCATGCAAGACCAGAGTGCCGGCCAGATCATGGGAACCAGCGATATGCGCTATGAATGGGGGCGTGGGGCTTATCAAGGTCCGGGCAGCATGCCGCAGTGGTCAGGCGGGGATGACACTTCTGGAGGTCTTGGCTGGCGCCGTGATTAAGTAGGAAGAACCACTTCTTGCGCAACCAATTGGCGCGCTGCTGTTTCATGCCTAGCACCTAAAGGTGTTTCCTTTGGGCACTGCAAGGTCTTGTCGTCCAGCCCCCCGTCTTGTATGCCGGGGCAGACGAATTCATCGCGCAGGGGTCTGGTGATGGACTGCGGCTCATAGGCCTTGGCGGATGGCTTGGTCAGCCAGAGCATCGCCATGACGATGACGATGACGATGGCCAGCAGCATGAAATCAAGAATCTTCCCGTGGCGGGGCTCCGTTTCTGGCGCGTCCTGACCGCGCTGTCTCGATCGGTGGATGAGCAGGAATAGCTAGCCCGGGCTGTCGCCTGCTTTCTTGCAGGCGATCCCCTACCGGGTGCCGCCGGCCCAGGTGTGGGGCTGGCGAAGTTGGGCGGTCTATAGATAGGCCGGGGTTGTCTGCTTGCCAGGGGACAGTCCAACTGACTCGGAGCCCGCCCACGCAAAGTGCCATCGAAACCCGCCGACTTCGTAAGACCGGCTAGCTCCAGAAAGCGCCAGATAGAAATGAAAAAAGCCCGTGAATTCACGGGCTTGCATGAGAAAAAAGTCTAAAGGTTGTGTGTCAGTTCACGACGCCTTTTTATTCCCACTCGATAGTTGCAGGCGGCTTGGTGCTCACGTCGTAGGTCACGCGGTTGATGCCGCGCACTTCATTGATGATGCGGCCGGAGACTTTCTTCAGCAGGCCGTAGGGCAGCTCGGCCCAGTCGGCCGTCATGAAGTCGCTGGTCTGCACGGCGCGCAGGGCCACGACATAGTCGTAGGTGCGGCCGTCGCCCATCACGCCCACGCTCTTGACGGGCAGGAAGACGGTGAAGGCCTGGCTGGTCAGGTCGTACCAGCTCTTGCCGGTCTTTTCGTCGATCCAGTTGTTCAGCTCTTCGATGAAGATGGCGTCGGCGCGGCGCAGCAGGTCGGCATATTCCTTCTTCACTTCGCCCAGGATACGCACGCCCAGGCCGGGGCCGGGGAAGGGGTGGCGGTAGACCATGCCGCGGGGCAGGCCCAGAGCCACGCCCAGTTCGCGCACTTCGTCCTTGAACAGGTCGCGCAGCGGCTCCAGCAGCTTTAGACCCAGTTGCTCGGGCAAGCCGCCCACGTTGTGGTGGCTCTTGATGGTCACGGCCTTCTTGCTCTTGGCGCCACCGGATTCGATCACGTCGGGGTAGATCGTGCCCTGGGCCAGGAAGGTTGCTCCCTTGCTGCCGGCATTGGCGGCTTTGAGCTTGGAGGCCTCGGCCTTGAACACGTCGACAAACAGACCGCCGATGATCTTGCGCTTGGCTTCGGGTTCGGACACGCCGGCCAGTTTGCCCAGGAACAGCTCGGATGCATCCACGCGAATGACCTTGGCGTGCAGCTTGCCCTCGAACATCTCCATGACCATATCGCCTTCATTCAGGCGCAGCAGGCCGTGGTCCACGAACACGCAGGTCAGCTGGTCGCCGATGGCGCGGTGGATCAGGGCTGCAGCCACGGAGGAGTCCACGCCGCCCGACAGGCCCAGAATCACTTCCTCGTCACCGACCTGCTCGCGGATCTTGGCCACGGCTTCTTCGATGTAGTCGCCCATGATCCAGTCGGCATGGGTGCCGCAGATGTCCAGCACAAAGCGGTTGAGCAGCGCCTGGCCCTGCACGGTGTGCGTGACTTCGGGGTGGAACTGCACGGCGTAATAGCGGCGCGCCTCGTCGGCCATGCCGGCGATGGGGCAGGACGGAGTGGATGCCATGACCTTGAAGCCCGGGGGCAGCTCGGTGACCTTGTCGCCGTGGCTCATCCAGACCTTGAGCATGCCGTGGCCTTCGGGCGTGACGAAGTCCTCGATGCCCTTGAGCAGCTCGGTATGGCCATGGGCGCGGACTTCAGCGTAGCCGAATTCACGGCTGTTGCTGCCTTCGACCTTGCCGCCCAGCTGGGTGGCCATGGTCTGCATGCCGTAGCAGATGCCCAGCACGGGCAGGCCCAGCTCGAATACGGCATCGGGTGCTCGGTCGTCCACTTCGTAGACGCTGGCATGGCTGCCCGAAAGAATGATGCCCTTGAGCTTGCCGTCGGCCGCAAATTCGCGCACCCAGTCGCTGCTTACGTCGCAGGGGTGGACTTCGCAATAAACATGGGCCTCGCGCACGCGGCGTGCGATCAGCTGGGTGACCTGGGAGCCAAAGTCGAGAATGAGGATCTTGTCGTGTTGCATGGTGATCAAGGGCAAGAGGGTGACAAAAAGGGTTAGAAATCTTCGGCGCCCAGCAGCGCAATGCCGCGCTTGCTGGCGGCAGCCCGCTGAGCTTCGTCAAAAGTCGCCAGCGGCAGGCGCAGGGACTGCGCCAGCCATAGATAGGCCGCGTCGTAAACAGGCAGTCCCGTGTCCAGCGCCACATCCAGCACTGCCTTGTGCTGCGCCGGGGCCAGCTCATGCAGTTCCACGCGATGGCGAATGGCTTCCAGCACGCCCCACAGGCCTTCGACGCTGGTGTGCGGGATACGGCCGCTGTTCACGCCCGAGGCGATCAGGTTGCCACATTCCCACTGCCAGAGGTTGGGAGCTTGCGGATCGATCTCGTCGCGGCGGATACGGGTATAGAGGCGCTGCGTGTGTTCGCTGGCATGGTCGGGCAGCAGCCAGGCCGCGGTGACCGAGGCGTCCAGCACAAAGGCGGAAAAGCCCGTCGTCATGCCTGGCTCCTGCCGGTTCGGCGCAGATCTGCTGCGGAATCCGTAGCTGCCGGCGCCTGTACCGTGGCCTGCAGAGCCGAGATCTGTTCCAGTTCGCGCGCAATTTGCTCATCGCTAATCACCGGGCGGCGACGCACCGGCAGCATGCGCACCACTTCCTTGCCGTGGCGCGTGATGCGCACTTCCTCGCCCTGTTCGACGAGTTCGATCAGGGCGGAGAAACGGGTCTTGGCTTCGTAGATGCCCACGGATTGCATGGTGGTGCTGCGCAAAAAAGAAAAAATCTGGTCCGATATTTAGATCAGACCAGATTTTAGCATTCAGACCAGAATAAGCAATCTGGCCGGATCAAAAGGCTTAATCGGCGCGGTAGTTAGGCGCTTCCTTGGTGATCTGCACGTCATGCACGTGAGATTCACGGATGCCGGCCGCCGTGATTTCCACGAACTCGGCCTTGTCGTTCATCTCGGCGATGGTGGCGCAACCGCAGTAGCCCATGGAAGCGCGCACGCCGCCTGCCATCTGGTAGACGATGGACACCATGGAGCCCTTGTAGGGCACCCGGCCTTCGATGCCTTCGGGCACCAGCTTGTCGGCATTGGGGTTGCCGGTGGAGGACTCCTGGAAGTAGCGGTCGGCCGAGCCTTGCTGCATGGCGCCGATAGAGCCCATGCCGCGGTAGCTCTTGTACGAGCGGCCCTGGTACAGGATGACTTCGCCCGGAGCTTCCTCGGTGCCCGCAAACATGCCGCCCATCATGATGGTCGAAGCGCCAGCGGCCAGAGCCTTGGAGATGTCGCCGGAGAAGCGGATGCCGCCGTCGCCGATCAGAGGCACGCCCGTGCCCTTCAGGGCCTGGGCCACGCTGTCGATGGCCATGATCTGAGGCACGCCCACACCGGCCACGATACGGGTGGTGCAGATGGAGCCGGGGCCGATGCCGACCTTGACAGCGTCGGCGCCGGCTTCCACCAGCGCCAGGGCAGCCGCGCCGGTGGCGATGTTGCCGCCGATCACGTCCACCTGGGGGTAGTTCTGCTTGACCCAGCGCACGCGGTCGATCACGCCCTTGCTGTGGCCGTGGGCCGTGTCCACCACCAGCGCATCCACGCCGGCCTTGACCAGCAGGTCCACGCGCTCTTCGGTGCCGGCACCCACGCCGACGGCGGCGGCCACGCGCAGGCGGCCAGCGGCATCACGTGCGGCATTGGGGAAGGTGGTCTGCTTGTTGATGTCCTTGACGGTGATCAGACCCTTGAGTTCAAAGGCGTCGTTCACCACCAGGATTCGCTCCAGCTTGTGCTTGTTCAGCAGCGCCTTGGCTTCGGCCGGAGTCGTGCCGTCTTTTTCGTTGACGGTGATGAGCTTTTCGCGCGGCGTCATGATCTCGCGGACCTTGACGTCATAGCGGGTCTCGAAACGCACATCGCGGCTGGTCACGATGCCGACCACCTTGCCGCCGTCGCAGACGGGGAAGCCCGAAATGCCGCGCTCCTCGGACAGCTGTAGCACCTGCAGCACGGTGTGCTCGGGGGTGATGACCACGGGGTCGTGCACCACGCCGGACTCATGGCGCTTGACCTTGGACACTTCGGCCGCTTGTTGCTCGGCCGTCATGTTCTTGTGGATCACGCCGATACCGCCTTCTTGCGCAATGGCGATGGCCAGACGCGCTTCCGTCACCGTGTCCATGGCGGCAGACACCAGGGGCAGGTTCAGGCGAATATTGCGGGTGAATTGGGTGGCGAGGGAAACGTCCTTGGGCAGGACTTCGGAGTAGGCGGGAACGAGCAGGACGTCGTCAAAGGTCAGTGCTTTTCCGAGAAGGCGCATGTGAAGGCTCCAAAAGAAGGATTGTACCTGTGACTTGCCGCACAATGTGGGCTTGCGGCCCAGAACCCCCATGGCTCGCCTCAGACAATCGACTCTCATGCATACCATCAAGTTCGCTCTGATCGCAGCTCTTGCCTGCTGTTCGGTTCCTGCCTCGGCTCAGTGGCAATGGATCGATGGCCAAGGCCACAAGGTATTTAGCGACCGCGCTCCGCCGCCCGATATTCCCGCCAAGAACATACTGCGCCGGCCCGGCGGCTCGGGCAAGGTGGCGGGCGTTGCAACGGCTGCCGCCGAAGCCGCTCCGGCCCCGGCGCCGGCCAGGCCTGCGGCGGACAAAGGCGTGGACAAGGGTCTGGAAGAGCAAAAGCGCAAGCAGGAAGCCCAGGAGGTCGCCAAGGCCCAGGCCGACAAAATGCAGCGCGAAAAGCAGCGCCTCGACAACTGCAACCGTGCCAAGCAGGCCAGGGCCACGCTGACCTCCGGGCGCATGCTCTCCAGCGTCAACGCCAACGGCGAGCGCGGCTTCATGGACGAGGCCACGCGCGATGCCGAGGTCAAGCGTGCCGATGCGGTGATTGCCTCGGATTGCGGCCCGGCACCCGAGCCAGCGCAATAGGCCTGCTCCCGGTCCCAAGAAAAAAGCACCCTGGGCGGGTGCTTTTTTATGCGCGGGCTTTCAATATCCGGCCTTGGCTCCAGGCCGCTGGCGCTTGAACAATCCGGTGCTTCTGGCGCCCTGGCGCGCAAAGCGCTCGCGCCTGGCGATCTTGGGGTCTACGGTCAGTGGGCGGTAGATTTCGAGGCGGTCGCCGTCGCCCAGCATCTGCTCGGGGCGCGCCGTCTTGCCCCAGATGCCGACCATGGACGCGGAGATCCGGGGTAGATCGAGTTCCAGCTGCGGCAGCTGTGCGGCTGCCGCCAGTGCTTGCTGCACGGTGCTGCCCGGCGGCAGCTGCAGGCAGGCCTCGTGCACCACGCCGGCTCTGGGTGAGGCGCAGACGCTGATTTGCAGGGGCTTAGCCATAGACCTGCTCGGCGCGCTTGATGAAGGCGTCAACCATCGAGCCCGCGATGCGGTCAAAGACCGGGCCTATGATGGCGGCCACCGCGCTGCTCTCAAAACCGTAGTCGAGCTGCAGCTCCACCTTGCAGGCGCGCTGCTTGCCGTCCCCCACGGGATGAAAGCGCCAGTTGCCCTCGAGGCGGGAGAACGGGCCTTTGACCAGGCGCATGCTGACCTGCTGGCCGCCGTCGTCCATGGCGATATGGGTGTTGCGCGTCACAAAGGATTTGTGCAGGCCGCCGAAGGCCATGCCCACCTCGGCGGTCATGCCGCTGTCATCCTGCTCCAGCACCTTGGCGTGATTGCACCAGGGCAGAAAGTCGGCATAGTGGGCCACGTCCGTCACCAGGGCAAACATTTCTTCGGGGCTGTACCAGATCAGGACGGACTTGTTGACGTTTTTCATGAAAAAGAGCAATCAGCATGGCGCAAGTACAGGGTATTGGCGATAGGCAATCTACCCATGTCCGTCATGCGAAACTAAAATCGCCACTCAGAGGCGAGACGGCAATCCAGTATTGTAGGGAGAGCTTTCATCTCCGGTCTGCGCTGCAACTAATACTCCATGGCCAAGAAACCAGAAACATCGTCGCGCATTGCCGACAATAAAAAAGCTGCATTCAACTATTTCTTCGAGGAGCGCCACGAGGCCGGCATGGTGCTGCACGGCTGGGAGGTCAAGGCCTTGCGCAGCGGCAAGGTCCAGTTGACCGACGGCTACGTCATCATCAAGGATGGCGAGCTGTATCTGCTGGGCTGCCAGATCAATCCGCTCAAGACCGCGTCCACCCATGTGAGCCCGGATTCGGCGCGCATCAAGAAGCTGCTGATGAAGAAGGACGAGATCCGTCGCCTGATCGGCAAGGTGGAGCAAAAAGGCTACACCCTGGTGCCCATCAACCTGCACTGGAAGAATGGCTTTGTGAAATGCGAGATTGCGCTGGCCAAGGGCAAGGCCGAACATGACAAGCGCGACGTGATCAAGGACAGGGAAGGCAAGCGCGAGGTCGAGCGCGCCATGAAGAGCCGCCACCGCTAGCGGGCGCCGGCCCCAGCCTTCTTGACACGGTTTTGACACGGCCGGCCGCTATGTTGGCAGCCAGCATTTTCAAGGAGGCTCGCCATGGGTACTTGGTCGCACGGTAACTTCGACAACGACACGGCGCTGGACTGGCTGGATGACATCACGGGCCAGTTGCTGGACGAAATTGCCGAGGCCATGGAGTCGCCCGCATGCCTGGAGGCCGACGAGCCCGATGCGGATCTCGTGCCCTGCAGGATAGAGCTGCTATGCGCCATGGCCGAAAAAGGCATGCCGCCCCAGTGGCCCGACGTCGAGACTCTGGCCGAGTGGAAGCGTATCTACCTGGAGGTCTGGGATTCCAGCATCGACGAGCTCGAACCCAGTGAAGACTACAAGCAGGGCCGCAGGGCCACGCTGGTCGCGACCTTCGACCGCATGCTGGCCCTGGCGCATCTGGCGCAGGAAGAAAGAGAGAGCGAAGACGACTGAGCGCGGCTTTGCGCTTCAGGGGTTTTCGTCATATTTCTGCTTGAAGGCGAATTCCAGCTGTTCGCAGTCGGCCTGGGAGCGGAATTCCTGGGCCTTGCGCTCGGCTTCGGGCTTGGCAGTCTGCTTCCAGCAGATCTTGATGGTCTCGCGGTCCACCCAGCGCTGCTCGCTCTGCGGGTCGTCCATCAGGCGGCCTATCAGCATGAGGATGGCAAAAATGCTCACGGGCAGGCCGATCAGCCACGGAACAAGTCGGCTTTTGGCGGGGGCTTGAGGCCTTGTCGCCTCGGGATTGGGTGTCGGGTTCATGTTGGCTGGCTATTATGCGCATGCCGCTGATGGCGACCTGAACACCAGGTCTGCGCCGTATGCAATGACCGTAACAGCACCCCGGTGCGCGGGCCCGCGGTCGCAAACCTATAATGTCCGGCTGATTTGCCTTCGCGTGCAGCTCCTGAAAAAGCAGCGCCGGGCCATATTGATCGCAGGCGTCATGCCGGCGTCGTCATTCAAAACACCATGAGCACACCCACTTTTTCCGTTGCGGACATCCGCAAGACGTTCCTGGATTTCTACGCTTCCAAGGGCCACACCGTTGTTGCGTCCAGCTCGCTGGTTCCCGGCAATGATCCGACGCTGATGTTCACCAACTCGGGCATGGTGCAGTTCAAGGATGTGTTCCTGGGCACGGACAAGCGCCCCTACAACCGCGCTACCTCGGTGCAGGCCTGCCTGCGCGCCGGCGGCAAGCACAATGACCTGGAGAACGTGGGCTATACGGCTCGCCACCATACCTTCTTCGAAATGCTGGGCAACTGGTCCTTCGGCGACTACTTCAAGAAGGAGTCCATCGAGTGGGGCTGGGAGCTGCTGACCAAGGTCTTCGGTCTGCCCGCCGAGAAGCTGCTGGCCACGGTCTATCACGAGGATGATGAGGCCTATGACATCTGGAAGAACGTCATCGGTCTGCCGGCCGAGCGCATCATCCGCATCGGCGACAACAAGGGCGGCAAGTACAAGAGCGACAACTTCTGGATGATGGCCGATACCGGCCCCTGCGGTCCTTGCTCGGAAATCTTCTACGACCACGGCGAGCACATTGCCGGTGGCCCTCCCGGCTCGCCCGACGAAGACGGTGACCGCTTCATCGAGATCTGGAACCATGTGTTCATGCAGTTTGACATGAAGGAAGACGGCTCCGTGGTCAAGCTGCCCGCGCCCTGCGTGGACACCGGCATGGGCCTGGAGCGCCTGGCGGCCATCCTGCAGCATGTGCACAGCAACTACGAGATCGACCTGTTCCAGGCGCTGATCAAGGCGGCTGCGCGCGAAACCCATATCGAGGATCTGGCCAACCCTTCGCTGAAGGTGATTGCCGACCATATCCGCGCCACCTCCTTCCTGGTGTCCGACGGCGTGATTCCTTCCAACGAAGGCCGCGGCTATGTGCAGCGCCGCATCATCCGCCGGGCCATCCGTCACGGCTACAAGCTGGGTCAGAAGACTCCGTTCTTCCACAAGCTGGTGACCGACCTGGTGCAGCAGATGGGCGAGGCCTACCCCAAGCTGCGCGAACAGGAAGCGCATATCACCAGCGTGCTCAAGGCCGAGGAAGAGCGCTTCTTCGAGACCCTCGCCCATGGCATGGAAATCCTGGACAGCGCGCTGGCCGGCGACGTCAAGGTGCTGCCCGGCGATGTGGCCTTCAAGCTGCACGACACCTACGGCTTCCCGCTGGATCTGTCCAACGACGTGGCGCGCGAACGTGGCGTGACTGTGGACGAGGCCGGCTTCCATGCCGCCATGGAGCAGCAGAAGAGCCAGGCCCGTGCTGCAGGCAAGTTCAAAATGGACCGCGCGTTGGAGTATTCGGGCGAGGCGAATACCTTTGTTGGCTACGAGAAGCTCGCCGAAGCAGCGAAAATCGTAGCGCTGTACGCTGACGGTGCCTCGGTTTCCGAGTTGAAAGCGGGTCAAAGCGGCGTGGTGGTGCTGGATGCCACTCCTTTTTATGCGGAATCGGGCGGCCAGGTCGGCGACCAGGGCCTGATCACGGCCGGCGGCAACCGCTTTGCCGTGCAGGACACGCTCAAGATCAAGGCCGATGTATTCGGTCACCACGGCCAGCTGGAGTCCGGCAGCCTCAAGGTCGGTGATGCCGTGCAGGCCGAGGTGGATACCGCCGTGCGCGCCGCCACCATGCGCAATCACTCGGTGACCCACATCATGCACAAGGCCTTGCGCGAAGTGCTGGGTGCCCATGTCCAGCAAAAGGGCTCGCTGGTCAATGCCGAGCGCACGCGTTTCGACTTTGCACACAACGCCCCAGTGACGGCCGAGCAGCTCCGCGAGATCGAAGCCCGCGTGAATGCCGAAGTGCTGGCCAACACCGCCACCGATGCGCGCGTGATGGACATTGAGTCGGCCCAGAAGACCGGCGCCATGATGCTGTTCGGCGAGAAGTACGGCGAGACCGTGCGCGTGCTCGACATCGGCTCCAGCCGCGAGCTTTGCGGCGGCACCCACGTGCAGCGCACCGGCGACATCGGCCTGTTCAAGGTGGTGGGCGAATCCGGCGTGGCCGCTGGCGTGCGCCGTATCGAAGCCATTACCGGCGAGAACGCGCTGGCCTATCTGCAGTCGCTGGAGTCCACCGTGGACCAGGCTGCCGCGGCCTTCAAGGCCCCCGCTGCCGAGCTGACCCACCGCATCGGCGGTGCGCTCGACCAGATCAAGGTGCTGGAAAAGGAAATCGCCGCGCTCAAGGGCAAGCTGGCTTCCAGCCAGGGCGACGAGCTGGTGACCCAGGCCGCCGATATCAAGGGGGTGAAGGTGCTGGCCGCCAAGCTCGAAGGAGCGGACGCCAAGACCCTGCGCGACACCATGGACAAGCTCAAGGACAAGCTGGGCGCAGCCGTGATCGTGCTGGCCGCCGTGGACGGCGACAAGGTGCAACTGGCCGCAGGCGTGACCAAGGCCGAGACCGCCAAGCTCAAGGCCGGCGAGCTGGTGAACTTTGTGGCCCAGCAGGTGGGCGGCAAGGGCGGCGGCAAGCCCGATATGGCCATGGCCGGCGGTACCGACGCGGCCGGCCTGCCTGCGGCCCTGGCCTCGGTCCAGGCCTGGGCGGCCGAGCGCCTCTAAGCGCCGGATCTGGCACCCATCGGGTGCCCTGCAAACAGAAAACCCCGGGCTTCGGGGTTTTTTGTTATGGATGTCTGACATTTACAGATGGTGACATTGAGTTAGATTAAGGCGGAGCAACCACTTTCAACTCAATGATCCAACCCATGGCGCTGCCTCCGGTACCCCTTGTCTCGCTGCTGCAAAAGTGCTGGCGCCTCTGCCTGCTGGCTTTTTTGCTGGGCGGGCCGGCCTATGGGGCGGCGCAAAGCGTGGTCTTCATCAACCCGGGGCGCAGCAGCGAAGTCTATTGGCACACGGCCTCGGAAGCCATGGAGTCGGCGGCACGCAGTCTGCGCATGTCGCTGGAGGTGCGTTATGCAGAGCGCAATCCGCTGCAGGCCATAGCGATTGCGCGCGAGATTGCTGCAAGGCCTTCGGGTTCCAGACCCCGCTTCGTGATACTCAGTAACGATCACAGCGTGGCGCCGGAGATTCTCCGGACGCTGGAGGCCGCGCGCATCGACAGCCTGATGGCTTTCAGCGGCGTGCCCGACAGCCAGCGGGACGCACTGGGGCGGCCGCGCGAAAAATTCAGGCATTGGCTGGGCAGCCTGGAGCCGCAGGCGCAGGAGGCCGGCTATATGACGGCCAAGGCCTTGATCGAGGCCGCGCGCGAGTCGCGCATCGTCGGCGGCAAGGACGGCAAGCTGCATATGCTGGCGATCGCCGGAGACCGCTCCACTCCCAGCTCGTTGGCGCGCAACGAGGGCATGCGCAAAGCCGTGGCCGAGGCCGGCGACGTGCTGCTGGAGCAGGAGGTCTATGGGGAATGGCGCCGCGACCGGGCCGCCGAGCAGATGCGGGTGCTGATGCTGCGCTACCCCGAGGCGCGGCTGGTCTGGTCGGGCAATGACGACATGGCTTTTGGCGCCATGGATGCCTGGCGCGCGCGTGGCGGATCGCCGGGGCGCGACGGTTTCTTCAGCGCCATCAACACCTCGGCCGCGGCATTGGCGGCGATGCGCTCCGGCGAGCTGGCGGCCCTGGCCGGCGGGCATTATCTGGCGGGGGCCTGGGCGATGGTCATGCTGTACGACTATGCGCATGGACGCGATTTCAGCTCGGAGGGGCTGGAGCTGCAAAGGCCGATGTTCGTGCTGGTCGATCCGCTCTTGATCGACAGGTTCGAGCAACGCCTAGGCGCGCCGCACAAGCTGCTGGACTTTCGCAAATACAGCAAGGTATTGAACTCCAGGCTCAAGGTTTACGGCTTTGAAACCGACAGGCTTTTGCGTTGATAGGATGCCATGCTTCAACTACTACCCCCGAGCTCACGGTTCCGCTCCATCGCCACGCAGCTGATCGCCCGCATCGTGCTGCTGGCGCTGCTGAGCATGTGCGTGTTCGTGGGCGCTCTGGCCTGGTGGGAATATCGGGCGGGCCAGCAGAACTTCAGGCGCGACATGCAGCAGCATGCGGATGCCAGCCTGCTGCTGCTGTCCAGCGCCATGTGGGACATAGACCCGGCCATGGTGCGCAACCAGGTGAGTTGGCTGGCGAAACTGCCCCAGGTGGGCTTCGTGCGTGTGCGCGCCACGACCACTGGGGAGCTTTTTGAGGGCGGCCAGCTGGCGCAGCCGCGCCCGCCGGCCATCGCGATCAACATCCCGGCTCCGCGCCAGATACAAACGGCCGGGGAGATCCCTCTGGGTACGCTGGAAATCTGGGAAAGCCGCAGCTATTACCTGGAACTGATGCGCAACTCCATTCTGGGCGTGGTTCTGGGCTATGTGCTTTTCACCACCCTGGTCTGCATGGTGGTGGCGATGGTCATGCGCCGGCAGCTGCGCGATCCCTTGCGCGATATTGCGCATTTCGCGCGTGGGCTCAAGCCCGGCGGCCAATCCCAGACGCTGGTGCTGGGACGGCCGCGGCGTGCCTATATCGACGAGATCGATCTGGTCGCCAGAGGTTTTGTGCAGCTGCAGAACAATCTGCAAAGCCATATTGCCGATCTGGACCAGCTGGTGGCGGAGCGGACGGCGCAGCTGGAACAGATGGTCGACGAGGTCAAGCGCCTGTCCATGACCGATGCCCTGACCAGCTGCTACAACCGGCGTGCGCTCGACGAGCGGCTGCAGTCCGAGGTAGAGCGCTGCCGGCGCTATGGCCGCCCACTCAGCGTGGTGTTCATGGACCTCGACCATTTCAAGCGCGTCAATGACGAGCACGGCCATGCGACCGGCGATGTGGTGCTGCGCGAGGTGGCCTTGCGCTGCCAGCGGGAGCTGCGCACCCAGGTGGACTGGCTGGCGCGCTATGGTGGCGAGGAGTTCCTCGCCGTGCTGCCCGAGTCCCAGGCGGCCGAAGCCAGCCAGCTCGCTTCGCGGCTGGGGCGCGTGATTCGCGGCCGGCCTATCGATGTGGACGGGCTGCATCTGACGGTGACGGCCAGCTTCGGCGTGGCCCAGCTGCAGGGCGAGGAGAGCATGGAATCCATGCTTGAGCGTGCGGATGCGGCGCTGTACGAGGCCAAGGCCGCGGGCCGGGACTGCGTGCGCGTTTCGGAAATCCACGCGCGCGGACATAAAAAAAGCGCCGCGGCCATGGAGCGGCCTTCGGCGCTGGGCAGCCAGGAAAGCCAGCCTTAGTTCTTGCGGCGGAACACCAGATCCCACACGCCATGGCCCAGGCGCAGGCCGCGGTTCTCGAACTTGGTCAGGGGGCGGTAGTCGGGCTTGGGCGCATAGCCTTCGGCGCTGTTGTGCAGTAGCGGCTCGGCGCTCAGCACCTCCAGCATCTGCTGGGCATAGGGTTCCCAGTCGGTGGCGCAGTGGATATAGCCGCCGGGCTTGATGCGGGCGGCCAGCTTGGCGATCAGCGGCGACTGGATCAGGCGGCGCTTGTTGTGCTTCTTCTTGTGCCAGGGGTCGGGGAAGAAGATGTGCACGCCGTCTAGCGAAGCCTCGGGCAGCATATTGTCTATGACTTCCACGGCATCGTGCTGCAGGATGCGGATGTTCTCTATCTCCTGCTCGCCGATGCGCTTGAGCAGCGCGCCCACGCCGGGCTCGTGGACTTCGCAGCACAGGAAGTTGTCGTCGGGGCGCACGCGCGCGATATGGGCGGTGGCTTCGCCCATGCCAAAGCCGATTTCCAGGATCAGCGGCGCAGTGCGGCCGAAGGCCGCCGCGGCGTCCAGCTCAGCCTTCTGATACCGCAGCAGAAAGCGCGGACCCAGCTCTTCGAAGGCCTTGGCCTGGCCCGTGGTGGTGCGGCCGGCACGGCGCACATAGCTCTTGATGGTCTTGGGATAGGCCACGCCCTCGGGCGCCTGGCCGGTTGCGGAGGTGTCTGGGGCTGGCGCGGTGGCGTCCATATCGGAGGAGGGGGTTGGAATAGAAGAAGTCACGGGGCGATATTGTAGGTTTGGCGCCAGCAGCGAACCCAGAAGTCCAATGCCAAAGTCAGGGCCGATGCGGGGCTTTCACTGCCGCCGCCGGTGCCGGCCGGCGCTTGTGGCAGGCCCAGCTGCGCAGCCGCCGCGCACAGCGCGGCCAAAGGCTGGCTCAGGTCCACGGCCGGCGCGCCATGCTGCTTGGAGAGCTTTTCTCCATTGGCCATGCGTACCAGCGGCGTGTGCAGATAGTGCGGCTGGGCCAGGCCCAGCGCATGCTGCAGCAGAATCTGGCGCGGCGTATTGTCGGCCAGATCCTCGCCACGCACGACATGGGTGATGCCCTGCTCGGCGTCGTCGACGACCACGGCCAGCTGATAGGCCCAGAGTCCGTCGGCGCGGCGCAGCACGAAGTCGCCCACGCTGGCCGCCAGATTCTGCTGCTGCTCGCCGAGGCGGCGGTCCTGCCAATGCAGCACGGGGGCTGCGGGCTCGAGCCGGCTGCCGTTGATTGCTATGTATTGCGTAGCAGTCGACGCTCTGTCGGAAAGGGCTTGAGCGTGATTTTTCTGCAGGTCTTGAATCCGCTGCTCCAGCGCGAAACGCCAGGCTCGGGCGGGCTTGCCCTGCAGGCCGTGGCGGCAGGTGCCGGGGTAGGGGCGCTCCACATGGCGCTCGTGCACCAGATCCAGGGCCTGCCAGGCGGCCTCTATGTCCTTGCGCGTGCAGCCGCAGGGATAGGCCAGTTGCCGCTCCTGCAGCTGCGCCAGCGCTTTTTCATACAGCTTATGGCGCGCCGACTGCCAGCTCACGGGCGCGTCGGCATGCAGGCCGCAGGCCGCAAGCTGGCGCAGTATCTCCTGGTCCGCACCGGGCTGGCAGCGCGGCGGGTCGATGTCCTCGATGCGGATCAGCCAGCGGCCGCCATGTGCGCGGGCGTCCAGCCAGCTTGCCAGCGCGGCGACCAGGGAGCCCGCATGCAGCGGGCCGGTTGGCGAAGGGGCGAAGCGCCCGACATAGGAGACTGGGGAAGAGGCGAGGGCCGCGGTCATGAGGGCGCAATCTTACGCCCCCGGGCCGGCTCTAGGCGAGAGCCAGCGCCATCTCCAGGCCCGAGACAAACGCATCCTCCACGCGCCGGCCCAGGCACCAGTCGCCGCACAGGCCCAGGCCCGTGGACGGATCATGGGCGAAGGAGCGGCCCAGCGGCGCCAGGGTCTGGGCATGGGGCCAGAGGTAGACGCTCGCATGGCGCGGTGCCACGCGTATGCCCGTGATTTCGCCAAAGGCTTTTTGCAGCTTGGTGAGCACGCGCGTGGGGTCGTCGTTGCGGTGCTCGTTGGACCATAGCGGGTTGGCGTGCACGGTCCAGCGCTCGGTCTGGGCGCGGCCGGGCTTGGAGGATTCGCGCGCCACCCAGGCAATGCGGTCGTGGGTGCTGCGCGCCGCGTTCCACTGCGGGCCCAGCGTGGTCAGGCCAGCTTGCGCGGCCATGGGGTAGGACAGGGTCATGGCCCAGCAGGGGGCGATTTCCACATGGGACAGCGTTTTGGCGAGTTCCGCGCCCTGGGGCACGGTCTGCAGCAGTTGCGCGGCCTGTGGCGCGGGCGTGGCCAGCACCAGGGAATCGAAGGCCGCGGCGCTTTGCGGGCCATGGTCCTCGGTGTCCAGCATCAGCGTCCACTGGTGATGGCTGTGGCGGCTGCCACTGGCGATATGGTGCTGCAAGGCCCTGACCGACTGGCCCAGGTGCAGGCGGCCGGCTTCCCACAGTGGGGCGGCCCAGGCCAGCGGCAGGGCCTGCATATCGGGCACGCCCACCCAGTGGGTTTCGCGTGCCGAGGCCGGATTGTCGGTCTTGCGGCCCTGGGCGTTGCGCGTCTGGACGCTGTTGACGCTCCAGCCGCGCAGATTGTGGGTCGCGGTATCCAGCGCCAGCTGAAACCGCGGGTCGCGCACGGTGAAGTACTGCGCGCCTATGTCGAAGCTCCCATAGGGGCCGTTGACCGAGCGCAGGCGTCCGCCGGCCTGGGGCAGACGCTCATAGACATGGACGTCATGGCCAGCCTGCATGAGGGTGCGCGCACAGGCCAGACCGGCAATGCCGGCACCGACGATGGCGATGCGCTGGGGTCTGGAAGAGGGGGGGCTGGAGGTGTGAGCGGATGCGGACGCAGAGGGGTGAGCGCGGGAAGCATTCATGAAAAAGCCTTTTCAACACCGTTTGTCTCATAGCGTAGCAGCTCTTCAAAAGAGAGCAAGCACCGAATGCCGATGCTCTTGCCACGCGGCCCACTCTACACCGCCGGCATGACGGGCATGGTGCGGCGGCCCTCAGTGGCGCTGATGGTTTTCCATGAGCGCCCTGCGGGTTGCGGGGCTCTCCAGCTGTTCCAGCCACCATTGCAGCGCGCGGCCGGGCACGCGCTGGGCCGAGCCCGACCACGCATAGTGCAGGCGCAGATTGCGGTTTGCGCGCTTGACTTCGCGGGTGACGAGCAGGCCGGCGTCCAGATAGGCCTGGACCATGCCGCGCGGCAGAAAGCCGCCGCCTATGCCGCGCACCTGGGCCTCGACCTTGGCCTGCATGCTGTCCACGGTCAGCACGTCCTGGCCGCTGACCAGGCCGTAGCTGATATTGCTGCGCACGCCCGAATCGGCCACGGCGATCAGCCGGTGGCGCACCAGCTCCTCGTCGGACAGCGGCTCCTGCGCCTGGGCCAGCGGGTGGTGGGGGGCCACGGCGAAGATGAAGTCCATCTCGCCGATTTCGCGGGTCTGCAGCTCGGCCGCATTGCTGGCGTTGACGGCGATGCCTATGGCCAGATCAGCGTGGCCGCTGGTCAGAGCCTCCAGGGTCCCGCTGAGTATGCCGTCCATGAGCTTGAGGCTGGTCGGCGGATTCAGCGCGTAGAAGGCCTCGACCAGCTCGAAGACCGGAGTGCGCGCCACGGCGCCGTCGACCACGATGGTCAGCCTGGGCTCCCAGCCCGTGGCCACGCGCTTGACGCGGTGCGCGACCGCATCGATTTCCTGCAGCAGCCGCACCCCTTCCTGCAGCAGGGCCTGGCCGGCCGCAGTGGGCTGGGCGTGGCGCGAGCGGCGGTCGAACAGCAGCACGTCCAGCGCGTCCTCGATCTGGCGCACGCGATAGGTCAGGGCGCTGGGCACCAGCCCCAGGGAGCGGGCGGCGGCGGCAAAGCTGCCGGTTTCGGCAATGGCTTGCAGCATGGCCAGGCTGTCGGGAGTCAACACATCGCGGGAGCTGGGCATGGCGGAAATGAGTGTTCAAAGAGTTTGAATGATGCCATCAACGGCGCTCAGCCACAGCCAGGTGCCGAACTTCTACAGTAGAGGCATAGAGACAAATCACCGAACGAAAGGAACTCAACATGATGACTTTGCGCAAATCCCAGGAGCGTGGCTATGCCGATCACGGTTGGCTCAAATCGTTTCACAGCTTCTCGTTTGCCGGCTACTACGACCCGCGCCACATGGGCTTCGGCAATCTGCGCGTGATCAACGAGGACCGCATTGCACCGGGTACCGGCTTTGGCGCCCACGGCCACCGCGACATGGAGATCATCAGCTATGTGCTCGAGGGCGGCCTCTCGCACAAGGACAGCATGGGCAACGAGCAGACCATAGTCCCCGGCGAGGTGCAGCGCATGAGCGCAGGCTCGGGCGTGGTGCACAGCGAGCACAACCATGCGCAGGGCCAGACCACGCATTTTCTGCAGATCTGGGTGCTGCCGGACCGCACCGGCATCGAGCCCGGCTATGCGCAAAAAGCCTTTCCCGAAGCGGAAAAGCGCGGGCGCCTGCGCCTGGTGGCGTCGCCCGATGGGGCTGAGGGCTCGGTTCCCATGAATGCCGATGCGCGCCTGTATGCGGGCCTGTTCGATGGGGCGGAAGCTGCCGATCTGCCCTTGCCCGCGGGCCGCAAGACCTATGTGCACCTGGTGCGCGGCGAACTGGAGGTGAATGGACAAAAGCTGACAGGCGGCGATGCCGCGCTTATTGAAAATGAAGCGCGTCTGGTCCTTGGCCATGGCCAGGGTGCGGAAGTGCTGGTGTTTGATCTGCAGCCCTGAGAGCCGGGACTGCATTGCTGAGTGAACGCGGCATCGGGCCGCAACTATGGGAGCGAAAAATGTTGAATCAATGCAAAAATCCGCTGGATCTGCTGGGCCGCGTGCTGATCGCACTGCTGTTCCTGCCTGCCGGCATACAGAAACTCACCGGCTTTGCCGGCTCCGTGGGCTATGCCGCAGCGGCGCACATGCCTTTGCCGCAGATCGCGGTGGCCGTCGGTCTGGTGATCGAAATCGTGGGCGGCCTGGCCATCCTGCTGGGCTGGAAGACCCGCTGCGTGGCCCTGATCCTGGGCTTCTTCACCCTGGTGGCCAGCTTCTTCTTCCACAACTTCTGGAGCGTGCCCGCCGATGCGGCCATGGTGCAGCAGCTGCTGTTCTGGAAGAACATCGCCGTGGTGGGCGGTCTGCTGGGCTACGCCGCACATGGCGCCGGTGCCTGGAGCGTGGACGGACGCAAGGCATAACGCGGATTTCAGGCGCGCAGCCTGCTATAAATTTGATAGGCTACTGCGCCTAGCCACACAAGGCCCGCCGGATGCAAATCCGGCGGGCTTTCGATTGGGGCCTGCATGGGAAGGCGCGCCCGAAGCGCGGCGCCGCTTCAGCAACATACCAAGGAAGAATTCATGAGCAATATCGTGGTCGTCTATCACTCGGGATACGGGCATACCCAGCGCATGGCGCAGGCCGTGGCGCAGGGCGCGGCCGCCCAGCTGCTGGCCATCGATGCCGACGGCAATCTGCCCGAGGGCGGCTGGCAGCTGCTGGCCGGCGCCGACGCCATCGTGATGGGGGCTCCCACCTATATGGGCGGACCGAGCTGGCAGTTCAAGCGCTTTGCCGATGCCTCGTCCAAGGCCTGGTTTTCCCAGAGCTGGAAGGACAAGCTGTTCGCGGGCTTCACCAACAGTGCCGGCGTGCAGGGCGACAAGCAGGGCACGCTCGACTATCTCTACCACCTGGCCATGCAGCACAGCGGCATCTGGGTGGGGCTGGGCATGCTGCCGTCCAATACCAAGGCCGCGCAGCGCAACGACGTGAACTGGATGGGGGCCTGCTCGGGCGCCATGGCCCAGACGCCCTCCGATGCCTCGGTGGCCGAGATGCTGGCCGGCGATCTGGAAACGGCGCGCCAGTTCGGCGAGCGCGTGGCCAGGACGGCGGCGCGCTGGGTCAAGTAAACACTATTCCATCAGGAGCGGCCTGCGCCTGCTGTGCTTCGATTTCAGATGAATTTCCATTTGAAATCCTTGCGTGGCGAGCGCTGGCTGCTTTGCTTTTTGTGGGCGGGCCGATCTAGAGCAGGTGTTTTTTGACGGGACGCGGGTGGACCAGGGTCGTGCGCTCGAGGTCGGTGCTCAGCGAGTCGCGCTCGTCGAACACAAAGCAGCCGCCGTTGTAGAACTTGCCGTCGGTTTCCTCGAAGTACTTGAGGATGCCGCCTTCGAGCTGGTAGACATGCTCTATGCCTTCATCCTGCATGAGGATGGCGGCTTTTTCGCAGCGTATGCCGCCCGTGCAGTAGCTGACCACGGTCTTGCCTGCAAACTCGGCCTTGTGCGCGCGCAGCGCGGGCGGGAACTCGGTGAACTTGGTCAGGCGCCAGTCCACGGCGGCGGCGAACGCGCCTTCGTCCACTTCGTAGTCGTTGCGCGTGTCCAGCGTCACCACTTCGCGGCCCGCATCGTCATGGCCTTGCTCCAGCCAGCGGCGCAGCGTGGCTGGGCTGACCGAGGGCGCGCGCCCGCTGGCGGGACGGATCGAGGGGTGGTCCATGCGGATGATCTCGCGCTTGACCTTGACCAGCATCTTGCGGAACGGCACGGCGGCCGACCAGCTTTCCTTGGGGTTCAGATCGGCAAAGCGCGGGTCCTGGCGCAGGGCGTCCACGAAGCTGCGCACGGCCTGGGCGGGGCCGGCGAGAAAGAAGTTGATGCCTTCTTCGGCCAGCAGCACCGTGCCCTTGAGTGCCAGCGCAGTCGCGCGTTCCAGCAGCGTCTCGCGCAGCTGGGCGGCATCGGGCAGGGAGATGAATTTGTAGCAGGAGATGTTGAGTATGTCGGCCACGTCGGTATAGGGGGCACGGCCCTCAGGCCGCTCCGCCGGGGTGACGGGCTTAGACCGAGGCCGCAAGCGCGGCCTTGATTTTATTGGACAGCTGTGCCACTGCCAGCGATGCGGGCGCTCCGGGCATGGATTGCAGCAGTAGCTGGCGGCGCATCACGGCCTCGCGCACCGCGGGGTCCAGCGGGATATCGCCCCAATGCGTGAGCTGCAGCGGCTGGCCCGACTCCGTGGTCACAAAGCGGTTGAGCACCTGCTGCAGCTGGCCGGTGATGGCGCGGCCGTCGCCGGGGCGCTGGGCCTGGTTGATGACCAGGCGGATCTGCTCGCGCTTTTGCTGTTTGGCCAGCACCTTGATGGCCGCGTAGGCATCGGTCAGCGAGGTGGGCTCGGGCGTGGCGACCACCAGCACCTCGGTGGCCATGGAGACGGAAAACAGCACCACGTCCGAGATGCCGGCGCCGGTGTCGAGCAGGATGATGTCGTAGCGCGGGCGCAGCGTTTCCATGGTGCGCATGAACTGGGCCCGGATTTCGGGCGTCAGGCGCGAATACTCGATCATGCCCGAGCCGGCCAGCAGCACCGAGTAGCCGCCGGGCGTGGGCAGCACCGCCTCTTCCAGCGAAGCGCGGCCCGTGAACACGTCATGCAGCGTGACCTTGGGATAGAGGTTGAGCACCACGTCCAGATTGGCCAGACCCAGGTCCGCGTCCAGCACCAGCACGTTGAAGCCATGGCGCGTGAGGGCCGCGGCCAGATTGGCAGAGACAAACGTCTTGCCCACGCCGCCCTTGCCGCTGGTGATGGCAATGATGTGGGCCTGCTTGCTGCGGCCAGGCGCCCGCAAGGCATCTTCCATGGAAATGTGAGCGGGTAGGGTGGGGAGAGGGGCCAAGGTGTCCATCATCTCAGGGGAGTTACGACCTGGCTTGCGGCGTCGATATTCACGTCAGGTGCGGTATTGTTCTCGGAGCCATTTTCCTCAAACGGGACGGGTTGCAAAGGGCTGAAAAGAAGGCTTTTTTCCTCGGCACTCACGGTACTGTCGGGTGGCGCCTCGAGGCGCACGCAGTTGCGGCCCGCGGATTTGGCCAGATAGAGCTGGCGGTCGGCGCGCTCGGTCCACAGCTGGGCGGTGCTGCGAATCCACTGCAGCGCATAGACCCCGCCAATGCTGACCGTCACGTTCAGCGACTGGCCGGGGGAAATGTGGATGGGCGTGCTTTCGATGGCCTGGCGCAGGCGCTCGGCCACCAGATAGCCGAAGTGCTCGGGGCAGACGGGCAGCACGATGGCGAATTCCTCGCCGCCGTAGCGGGCCAGCGTGTCCATGGGGCGGATGCCCTGGGTCAGCGTCCGGGCCACGGACTGCAGCACCATATCGCCCGCGATGTGGCCGTGCTCGTCATTGATCTGCTTGAAGTGGTCGATATCCAGCATCAGCAGCAAGGCCGCGTCGCCGGAGCGGGCCACGCGGTCGATCTCGCGCTCGATCACGGCGCGGAAATGCCGGCGATTGGCCAGTCCGGTCAGCGGGTCGCGCAGCGACAGTGCACACAGGCCATCAATCAGGGCCTGCAGGTACTGGGTGGGGGTGTCTGTGGGCAAGCGGATCTCGCCGCCTCCTGCACGGGTCACCAGATTGTGAGCGGTGGCCAGGCGCAGTTCGCGCAGAAACACGGATTGATGAGGGGCGGAGGAGGTCACGACTGGCTACTGAATATGAATCAAGTGTAGCAGTCGGCCGCCTAACTTTGTAAGTGCCTGTCTATTAGGCCGCTATGGCACGGGTTTGTCCCCGGTCTGCCGCCGCAGCTGCGCCAGGAACTCCTCGCTGGTGCGGTAGAGCTTGACGATGGAGCCCATGCGCTCCAGCAGGCCCGCGCGGTGCAGGCGTTGCTCGGCAGGCAGTTTCAGGCCGATCACATGCAGGGTTCCGCCCCGCAGCGAGACCATGCGCTCCAGCCGCGCAAAGGTCTCCACGCCGGTGATGTCGATGTTGTTGATGGACTGCATGAGCAGCGCGATGTCCGTGTCCCCGGGATGCTGCTGCAAGGCCTCGGTGGCGTAGCGCTCCAGGGCCGAGGCCGTGGCGAAGTCCATGTCCGCGTCCATGCGCAGCGCAATCAGCTTGGGCGCCAGCGGCGGCAGCTGCCAGAGCTGGCGGCTGCGCAGGCTGCCGTCAGGGTGCAGCCCGACCTCGATGATGCGCGGGTGCAGATGCTGGTAGAGGAAGTAGGCCTGGTTCAGCGCCAGGCCCGCAAACACGCCCCAGTACATGCGCGGCGCGCTCAGAATGGTCAGGATCAGGGTGGTCACGCTGATGCAGCCTTCGACACGCGAGATCTTGAACAGGCCCAGTATGAGTTTGGGCTTGACCAGATTCAGCACCGCCGTGATCACGATGGCGGCCAGCGCCGCCTGCGGCACATGGTAGAGCCAGGGAATGAACCACAGCACCACGGCGATCACCAGCAGGATGGAGAACACATTCGAGTAGCCGGTCTTGGCGCCCGCCAGCAGGTTCACGGCCGAGCGCGAGAAGGAGGCGCTGGTGGCAAAGCTGCCGAACAGGCCGGCACTGAGCTTGGACAGTCCCTGGGCGATCAGGTCCTGGTTCTCGTTCCAGCGCGTGCCCGCCTGCTGGTGCTCGACCTGTGCGCTGGAGGCGGTTTCCAGAAAGCTGACCAGGGAAATCACCAGCACCGGCATGACCAGCGCACCGAAGTCCTCCCAGCCCAGCATGCCCGGCCATTGAAAGTGCGGCAGCCCCGCGGGCAGATGGCCGACCACGGCGCCGCCCGAGTCGGCAAAGCCCGTGGCCCAGCTCACCAGGCCCGTGAGCGCGATGATGAAGATGGCCGAGGGAAAGGCCGGGCGCCACTTCTTGGCCAGCATCAGCAAGGCCATGCTGCCCAGGCCATAGGCGATCGAGTTCCAGTCAAACAGATACAGCGAGGGCGAATGCCAGACCGTGGACCAGTCGGCACGCATGCCCAGCAGCGTGGGCAGCTGCGAGGCCAGGATCAGCAGGGCGGCTGCCTGTGTGAAGCCGGCGAGCACGGGCGAGGTGACCAGATTGAGCAGCCAGCCCGCGCGCACCAGGCCCAGGACCCACTGCAGCAGGCCCGCGAGAATCGCCATCCAGGCCGCCAGCGCGACCCACTGGGCCGAGCCGGGCTCGGCCATGCCGGTCAGCGAAGCGCCTATTAGCAGCGCGCTCAAGGCCGTGGGGCCTACGCCCAGGCGCGGCGAGGGGCTGAACAGAATGGCCACGGTCGCTGGCACGATGGAGGCGTAAATCCCCGTGATCAGCGGCATGCCCGCGAGTGCCGCATAGGCCACCCCCTGGGGCAGCAGCATCAGCCCCACGGTAAGCCCGGCCCAGAGCTCGCCGCGCAGCAGCGCCAACGTGGGTTTGGGCCAATTGAGAAACGGAAACCAGCGAGCCAGGGAGTGCATGGAGATGATTGTCGGGGAACTGGACGGGCTTGCCGGCGGTCCGCGCAGGATATGGGCGGGCAAAGCGGCCAAGCCTTGGGCTTTTACTACGGATGGCTGCGGGCTGTTGCCGCCAGCAGGGGCACTTATATACTCTAGTTTCCGGTTTTTGTATAAGCACAAAAGGAGAAGCCAGAAGATGACGTCCATCGTACTCACGCGTTCCGTGCATGTCCTGGCCGTGACGGCGCTGGCCTTTGGCCTGGCGGCCTGCGACAAGGCGGACGACGGCAAGACGGCCGGCCAGAAGCTCGACTCCGCGATCTCGCACACCCAGCATGCGGCCGAGAAGGCCGGCAGCCAACTCGAAGACAGCGCCGTCAAGGCCGGCGACGCCACCGCGACAGCTCTGGACAGGGCCGGCGAGAAGATCGTCAGCGCGGCCGACATGGCCAGCGCCAAGATGGAAGAGGGCGCGGCCAAGGCCGGTGCGGCCCTCGATGATGCGGGCATCACGGCCCAGGTCAAGACCGATCTGTTCAAGGCCTCCGAGATCAGCGCTTTGCGCATCGATGTGGAGACCAAGGCCGGGGTCGTGACGCTGACCGGCACCGTCCCCTCCGAAGCGCTCAAGACCAAGGCCACAGAGATCGCCAAGGCCGTCAAGGGCGTGGTTTCGGTCAGCAACCATCTGAGCGTCAAGGCCGGTTAGCCTGCCTGGACCCCGCTCGCCAGCCGGAGCGCGCAAGCCCTCTGGCTTTTTTGCGCCCGCATGAAAGCTAAGATTCAGCCATGACCCAAGCCGACCCCAAGATCTCCACCCACCTGATCCATCACGCCTACCAGGCACCCGCGGACTTCGCGGGCCCGCAGCCCGCGGTGCACAAGGCCTCGACCGTGTTCTTCGAGAACGTCCAGGCCATGCGCCAGCGCCGCTGGCTGGACAAGAGCAGCTACACCTACGGCCTGCACGGCACGCCCACCACCTATATCCTGGAGGAGCGGCTGGCAACCCTGGAGGGCGGGCAGCAGTGCCTGCTGGTGCCCAGCGGGCTGGCGGCGATCGCCACGGTGTCGCTGGCGCTGCTCAGGACCGGCGACGAGGTGCTGATCCCCGACAACGTCTATGGCCCCAACAAGACGCTGGCCGAGGGCGAGCTGGCCCACTTCGGCATCAGCCACCAGTACTACGATCCCATGAACCTCGAGGATCTGGCCGCCAAGATCACGCCGCTGACCAAGCTGGTGTGGCTGGAGGCACCGGGCTCGGTCACCATGGAGTTCCCGGACCTGATCGCCCAGGTGCGCCTGTGCCGCGACAAAGGCGTGACCACGGTGCTGGACAACACCTGGGGCGCGGGTCTGGCCTTCAGCGCCTTCGACCTGCTCGGCGACGGCAGCCTGGGCGTGGACGTGAGCGCGCATGCGCTGACCAAGTACCCCAGCGGCGGTGGCGATGTGCTGATGGGCAGCATCGTCACGCGCAGCCAGCCGCTGCATATGCGCATCAAGCTCGCCCATATGCGCCTGGGCCTGGGCGTGGGCGCCAACGATGCCGAAGCCGTGCTGCGCAGCCTGCCCAGCATCGGCCTGCGCTATCACGCCCAGGATCGTGCGGCGCGCCAGCTGGCGCAGTGGTTGGGGACCCAGGCCGCTGTGGCCCAGGTGCTGCATCCGGCCATGGCGGAGGCCCCCGGCCATGCGCACTGGAAGCAGCTGTGCGCTAGCGAGCAGAACCCCGGCGGCGTGGCCGCAGGCCTGTTCAGCGTGGTGATCGACGCCGGTTTCGACCAGGCCGCGGTGGATTGCTTCTGCGACAGCCTGCGCCTGTTCAAGCTAGGCTACAGCTGGGGTGGCCCCGTCAGCCTGGTCGTGCCCTACGAGCTGCACTCGATGCGTAGCTGCGCCACGCCGCAGATCCGGCCGGGCACGGTGGTGCGCCTTGCCATAGGCCTTGAAGACGTGGCCGATCTGCAGGCCGATCTGGCCCAGGCCATGGCCAAGGCATTCGGCTGATGCTATTTATTTGAAAGCGCACTGCGCTTTCCAGTCAAAGGCTTGATGGCAGGTGAAGCTGCTCATCAAGCCCGTGCCGGCGCCGAGGGCTCACGAATGCATGGCGTGCGCGGTGCTGTATGCGGGCTTTCCGCAGTACGGATGACGATGGGCGGGAGTAACTTGTGACCATGGGCGCGGCAGCGCGCCGGAACAGCAAGGAGGTTCTCGCATGCAAGCATCCCCTGTTTCCGAGGTCAAGGCCGAGTCGGGCAATCTGCAGATCCGGCAGCTGCGCTGGACCCAGCCCTGGCTGTGGCTGGCCCGAGGCCTGCGCGACGTGGGACGGGCGCCCGGCATCGCGCTGTTCTACGGCCTGTGCTTCTGGGGCATGGCGCTGCTCATGGGCTGGGTGTTTCGCGCCAGCCCCGAATATGTGATGTCCATGGCCAGCGGCTGCCTGCTGGTGGGACCGTTCATGACCATGGGTCTGTATGAGGTGAGCAAGCGTCTGGAGCAGGGGCACAGGCCCAGCCTGGCGGCATCGCTGACCTGCTGGGATGCGCATCTGTCCAGCATGGGCATGCTGGTCATGGTGCTGATGGTGCTGGAGATGCTCTGGGGCCGCGCCGCCCTGGTGGTGTTTGCGGTCTCGTTCGACACAGGCATGCCGAGCACGGCCGGCATGCTGCAGACCGTGCTGCGGCCCGAGAACTGGGAATTCCTGCTGGCCTATGTCGCCGTCGGCGGCGTGTTTGCCGCGCTGGTGTTCGCCTGCACCGTGGTGGCCCTGCCCACGATTCTGGATCGCGACACCGATGCGCTGACCGCCTGCATCACCAGCATGCGCGTGGTGGGCGCGAACCTGGGGGTGATGGGGTTGTGGGGCTGCATCATCACCGTGCTGGTGACGGCGTCGCTGCTGCTCTATGGCGCGGGCCTGATTCTGGTGGGGCCGCTGCTGGGCTGCGCCAGCTGGCACGCCTACCGTGCCAGCGTGGACGGCGAGGCCCGGGAGAGCGGTGATTGAGAAGCAGAGCGAGGCCGCCATGACGCCATGGAGCTGGCTGGGCCAGCTGCTGGGCCCCGAGTCCGAAGAGGGCGAGAAAGGTCGGGATTCCCTGCTGGCCTGGACCTCGCCCAGCCGCCGAGCCGATGGCAGCAATCGTCTTTGACGACAGCTATTTCGACGAGGCGCAAGAGCCTGGCGGCGAGCCTGCCCAAGGACCCGGCCGCAGCGGCTGAGGCTTACTTCAGCAGAGGCTTGAGCTTGGGCCAGACATTGCCCAGCATCTGCGGCTGGGCCTTGGCATTGGGGTGGATGCGGTCGTTCTGGAACCATTGCTCGGCATTGGGCGCATCGCCAATGCCGGCGAGCAGAAACGGCACCAGCGGCAGCTTCTGCGCGTCGGCGATTTTCTGGAACATCTCGGCGAACTGCTCGGTATATGCGGCGCCGTAGTTGGGCGGCACCTGCATGCCGACCAGCAGCACCCGGGCCTGCGCCTCCCGGGCCGCCTTGACCATGGCTTCCAGATTGTGCTGCGTGCTCTGCAGCGCCAGGCCGCGCAGGGCATCGTTGCCGCCCAGCTCCAGAATCAGGACCGAGGGCTGGTGCTGTGCCAGCAGCGCGGTCAGGCGCGCTTTGCCGCCGGCCGTGGTTTCGCCGCTGATGCTGGCGTTGACCACCTTGCGCGGGCTCTTGTCGGCTTCGAGGCGCTGCTGCAGCAGTTGAACCCAGCCCTTGCCGCGCGTGAGGCCGTACTCGGCGCTCAGCGAGTCACCCAGCACCAGCACCGGACCCTGCGGGGGCTGGGCGGGCCTGGCCTGAGCGGAGGCTGCGGCCTGGCCGCATGTCCCCGCAATTCCCAGAGCCAGGGCAAGCGCGATACAGTGGCGGCGCTGCAGCGCAAAGCTCGGGCTGCGGCCTTTGACGTTTTTGCTGTCCAACTTATTCATGTCAGAAACTCTTGCCATTCCTTTGATTGCCGTAGAGCAGTTGTCGAAATCGGTCAGCGACTCCACGGGAGTGCTGGATATTTTGCGGGATATCAACCTGAGTTTTGCCGAAGGCGAAGCGGTTGCCATTGTGGGCGCGTCGGGTTCGGGCAAAAGCACTTTGCTGTCGATTCTGGCGGGGCTCGATACCCCCAGTCGTGGCACGGTCCGCCTGCAGGGCCAGGATCTGTTTGCGCTCAGCGAGGACGAGCGCGCGGCCATGCGGGCGCAGAAGATGGGCTTTGTGTTCCAGAGCTTCCAGCTGCTGGGCAATCTCACGGCGCTGGAGAACGTGATGTTGCCGCTGGAGCTTGCCGGTGCCCGCGATGCGCGCCTGCGCGCCACGCAGATGCTAGAGCGCGTGGGCCTGGGGCAGCGCCTGGGCCATTATCCCAAGCTGCTCTCGGGCGGGGAGCAGCAGCGCGTGGCCCTGGCGCGCGCCTTTGTGGTGGAGCCCGCGGCGCTGCTGGCGGACGAGCCCACGGGCAGCCTGGACTTCGCCACGGGGCAGACCATCATGGAGCTGATGTTCGAGTTGAACCGTGAGCGCGGCACGACGCTGATCCTGGTCACGCACGACCGCAATATCGCCGCCCAGTGCGATCGCAGCATCACCATCGAGGCCGGGTGCGTGGCCTGAAAAACGCAAAGGCCTGCATGGGGCAGGCCTTTGTTGCGGTACCGGCAGATAACTGCTTCAGATGGCGGGCACGATCTTGCCGGCCTTGCGCTGGGCCGAGCGGCAGGCGGCGGCCGTGAACAACACATCGGTGGAGGAGTTGAGCGCGGTTTCGGTCGAGTCCTGGATCACGCCAATCACATAGCCCACGCCGACCACCTGCATGGCCACATCGTTGGAGACGCCGAACAGGCTGCAGGCCAGCGGGATCAGCAGCAGCGATCCTCCTGCCACGCCCGAGGCGCCGCAGGCGCAGACCGAAGCCACCACGCACAGCAGGATGGCCGTGGGCACATCCACCGCCACGCCCAGCGTGTGGGCGGCCGCTAGCGACAGCACGCTGATGGTGATGGCCGCGCCCGCCATATTGATGGTGGCGCCCAGCGGAATGGAGATGCTGTAGGTGTCCTCGTCCAGCTCCAGCTTTTTGGCCAGTGCCAGATTCACGGGGATATTGGCGGCCGAGCTGCGTGTGAAGAAGGCCGTGACGGCGCTTTCGCGCAGGCAGGTCAGCACCAGCGGGTAGGGGTTGCGGCGGGTCTGGGTCCAGACGATGGCGGGATTGACCACCAGCGCCACGAACAGCATGCAGCCCACCAGGACCACCAGCAGGTGTGCATAGTCCTGAAGCGCATCCAGGCCGGCCGCGGAGAAGGTCGCCACCACGAGGCCGAAGATGCCGAAGGGCGCGAGACGGATCACGCCCTGGATTACGCCGGTGATGGCCTGGCCCAGGTCGTCCAGCATGGTGCGGGTGCCCGGGCTGGCATGGCGCAGCGCAATGCCCAGGGCGATGGCCCAGGCCAGAATGCCGATGTAATTGGCCTGCACCAGCGCATTCACGGGATTGTCCACCGCGCTCTTGATCACATTCATCAGCACCTGGCCGATTTCTCCGGGCACGCCCTGGGCCGCGGGCGCTTCACGGAAGTGGATCACCGAGGGAAACAGCATGCTGGCCGCCACGCCCACGCAGGCCGCAGCCAGCGTGCCCACGGCATACAGCCAGATCACGGGCTTGATCTGGGTTTCCTGGCCCGGGCGGTGGTTGCTGATGGCGGCGATGACCAGCAGGAACACCAGCACGGGTGCCACGGCCTTGAGGGCGGAGATGAACAGCGTGCCCAGCAACGAGGCCGGCTCGGCAGCCGCCGGCCAGAGCCAGGCGACGAGGCCGCCCAGTACCAGGGCAATCACGATTTGCAGCACCAGGCTGGTGCGGTTGAGCCAATCAAGCAAAGCTTTGAGCATGCTAGGAAAACGTTTGTTGTGCGATGGGATGGAGGCGAACGGGCTGGCGCTCCCCGGGGCATCGGCTTGGAGCCGGGGCGGCTGTGTTCGCGGTATGGGTTCGGTGGGGCGGCGGCAGCTCTCGTGCAAAGACCGGCCGTGCATGAAGGAGCAGTGCGGGCCAGCATGAGCCGCAGTCCGTCCCAAGGTGGCGCAGTGTAGCGGCAACGTAAAAACACAGTCGCCAGCCCTGGCTTGGTCCGCTGCGCCCCGGCTGCGGTGAAAAGCCCGGGATAATGCGGCCCCATGTCGTCCCCCAAAGTTCTTTTCGGCTTTCACGCCGTCGGCGTGCGTCTGAAAACCGCCCCCAAGTCCATCATCGAGGTTTATTTCGAGGCCACGCGCCGCGATGCGCGCATGCGCCAGTTCCTGGAGCGTGCCAAGGAAGCCGGGGTGCGCCTGATCGAGGCGGATGCCATGCGCATCGCCAAGCTCGCGGGCTCTCATGGCCACCAGGGCGTGGCCGCGCGCGTCGAAGAGGTCAAGGACAACCGCACGCTCGACGAGTTGCTCGACGACCTGGAGGCCGAAGGCGTCAAAGCGCCGCTGCTGCTGGTGCTCGATGGCGTGACCGACCCGCACAATCTGGGCGCCTGCCTGCGTGTGGCCGACGGTGCCGGCGTGCACGCGGTGATCGCGCCCAAGGACCACGCGGCCGGCATCAATGCCACCGTGGCCAAGGTGGCCAGCGGCGCGGCCGAGACCGTGCCTTATTTCATGGTGACCAATCTGGCGCGCACGCTCAAGGAGCTCAAGGAGCGCAATATCTGGATCATAGGCACCAGCGGCGATGCCGAGCAGCATCTCTATCAGGTGGACCTGAGCGGCCCCACGGCCCTGGTGCTGGGCGCCGAGGGCGATGGCATGCGCCAGCTCACGCGCAAGACCTGCGATGCGCTGGTCAGCATCCCCATGCAGGGTGCGGTGGAGAGCCTGAACGTGTCCGTGGCCAGCGGTGTCTGCCTGTACGAGGCTTTGCGCCAGCGCCTGGCCGCAGGGGTTGCGATCAAGGCCTGATTTTTCGGCGACCGTCCACCAAGGCGCGGCCGCAGATGCGGGCGCGCCTTTTTTACTGGTGCAGCGACTGGGTGGCGGCAGGGTCCCGGTGCAGCAGGTCGTGCACGGCCTGGGCCAGGTCGGGCATGGACACGGGCTTGAAAAGCACGGTGTATTCGCTGCTGTCCAGGTCCGCGGCCTGCTCGCAGTTGCGGCCCGTGGTCAGCAGCAAGGGGATGTCCACCTGCTCGGCTTTGAGCTGCCGGTGCATTTCCATGGCCGAGAGCTGGCCCGGCATCCTGGCCGTGGCGATGATGAGATCCACCCTGAGGCCGCTGTTGATATAGCGCAGAGCCACTTCGGGCTTGTAGGCGGTGGCCACCTGGTAGCCGAGTTCATAGAGCACCATGGCCATGGCGTTGCGCATGTCCAGATTGTTCTCTATGAGCAAGATGGTCTGCTGCTCGCCCTCGGCGACGGCCTGCACCGGGGGCTTGGCGGCCGAGCTTGGCTCGGCGCGCGGAAAGTACAGCCTGAAACAGCTGCCCCGGCCCCTGGTGGACTCGACTTCGATCAGTCCCTTGGCATGGTCCATGAAATTCTTCACCATGGGCAGGCCCAGGCCCGCGCCCTTGCCGTCGGGCTTGGTGGTGAAGAACATCTCGAAAATCCGCGCGCGCACGCTCTCGTCCATGCCCACGCCGTCATCGCTGACGCTGATCATCACATGCTCACCCGGGTGGCCGCCGTGATTGAGCAGTGCGTTTTCCACGCTCACGCGGATATGGCCTCTGCCGTTGACGGCGTCGCGCGCATTGATGCAGAGATTGATCAGCGAGTTCTCGAAAAACATGCGATCCACATTGATGGGCCAGAGGCCTGTCGCCATGTGGAGCTGAAACTCCGCCTCGGCGCCCACGGCGTTGCGCAGCAGCTGCTCGATATCGCGCACCAGCTGGCCCGGGTCGGCAGCGCTGAGCTCCATGGGCTTGCGGCTGCTGAAGCCCGTGAGCTGGGAGGCCAGGCGGCCGGCCTTCTTGATGGTGTCGTGGATGACTTCCACATGCTCGCGGTGCTCGGGTTCGTGGAGCTTTTTCTCCAGCAGGCCGGCATGCAGGCCGGTGATGAACAGCAGATTGTTCAGATCGTGCGCGACGCCGGCGGACAGCTTGGAGACCATGTCCAGCTTTTGCAGCTGAGCCAGGGCGGCACGGGCCTGATCCAGCTCCTGGTGGCCGCGCTTGAGCTGATGTTTGAGCGTGGCGATCTGGTCGCGGAACTGGTCCTCGGCCTGTTTGATGCCGTCGATGCCGATATTGGCTCCCACCCAGTACTGGGTCTGTCCCTCGCGGTTCTTGACCGGTGCCAGCGTGGCAAAAAACCAGTGATAGGGTCCGCCATGGCTTTTGATGCGCAGCCGGTAGCGGGTGGGTTTCTCGGTAATCAGGGCACGCGACAGGCCGGCGTTGACGCTGGCCAGATCGTCGGGATGGACGATGTCTATCCAGATGCCTTCCCTGAGGTCCAGGCGCCGGCTGTGGTTGTAGGCATACTGGGTCAGAGCCTTGTTCAGCCAGGTGACCTCGCCATGGGGCGTGGCAATCCAGACCTGATAGGGCAGGTGGTCCAGAAAGACTTCGAAGCGGTCGCTGTGCTCGAGGCCAGACGCCGGGCCTTCGCTGGGCGCCGCAGCCTCCGGCAGCACATAGCATTGCACGGCTGCGGCCTTGCCTTCGACCATGACCGGGGTGAAATGCCAGATGCCGGGGCAGGCGGGCAGGCGGGCCGTGGTTTCCATGTCGCTGGCGAGGCAGTTCTCGACGGCCTGCTGCAGCGGACCGTGCAGGCTCAAGCCCAGCGAGGGGGGCAGCCGACAGGACTGCAAATGCGCTTGCAGCGCCTTGTTGGCAAAATTCAGCTGCAGCTGGGACAGGCCGAGCAGCCCCCAGGGAAGCGCTGCATGCTCCATGGCTAGTTTCAGGGTTTGAAGAGGCTCGGATACTGTCATCTGCAGCGGCTCAGTGAAGAGGTGTTTTTCCCGGCTCTGACATTCTGCAGCCGGAGATGCAAAGTGAATTAGGTGCTCTTACCAATAAGAAACAAAATGCAACAAATCATGGATGGGATGGAGCAGGCCAGGCAGTGGATAGCCGCCGCGAAGGAGCTCGCCGTGCTCACTGGCGCCGGAGTGAGCGCCGAATCGGGCATACCCACTTTCAGGGATGACGAAACCGGCTACTGGTCGCAGTTCAGGCCCGAGGACATGGCCAGCGAAGCCGGCTACCGCCGCGATCCCGCGCATGTCTGGCGCTGGTACCAGTACCGGCGCGAGCGTGTGGCCCAGGTCGTGCCTAACGCCGGCCATGAAGCCCTGGCGCGTTGGGCACAGAGGCATCCGCAGCGCATGACTCTGGTGACCCAGAATGTCGACGGACTGCACCAGCGCGCTGGCAGCGAGGAGGTGCTGTGCCTGCATGGAGAACTCATGAAGAACCGCTGGCTCAACCGGCGCTGCGCGCAATGCGATCTGGAGCATGCGGCGCCCGGCGAGCCGCCGTCCTGCCCGGCCTGCGGCAATCTGTTGCGCCCGGCCGTGGTCTGGTTTGGCGAGACCCTGCCGGCCGGAGTCTGGGCCCGGGCCGAGCAGGCGGCCAATCGCTGCGATCTCATGCTGGTGGTTGGCACCTCGGGAGCCGTCTACCCGGCCGCGGGGCTGGCGCAGATCGCACGGCGCAACGGCGCCAGGGTGGTCATCGTCAACCCGCGCGCCAGCGAACTCGACGCCGTGGCCGACGCGCTGATCCCGCTGCCTGCGGCTCAAGCCCTGCCCGAGCTGCTGCAGGATTGAGTGCGCTGCGGTGGCCGTGCCGTGCCGGGCGGGGCGCGCGGTCCGCCCGGCCTATTCGCTGGCACGAGAAAATCGTCCAGCCGGGACCGGGATCAAAGCCCCTCGTCCGCCATCTCGCCCTGGCGGTAGGTGGCGTAGACGATCACAGGTATCCCGAGATCGCCCAGATATTGCCGGATCAGCGGGCTGACCTCCGCCCATTCCAGGCTGCCGACGCCCGTGGCAAGCCGCGGCAGCGCCACGCTGGAAATATTCTCCTGCCTGACCAGCTTGGCCAGATTCTGCAGCGCGCGGCGTACGTTCTCTATGCTGGCCTTGGCGGGCCTGGCCGACGGGCCCTGGCCCAGGGTGTCCTGGGTGATCAGGTTCAGGATTTTGCGGGTGCCGCCGCCATCCTGTATGCCGGTCCAGAACCAGACCTCTCCGCTGGCAATGGCCCTGGAGCGGGTGTGATGCCTGAAGTCGCGCACCAGCGAGGGCCAGCGCTCGCGCAGCGCCAAAGCCAGGCCGCTGTCGAACGGGTCCTGTGCGGAAATCCCATGCGCCAGCAGATCCGCCCGGCTGAGCAAAATATCGCCGCTAACTTCCTTGATCAATGGGAGCCTCCTTTCGGGAGTTGCTGCAACGCTAACCAATATCCCGGGCTTTGGCGTGGCGGCTTTGATGGTGGGCCGGGTTGATATGAATGCCTGCCCGCGGCCCGTCAATACCGGCATGGGCCATGCGCTGCCGCTAGCCGAGTGTGGCCGCCAGGGCCTGCAGCTGGTCGGCGCAGATATTCCAGCCCTGCTCGAAGCCCATGGCGATATGCTGCTGGCGCGCATCCTCGGTCCAGTGGCGCGCCAGGGCCGTATAGCGGGTCTGGCCGTCCTCGGGCTCAAAGCTGATGATGGCAGTCATGAAAGGCTTGTCCGCGGGCGTCCAGCCCGGGCCGTAGGCATCGGTAAAGACCAGGCGCTGATCGGTAACGACTTCCAGATAAGTGCCTAGGTTGGGGTATTCATTGCCGTCGGGGTCGCGCATGACGACCAGGCTTTGCCCGCCGGGGCGCACATCCATTTCGGCATGGGCAATGGTCCAGGGCCTGGGCACAAACCACTGCTTGAGCAGCTCGGGCTCGGTCCAGCAGCGAAACAGCGTGTGCGCGCTGGCCGGGATCAGGCGGGTGATGAGCAGATCGTTGGCATGTTCGGTCACGGGAGCGTTGTCGGTCATGGCGGGCTCCTTGTACGGCTTGGCGAATGCTAGGGCATGTGCCGGCGTCAGTGTTCCGCACTGGCGTTGCTCAGCTGTTGCAGCGCGGCGTCATCGAGCTGCAGGCGGGCCGCGCGCAGCAGCGACTGCAGCTGCTCCAGGCTGGTGGCGCTGGCGATGGGGGCGGCCACGGCGGGCTGGCGCAGCAGCCAGGCCAGCGCCACCTCGCTGGGCTGGGCCTGCAGGCGGGCAGCCACGGCGTCGAGCGCATCGAGAATCGCCAGGCCGCGCGGGTTCAGGTATTTGCCCACGGTGCTCGGTCCGCGTGCGCTCTTGGCCGCGTCTTCGGGGCGCCGGTATTTGCCGCTCAGAAAGCCCGCGGCCAGTGCATAGAAGTTGATGACGCCCAGGCCCTGGGCGGCGCACAGCGGCTGCAGCCCGGTCTCGAACACGGCCCGGTCGTAGAGGTTGTAGAGCGGCTGCAGGCTTTCGTAGCGGGCCAGGCCCAGTGTCTCGCTGGTCTGCAGCGCCTCGGCCAGGCGCGCGGCGCCGTAGTTGGAGGCGCCTATGGCCCGTACCTTGCCGGCCTTGATCAGCTCGTCGAAGGTGCCCAGCACCTCGGCCAGAGGCACGCTCTGGTCGTCGTCGTGCGCTTGGTAGAGGTCGATGTAGTCGGTCTGCAGGCGTTTGAGCGAGGCGTCCACGGCCTGGCGTATGTATGCGGGGCGCAGGCCTATCCGGCCATCGCCCATGTCCTTGCCCACCTTGGTGGCCAGTACCAGTTGCCCGCGCCGGCCGGACTTCTTGAGCCACTGGCCGATGATGGTCTCGGATTCGCCGCCCGCATGGCCGCCGACCCAGCGCGAATACACATCGGCCGTGTCGACAAAATTCATGCCCGCATCCAGCCAGGCGTCCAGCAGGGCGAAGCTGGCGGCAGCGTCCACGGTCCAGCCGAACACATTGCCGCCAAAGCACAGCGGCGAAACCTGTAGGCTGGAGCGGCCCAGGGGGCGCAGGGGAAAGGCGGTGTTGCTCATGGCTGTCCTCTATGTACTTGATAGCTGATAGCGCTTGCCGGACATCGGATTGAGGCTGATTTATGGCCAGGTTGTCAAGCCGAGGGTCCGCAGCGACTACCGCCTTTTTACACCCAGGCCAGCGCTCCCAACAGAGCTCCCGTGGCCAGCAGCCACAGCAGGTGGATGCGCGTGCGCCAGACCAGCAGCGTGCAGACCAGGCTCAGCAGCCACAGCCGCCAGTCCCGGGCCGGCTGGCCGCTGGCGCTGCCCAGCAGCCAGCCCGTGGCCAGCAGCAGACCTATCACCAGCGGTGCCATGCCTTGCTTGAAGGCGCGCACGCCACGCTTGTCGCGGTTGCGCTGGCCCCAGCGCGAGGCCTGCCAGGTCAGCAGCGAGCTGGGCAGCAGAATGCCGGCCATGCAGACGGCCACGCCCAGCGCTCCCAGCGACCAGGCCAGCGGGCCGCTGCCGCCGCCGGCGTTCAGCCCCACGTTCCAGCCCAGCAGCGCGATGAACAGCACGTTCGGGCCGGGGGCGGCCTGGGCGATGGCGATGGAGCTGGTGAACTGCGTGTCCGTGAGCCAGTGATTGCCGTCGACGAGAAAGCGGTGCATATCGGGCGCCGTGGCGATGGCGCCGCCCACGGCCATCAGCGACAGGGACAGAAAATAGGCAAACAGGTGCAGCCAGTCCTGGGTCTGCAACTGGATCAGCAGGGGAGTCATGCGAGTCTCCGGTAGGTCAGCGCGCAGCCCGTGCCGCCCACCAGCAGCAGCGCCCAGAACAGCGGCAGGCGCAGCACCGCGACCAGCACAAAGGCCGCCAGCGCCAGGCCGGCGCAATACCATTTGCCCAGAGGATGCAGGCGCAGCGTGGCCGCAAGCTTGAGTCCCATGCCCGCGACCAGCCCGGCCGCCACGGCGCCCATGCCGCGCAGCGCACCGGCGACGGCAGCGTGATCCGCGAACTGCGTGTAGATCAGCGTCAGGCTGATGACCACCAGCATGGGAAAGGCCAGCATGCCGAGCAAGCCCACCAGGGCGCCGCGCCAGCCGAAATAGCGCTCGCCGAGCATGATGGACAGATTGACCACGTTCGGGCCGGGCATGATCTGGGCCACGGCCCAATCCTCGATGAACTCCTCGTTGCTCAGCCAGCCGCGCTTTTCCACCAGCTCGCGCTGCACCACGGCCAGCACGCCGCCAAAGCCCTGCAGGGCCAGAAAGGTCAGAGACCAGAAGAGCTCGCGCAGACTGTGTGGGCGCGGCCGCTCGGCCGTCGTGCTAGGAGCAGGGGTCATGCCAGGGTTCATTGGTGGTGCGCATGCAGTCGGCGCAAGATGCTATAAATTATGAATTGATTGGGCGGCCCGAAACATGGCTTGACGGCCATATCAGCTATCGGCCGCGCTCATACCGGTCTGCTCTATGGTGATGGCTGCGGAAAACGAGGAGATTCGATGAAACTGCTTCGATACGGCCGGGCAGGCCAGGAAAAGCCCGGGCTGCTGGATGCGCAAGGCGTGCTGCGGGATGTCTCGCAGCTGGTGGCCGACTGGTGCGGCGCCGAACTCGCGCCCGAAAAGCTCGCGCTGCTGCGCGACCACCAGCTGGAGGCTCTGCCCGCGGTGGCGGCCGGCGAGCGCCTGGGCTGTCCCGTGGCTCGGGTGGGCAAGATCGTCTGCGTGGGCCTGAACTATGCCGACCATGCGGCGGAGACGGGGGCCGCGGCACCGGCCGAGCCCGTGCTGTTCATGAAGGCCGTCACGGCGATCGGCGGGCCCGCGGACGCGGTGCAGATTCCGCCGGGCGCCGCCAAGGTCGACTGGGAGGTGGAGCTGGGCATCGTGATCGGCAGCCGCGCCACGCGCGTGGCCGAGGCCCAGGCCCTGGAACATGTGGCCGGCTATGTGCTGGCCAACGATGTGTCCGAGCGCGCCTGGCAGATGGAGCGCGGCGGCACCTGGGACAAGGGCAAGAGCCATGACAGCTTTGCGCCGCTGGGCCCCTGGCTGGTGACGGCCGACGAGGTGAGCGATCCGCATCGCATCGCGCTGTGGCTGGAGGTCAACGGCCGGCGCATGCAGAACGGCAACACCAGCAACTTCATCTTCGGCGTGCCCAAGCTCATCAGCTATATCAGCCGGTTCATGACGCTGGAGGCCGGCGATGTGATCCTGACCGGCACGCCGGCCGGCGTGGGCCTGGGCCAGAAGCCCGAGCCTGTCTTTCTCAAGCCCGGAGATGTGATGCGCCTGGGCGCCGACGGCCTGGGCGAGCAGCGGCTGGTCTGCGTTGCGGTCTGAGCCGGCCCGAGGCGAACCCCGCGCAGCGTCACTCCGCGCCCGAGGCCGGCGCCTCCTGGCTGCTGCTGCGCGACTGCAGCCAGGCCTGCAGCTCGGCGCGCAGCGCCGACGGCACGGCCACCAGGTCCATGTCCAGCACGCGGGCCATTTCCTGCAGCGTCGAAAAACGCGGGTCCACGTCGCCGGTTTCGGTGCGCTGCACGGCCATGCGCGACAGGCCTGCGCGCTCGGCCAGCTCGGCCTGGGTGATGCGGGCGGTCTTGCGGGCCTGGGCCAGGGTGAGGATCAGATCGGAAATCATGCTGTCTTGAAGGCTCTTTGCTGGAGGGTGAGTATTCTAAATAGCGTGGCCTGCGCCATCGGCCTGCCATAGTGTGCGAGCATGGTGGGATGCATGGCAGGAACAACAGGAGTTAGCAATTGGACTGGATAGCAAGTGTGCTGAATCAGGAGCACGTCAAGCTTTGGCTGTCCATGGGCTGGACGTTCTACATCGTCGTGGTCAGCGTCTGGATTCTGATGCAGCGCAGCCAGCCCGTTGCCACGCTGAGCTGGCTGCTGTCCATGGCGGCGCTGCCCGTGGTGGGGCTGATGGTGTATTACTACTTCGGTCCGCAGCGCATGAAGCGCCAGCGCATCAAGCGGCTGCGCTCGCGCAAGCGCTCCAGGGTCCGGGCCAGCATGCAGCGCCTGCGCGAACGCATGCTGCAGGTCGATCTGCGGGTGCATCAGGTGGCGCAGTTGGTGACGGCCACCAGCGAATTCCCCGTCAGCACGGCCAGCGCCATGCAGCTGCTGGTGGGAGGCGCGGCCACATTTGATGCGATTGCCGAGGCCGTGAGCGCCGCACGCCATCATGTGCATCTGGAGTACTACATCTACGAGCCCGACCAGACGGGCACGGCGCTGCGCGATCTGCTGATCGAGAAGGCCAGGGCCGGGGTGCAGGTGCGGCTGCTGGTCGATGCTCTGGGCTCCAAGAAACTGAATGCAAAATTTCTTCAGCCTTTGCTGGATGCGGGTGCCGAGGTGGCGCGCTTCCACGATGCCAAGGTCGGCCGGCGCCTGCGGCCCGTGATCAATTTCCGCACCCACCGCAAGATTCTGGTCTGCGACGGCAAGGTAGGCTTTGTCGGCGGCGTCAACGTGACCGACGAGGAAAACGAGCGCATTCTGAGCAATGCCTATCACGATGTGCATTTGCGCGTGGAGGGGGCCGTGGTCAACTGGCTGCAGACCGTGTTCATGGAGGACTGGGCCTATGCGCTGGACAAGGACCCGCTGAGCATTCCCGTCGATCTGGATGCGCTGCTGCCCGATGCCGAGGACGGCAAGCTCCCCATGCAGCTCATCACCTCGGGGCCCGACAGCGGGCTGCAGGCCATCTACCGCGCCCATCTGGCGGCCATCCATGCGGCCGAGCAGCGCATTTGGCTGACCACGCCGTATTTCGTGCCCACGGAGGCGGCGCTGGCCGCGCTCACCAATGCCGCGCTGCGCGGCGTGGATGTGCAGATTCTCGTGCCCAGGAAGTCGGATTCGGCGCTGGTGACGGCCGCCGCGCGCTCCTATTTCGACGAGCTGATCCGCTGCGGCGTGCGGGTCTATGAATACAAGGCGCGCATGCTGCACTCCAAGACCCTGGTGGTGGATGACAATATGGCGATCATAGGCACGGCCAATTTCGACTACCGCAGCTTTTTCCTGAACTACGAAGTCTGTCTGATAGGCTATGGCGAGGCGCTGAACGCCGATCTGGCGCGGCAATTCCAGCGGGATCTGCTGCAGTCGCAGCGGGTGCGCTACAAGAGCGAGAAAGGCTGGGGCCGGCGGCTGTTCGGCTCGGTCGCCCGGCTGAGCTCCCCCTTGCTGTAGGCATGGAGGCCGAAATGAGCGAACTCGATCTTCAGCAACTGCTCGACTGGGGGCGGAACCATGCGCGCTGGCTGGTCATCACCGGCGCCGGCTGCAGCACGGAGGTGGGCATACCCGATTACCGCGACGCCGACGGGCAATGGAAAAGGCCGCAGCCCGTGACCTACCAGGCTTTCTTGGGCGATGAGCTGGTGCGCCGGCGCTACTGGGCGCGTTCCATGCTCGGCTGGCGCGTCATGGGCCAGGCCAGGCCGGGGGCCGCGCACGGGGCGCTCGCGCAGCTGGAGCAGCAGGGCCGCATCGAGCTGCTGCTCACGCAGAACGTGGACGGCCTGCACAGCGTGGCCGGCAGTCGCGAGGTGCTGGACCTGCATGGCCGCATCGATACCGTGCGCTGCATGGACTGCGGTCGGCGCCACGCGCGTGCCGAGCTGCAGCAGATGCTGCTGGCCCGCAACCCCGAATGGGCCGGACTGTATGCGGCGGCCGCGCCCGACGGGGATGCCGATCTGGAGCACCGGGATTTCAGCGGCTTCGAGGTGCCGGCCTGCCCGCATTGCGGCACGGGCCTGCTCAAGCCCGATGTGGTGTTCTTCGGCGAATCCGTGCCGCGCGAGCGCGTGCAGGCCGGCCTGGATGCCGTGGCGCGCTGCGACGGCGTGCTGATCGCGGGCTCTTCGCTGATGGTGTATTCGGGCTTTCGCTTCGCCGAGGCCGCGGCCAGGCAGGGCAAAAGCCTGGTGGCCATCAACCGGGGCCGGACGCGGGCCGACGCACTGCTGGACTTCAAGCAGGCCAGGGATGTGGGTCAGGCCCTGACGGAGCTGGCTAGGCAGGTGTGAGCTGTACCTGCTGGCCCTTGCCCAGAGGCCGGGTGCGGATGCCGACCGGCAGAAAGCGCTGCACGACCTCGAAGTTGCTCAGCGCATGGGGCGTTAGCTCCGTGCAGCTATAGCTGGCAGGTTGCCGGCGCAGATGCACGGCCAGCGCCAGCGGCAGCACCCATTGGTCGGCCAGGTGCGGGCCCAGTGCACCGTCGTTGCTCTTGTAGCGGCGCAGCTCTTGCGCCAGCCGGGTGGCCACGGCTTCGGCCGTCACGCCTTTTTCGCCGAACTCGGTGAAGACTTCGGTCACATGCTGGTGCGCCAGCGTGGCCAGCAGCGCGTTGCCCGGGCCTTCGTTCTGGCGCACGCCGGCATTGCGCAGCTGCTCGGGCGGCCAGCCCATGAGAGAGGCCAGCTTGTTCAGCTCGCGCCGTGCAATCGACGAAGGCAGGGCCGGGGCCAGGCAGTCCGCATATTCCTCAAGCGTGCCGCCGCGCTCGTTAAGGTCAAAAGGAGTCAGCGCTTCTCGGGCGCCGCCGATCACGGCCTCGAATTCGCCGCCGCCGGCCGGATAGAAGCCGTGGCGCTGCAGTGTCAGCTGCACGGGCGCGCCCAGGCGGCGCAGCAGCGGCGCATAGCTGCGCTCCAGAAAATGGAAGGGCGGCGCCATGGGGTTGTGCGTGCCGCCCTTGAGCTGCACGCGGCTTTCGCCGGCGGCCAGCATCAGCGCCGGCCACACGGTCTGCAGCACCAGGGTGCAACTGCCGGCAGAGCCCACATTGAAGGCATAGCTGCCGGCTCGTACGGCGCCAGGCGTGAACTGCAGTGCTTGCGAGTTCAGCTCCGCGCCTTCCACCTGGGCGCTACTGATTTCGGCGGCCGCGTTCACGCAGCTCAGGTGCTGGCGCATCAGGCCGGGCTTGGCGCGGCCCGCGCGGATCCGGGTCAAAGTGAAGGCCTGGCCCGTGCACATGGACAGGGCCAGTGCGCTGCGCAGTATCTGACCGCCGCCTTCGCCCCGGGAGCCATCGATCTCTATCATGGTTCTGTTCCTCTTGTTCTTGATTATTCGGTGTTGAAGTGCGTGACGGCATCGAGCAAAAAAGCATCGGCAGCCTGCACAAGCTCGGCGCTCAGCGGCCTGGCCGATGGTGCATATTGCTCGGCCACGGCCAGCTCGGCCTGCAGAAATGCCTGTATGCGGGGCCAGGGTGCGCTGGTGGCTGCTTCGCCGGCGCGCATCTTGACCGCCAGCAGGGCGTTGAGCTCGGCCAGCAGGTCGGCATCATGCAGCAGCGTCGTCGCCAGCTCGGCAAAGCGCATGGGCGGCACGCCGTCGAACTCGCGTATCCAGCGTGCGGCCAGCAAGGGCCGGAGTGCGTAAAAGTATTTTTTGTACTTCACGACTTCGCTGTCTGCGCGCAGATGGTTCTTCATGGTCTTGCGCGCCATGGACAGGTAGTGGTGATAGCCGCGCACCGGCGAGAAGCTTTGCAGCGCCAGCTCGCGCAGGCGCGGCACCCAGGCCGCTGCGCTGCAATAGACCACGGGTGAGCGCAGCCACTCCAGCAGCACCGGGTTGGAAGCCTGCATCAGCTGCAGCGCCTTGCGCAGTTCCCAGCCGCCCACATCCAGCTCTGCACTCACCGGCAGCTCGATCACGTCGCGGCCGGCCTGGGTGCGCAGATACCAGGGCAGGCGGTGCACATAGACAAAGCGTACGTCGTAGTCGCTGTCGGGCGAGGCAAAGCCCCAGCCGCGGCTGCCCGATTCGCAGGCAAACAGCACTCTTACATCGTGCTGCTGTTCGAGTGCCTCGAGCTGGGCCTGCACGGCGCTACGCATGGCGTCGGATACCGGGTGCGCGCTCAGCACGCTCTCTTGGGGTTTGAGTTCTTGTTCAGCGGTTTGCATGATGGTTCTCTTTCTTTGCAAGGCAGCGGGAAGCTCTTGCTCCCGCTGCGTTCAACCCTTGACGCAGATCACCTGCTTGAGGGTATGGACCACTTCCACCAGGTCCTTCTGGGCGGCCATGACGGCATCGATGTCCTTGTAGGCCATGGGAATCTCGTCGATCACGCCCTCGTCCTTGCGGCATTCCACGCCTTCGGTAGCCTTGATCTGGTCGGCCACCGAGTACAGCTTCTTGGCCTTGGTGCGGCTCATCACGCGGCCAGCGCCATGGCTGCAGCTTTCAAAGCTCTCGGGGTTTCCCAGGCCGCGCACGATATAGCTGCGCGCGCCCATGCTGCCGGGGATGATGCCCATCTCGCCGCGTCTGGCGCTCACGGCGCCCTTGCGTGTGACGAACACATCCTGGCCAAAGTGATGCTCCTTCTGCACATAGTTGTGGTGGCAGTTCACGGCCTCCACATGGGCGTCGAAAGGCTTGGCAATCAGCTTGCGCACGGTGGCGATCAGGTTGGCCATCATCACTTCGCGGTTGCTCATGGCGAACTTCTGCGCCCAGGACACGGCGCGCACATAGTCGCCAAAGTAGCGGGCTCCTTCTTCGAAGTAGGCCAGGTCCCGGTCGGGCAGATTGCGCTGGTGCAGCTCGGCATCCTTCCGGGCCAGCTCGATGAAATGGTTGCCTATGGCATTGCCCACGCCGCGCGAGCCCGAGTGCAGCATGAACCAGACAAAGCCGACCTCGTCCAGGCACACTTCCACGAAGTGATTGCCGCTCCCCAGGGTTCCCAGGTGCTTGCGGTTATTGGTCTTTTCGAGCCTAGGGTGCAGCTCGCACAGCGAGTCGAATTCGTCCACCAGCGTGGCCCATTTCTGGTCCACCAGCTCGGGAGGGTTCTCCCAGGCGTCGGGATCACGGCCACGGCTTTTGGGTGCCGAGCCGTGGGGCACGGCTTTCTCGATGGCCGAGCGCAGCGTGGCCAGGCTGTCGGGCAGGTCCTCGGCACGCAGCGTGGTCTTGGCGGCCATCATGCCGCAGCCTATGTCCACCCCGACGGCGGCGGGGATGATGGCCTTGACGGTCGGGATCACCGAGCCAATGGTTGCGCCTATGCCCAGGTGCACGTCGGGCATGGCGGCGATGTGCTTGAACACAATGGGCAGGCGCGCGGCGTTGGCCAGTTGTTGCTGGGCCTCCGTTTCCACGGGCACGCCCTTGGTCCACATCTTGACGGGCACGCCGCCGGCGACCTCCAGCAGTTGGTAATTCTGTTCGGACATATTGATCTCCTCGTTGTTCATGGCATTGATGGCGGCCTTGCAGCGACAAGGGTTGGTGAAACATCGTGCTCTACCGGACTGAGCTACAACAGCTTGGCAACTGCTGGCGGGATTCGAACCCGCGGCCACGAGATTAAGAGTCTGTAGTTCCACCGGCATTCGCAGCCAGTCATTCAAAACCGTTTCAATCTCAATCGGACATTCGCCGCCGGCGACCAGGAATTGGTGAGACGGGACAGTTTGGATATGTAGTCCCACCAGCATTCGCCAACGACAGATGATCACTTCAAATCACTGAGGCTCGAGAGCGATCTTCTCGATCTCACCCACCCAGTGCTCGGCGCCTAGCCTGCCTTCGGCAAAACTCGCCACCACATCGAACACCGCATCGCTGAAGCCGCCGACATTCAGGATGTCGTTACGCTCCATCGCCTGCGTCGTGCCATAGGGCTGGATGTCTATGCAAACCAGCCTGGCATTGGGGTTGCGCTGCTTGATGCGCTCCCACTGCAACATGGTTTCGGTGGTGCCGCGGCGCACACCATCGACCCAGGACTCATTGTCCGAGACCAGAATCACCATATCCACCCGTGCCTTTTCATCGGCCAGCTGCTTCAATGGCGCGCTGCAGTTGGTGCCTCCGCCGCCGATCTTTGCCAGCTTGTGGGCGTTGGTCATCACCGAGTCGCGGCCGTTGAGCTGCAACTTCACCACCTTCTGCTCGAAGGGCAGCACGCGGGCCGTGCTGTTCTTGCGCAGCACGGCGGCGGCCATCAGGCCCGCCACATCGATGCAGCGCACCGCCGTGGTGGCGCCGGCACGGTAGCCCGTCACTGCACTGCTCATCGAGCCCGAGACGTCGGGGCACACCACCACGGCTCCCGCAAAGCGGGGCACATTGGCAATCGCGTGCTCCATGGCGTCCTGCAAGGCATCGCGCACCAGGGCGGGAACCTGCTCGCCGGCAGCCTGGTAGGCCGACAGCAGCTGGTAGGGCATGGCGCGGGCCTTGGCCACGGCGTCGGCGTCCTGCAGCTTGCTGGCGATCAGTTGCGTCATCCCCTGGATCTCGAACACGCCATGGCGTGCAAAGGTGTTCAGGTTCTGGCGCACCATCTGCCATGAGCCGCCGCGGGCAATCTGCGCCCATTGCTGGGCGTTCAGCTCCAGTGCGGTTAGCATCTGAAACGGCACATCGGGCAGCTCGGAGGGCGTCACGCCCTGGGCCACATCGCGCTTGAAGCGCTCGAAAGCCTGGGTGATGGGCGGCAGCGCCGCTGCATCAAAGGGCTTTGCTATCAGCCAGGCAAACCAGGCGGCGCGCCAGGCCTCCTGGGGCCTGGGGTGAACCATCTTCACCACATCGGCCAGCGAGGGCTGGTTGCCCACGGCTGCGCTCAGCAGCTGCTTCTCGGTCGCGGCGAGCAGCCAGTTCTGCACCAGCTTCTTGGGGGCCGAGCCCAGGGACTTGCGGCCCATGGCGCCGCTGCGCACGATCTGCACAAAGTTGCGCAGCATCTTGCCGTTGTCGATGACGCGGCCGAACACCTGGGCCAGCAGCGCGGTATCCCACACGGCCAGGGCGGCGGCCAAGGCGGCCGGCATGTCCTTCATATAGCCGCGCTGACGGGCATAGACGGCCGTCTGGGCGGTAAAGCGGCAGTCCACCGCCAGCACCAGATTGGCCAGTTGCTCCAGCTGTTCATCGGCGCTGGCATAGAAAGTCTGGCTCAGGCAACCGGTCACCGCCATCTGGGCCAGCTGATGGCGAGGGCTGAAAGCATAGGCTGCCTTGCCTTCGTGGTTCAGTGCCGTGGCGGCTGCGGCCAGCTGGCCCTGGCGGGTTTGAAACAGTTGCGTGTTGACCATTTGTCTTCTCCTGGTTGTATTCAACTTGCAGATGTCTTTGTTATTGCAAGCGGTGTGCCAGATTTTTGAGAAGCAATGTGTTTGTTTATTAAGTATTTGAATTTATTGATGAAAATTCATTGCTTGCCATGCTTTGCAAAAATCAGTGTTGTGGATAAACTCTAGAAAAATAGATAAAAATATAGAAATTTATCCAAAAATATATGAATAAGAAAAACGTCGTAATCGGTTTCATGGGCACCCAGCTCGATTCGGGCCAGGGTGCGGGTCGCTGGGAGAAATGGCGCCCCACGGTGTCTCTGGTGCAGCATGAGGATCAGGTGGTAGATCGGCTGGAGCTGCTGTATTCGCCACGCTACGAGGCTCTGGCCCAGACCTTGCAAGCGGATATCGCCAATGTCTCGCCCGAGACCGAAGTCAGACTGGTCAGCTCGCAAGTGCAGGACCCCTGGGACTTTGGCGAGATGTATGCCGTGCTCTACGACTGGGCGCGCAGCTACCGCTTCGATACCGAGCGCGAGAACTACTGGGTGCACATCACCACGGGCACCCATGTGGCGCAGATCTGCATGTTCCTGATGGTGGAGTCGCGCCAGATACCCGGCGTGCTGCTGCAGTCCTCACCGCCGCGCAAGCAGCAACGCGGCTCGCCGGGCAGCATGATCCTGATCGACCTGGACCTGTCGCGCTACGAGGCTCTGGCCCAGCGCTTTCATCAGGCCCAGACCGAGGCGCTGGAGTTCCTGAAGAACGGCATTGCCACGCGCAACCCGCAGTTCAACAGATTGATTGAGGAGATCGAGCGCGTCGCCATACGCTCCCGCGCCCCCGTCCTGTTCACCGGTCCTACGGGTGCGGGCAAGTCGCACCTGGCCCGGCGCATCTATGAGCTGAAAAAGTCCCGCCATCAGGTGCAGGGCGCGTTTGTCGAGGTCAACTGCGCCACGCTGCGCGGCGACGGCGCGGCGTCCACCTTGTTCGGCCACAAGAAAGGGGCGTTCACCGGGGCGGCGGCAGACCGTGCGGGCTTGCTGCGCACCGCACATGAGGGCGTGCTGTTTCTCGACGAAATCGGCGAGCTGGGCCTGGACGAGCAGGCCATGCTGCTCAAGGCCGTGGAGGAAAAGCGCTTTTTCCCCATGGGCAGCGACAAGGAGGTGGCCAGCGACTTCCAGCTCATCGCCGGCACCCATCGCGATCTGCGCATCGATGTGGCCGAGGGGCGCTTTCGCGAAGACCTGTTTGCGCGCATCAATCTCTGGTCCTATACCTTGCCGGGACTGGCGCAGAGACCCGAGGACCTGGAGCCCAATATCGACCATCTGCTGCTGCGCGCCGTGGCCGAGACCGGCAGTTCCGTGCGTTTCAATGCCGAAGCCAGAGCGCTGTATCTGCAATTTGCCAAGTCTGCCCAAGCGCCCTGGAGCGGCAATTTCCGCGATCTCGCGGCCAGCATCACGCGGCTGGCCACATTGGCCGACAGCGGTCGCATCACCACCGATCAGGTGCAGGCCGAGATCGGCCGCCTGGGCTGGCTGTGGCAGCATTCCCAGGCTCATGCCCTGCCCGGGGCCGAGGTGGATCTGGGCGAATATCTGCCCCGGGAAGCCGTGGCCCAGATCGACCTGTTCGACCGGCTGCAGCTGCAGTCCGTGATAGCGGTATGCCGCACGGCCAGCAATCTTTCGGACGCGGGGCGCAAGCTGTTTGACCGGTCGCGCCAGCAAAAAGCCGTGGTCAATGATGCGGACCGGCTGCGCAAATACCTGCACAGGTTCGGCCTGAGCTGGGATATGTTGACTCAATCAAACTCATAGCTGCTGGCGCAGTGCTGCCCGGCATCCTGGCGAGAAATACAGGTGAAAGCTCTGCCCTAAGGTCCGGCTTGCCGTCGTTCGCGGGCATACTTCGGCCCCATGGCTCATACCTTCTTCTGGCACGACTACGAAACCTTTGGCGCCCAGCCGCGCTATGACCGTCCCGCGCAGTTTGCGGGCATACGCACGGATGACCAGCTCAACGAGATCGGCGAGCCCGTGATGTGGTACTGCCAGCCGGCCAACGACTATCTGCCCGATCCGCAATCCTGCCTGATCACGGGCATCACGCCCCAGCGGGCGCTGGAGGAGGGCATTCCCGAGGCGGAGTTCTCGGCCCGTATCGAGGCTGAGCTGGCCCAGGCCGGCACCGTGGGCGTGGGTTACAACACCATACGCTTCGACGACGAGATCACGCGCTTCATGTTCTGGCGCAATCTCACCGACCCCTATGCGCGCGAATGGCAGAACGGCTGCGGCCGCTGGGATCTGCTGGATGTGGTGCGCATGGTCTACGCGCTGCGCCCCGAGGGCATAGCCTGGCCGAGCAAGGAGGACGGCTCGCCTAGCTTCAAGCTCGAGGATCTGGCGCGCGCCAACGGCCTGCTGCACGAGCAGGCCCACGATGCGCTTTCCGACGTGCGTGCCACGATTGCACTGGCGCGGCTGATCCGCAGCAAGCAGCCGCGGCTGTTCGACTTTGCCTTTGGCCTGCATAAAAAAGATGGGGCGCTGCGCGAGATGGGCCTGCCCGCCGCGCAGGAGCATGCGCGCCCGTTCCTGCATGTGACCGGCATGATCAGTCCCGCGCGTGGTTGCCTGGCCGTGATGTGGCCGCTGGCCACGCACCCGAGCAACAAGAACGAGGTGATCTGCTGGGATCTGGCCGCCGACCCGAGCGAGCTGGCCGGCATCAGCATCGAAGACCTGCGCCTGCGAATGTTCACGCGCCAGGCCGAGCTGCCCGAGGGCGTGAGCCGTCTGCCTATCAAGAGCATTCACGTCAACAAGTCGCCCATGGTGGTGGGCAGTCTCAAGACCCTGAGCCCGGCCATGGCCGAGAAATGGGGCGTGGACTTGGAGCAGTGCCTGAGGCATGCGGCCGTGGCGCGCGATCTGCCCGATATGAGTGCGCAGTGGAAGAGCGTGTTCACACGCGAGGCCGGCGAGCCGCTGGATGCCGACCAGGACCTGTACGGCGGTTTCGTGGGCAATGAAGACCGCCGCCGTCTCCTGCAGATCAAAAAGCTTTCGCCGCAGGAGCTGGCGCTGGACAAGACGGGCTTTGACGATGCGCGTCTGACGGAGCTGGTCTGGCGCTACCGTGCGCGCAACTTCCCGCAGACGCTGACCGAGGCCGAGCAGCGGCGCTGGGAGCAGCACCGCGCGGCCTGCCTGATCGAAGGCCGGGGCGGGGCGCGCACGGCCGAGCAGATGTTCGCCATGATCGACGCCCTGTCCGAAACCGCCGACGAGCGCGGCGAGGAGATTCTGGGGGATCTCTACGACTATGCCGACGCCATGCTGCCCGAAGCGGATTGAGGCCGGGGCAGGCCCCCAGCAGGGGGCCGGCCAGAGGTCCTCAGCTCATGCGGCGCAGCAGCCCGTCCTTGAGCACGAACTGATGCCATAGTGCGGCCGCCGCATGCAGGCCCACGGCGGCGAACACCAGGTTGGCGCCCGCCTCGTGGATATCCTTGAGGCTGCGGCCCAGCGGCACATCCACCGTCAGCGGCAGCGTCCATGACGCTCCGAAGAAGGGCACGGGCTTGCCCGACCAGGCCAGGGCCAGCACGCCCAGCACCGGCATGGCCAGCATCAGCAGGTACAGCAGCCAGTGCATGGCCTGGGCCGAGAGCTCCATCCAGCGCGGGCCGGGCGGCAGCGGCGGCACTCTGACGCTGGCGCGCACCACCAGGCGCAGCGTCATGAGCAGCAGCACGGCGAGGCCGAAGCTTTCGTGCCAGAAGGTCATCTGCGCGCGCTCGGGCGAGCCTTTGGGGAAAAAGCCCTTGATTTCTATGGCCGCCACGGCCAGTGCGGCCGCGGCAAAGACCAGCCAGTGCAGCAGCACCAGCGGACGGGGGTAGGTGTCTGAACGGGTCATGATGGATTCTTTTCGCTTTAGTTAAACAGCGTATTGATGTCTGTCATTTATCGCGCCGGGAGCAAGGCCGGCGCGATCAGGTCCTTGGGCGCCGCCCTCTTGGGGCAAGACGCCCAGGTGGCCTGGGGTGCAGATCAGTCGTCGAAGTCCCAGAGCTCATGCAGATCCAGTCGCAGGCGGCTGTGGCTCTCCAGCGCCTCGCTGCGCGCCAGGCGCTCGGCCAGCAGCGCGTCGGCCAGCACGCGGCGCACGGCCAGCAACTCGCTCAAGCCCGATTCGCCGGCACGGTAGGCGCGCAGCGCGCGGTCGGCGGCGCTGCGCTGCAGCGCGGCGGCCCGGGCCTGGGCCAGGGCCGCAGCACGCTTGCCGCCCAGCTGGCTCCAGAGTACATCGAACTCCGCGCCCAGGCGCCGCTCGGCGGCCAGGCGGCGCGACAGGGCCGCGTCGGCATCGGCCAGGGCCGCAGCGGCCTGGGTTTCGCGGTGGACGGAACCCAGCGGCAGGCTCAGGCTGACACCGGCAAGGCGCTCGGCGCCGCCGCGCTCGCTGGTGGCAAACACGCCGACCGTGGGGTCGGGGTGGCGCTCCAGGTCGATGCGGCGGGCCTGGCGCAGTGCCAGCGCTTCCTCGGCCTGGGCCAGCAGGTACTCATGGCTGTGCTCTATATAGTGGGCGCGCATCTGGGCCACAGACGCGGCCGGCGGCTCGGGCAAGGCGGCCGGGGCTTCGGCGGGCGCGCAGCGCTGCGGGCATAGGCCGGGAAAGCGTGCCTGCAGCTCGACCAGGGCCGCGGTTTCCGTCGCCTCGGCGGCCGCCAGCGCGGCCTGCATGCGGGCCTGCTCGGCCGCGGCCAGCTCGGCTTCGAGTCTGGCCGCGTCGCCGGCGCGCAGGCGGCGCTCGGTAATGCGGGCCAGCTCCGCGGCCGCGCTCGCATTGTCCTGTGCGGCCTGGCGGGCCTGAGCCGCGCGTAGCGTTGCAAACCATAGCGCCAGCAACTGGCGCGCGGTTTCGTGCCTTGCGTCCTGCGCGGCCACGCGCCCCGTGGCCAGGGTGGCGTCGGCAAGTTCGGCATCGGCCTCGGACTTGCCCCATAGGCGCAGCGGGCGTTCGATGGCGATCTGGCCTTCGCCAAAGCGCTGACCCGAGCCATCGCGCACCCAGCGGCGCTGGCCTATGGCACGCACCACGGTCTCATGCGGGCCGGTGCGCAGGCCGTCGGCTCTGGCCTGGGTGCCGCGCCGGGCCGCATCGGCGGCCTGCACCGTGGGCGACTGCTCCACGGCCGCGCGCACCGCAGCCTCGGGCGGCAGATAGCTCTGGGCCTGGGCCGCGCCCGCCAGCAGCAGGGTCGCACCCCAGGCAGGCAGCAGAGGTTTCATGCTCATTTTCTTGAAAACTCGATAAAAAAGGCCTTCAGCCCTTGTCTGTGAAGTGCTGATAGCTCTCATTTTTGAGACTCCTTGGCGGCGTAGGGAACGCCGAAGCGTTCGAACAGCAGCGGCAGCAGCAACAGGGTCAGCGCCGTGGAGCTGACCAGGCCGCCGGCCACGACCACGGCCAGCGGCCGCTGGATTTCCGAGCCCGGCCCGCTGGCCAGCAGCAGGGGCACCATGCCCAGTGCGGTGATGCAGGCCGTCATCAGCACGGGGCGCAAGCGGTCGCGCACGCCCTGGCGTACGGCCCGGGTCAGCTCCATGCCGCCGGTCAGCAGCGCGTTGAAGTGCGAGACCAGCACCACGCCGTTGAGCACGGCGATGCCCAGCAGCGCGATAAAGCCCACCGAGGCCGGCACCGACAGGTATTCGCCGGCCGCGCGCAGCGCCGCCATGCCGCCCACCAGCGCGAACGGGATGTTGGCAATGACCAGTAGCGCCTGCCGCGGCGAGCGGAAGGTGAGCACTAGGAGCACGAAGATGGCGGCCAGCGCCAGCGGCACCACCAGAGCCAGGCGCGCGGCCGCGCGCTGCTGGTTCTCGAACTGGCCGCCCCAGACGATGCGCAGGTCCTTGAGGCCGGCGTCCCGGGCCACGGCGGCCTGGGCCTCGCGGACAAAGCCGGCCAGGTCGCGCCCTTCGACGTTGACCTGGACCACGGCAAAGCGTGCGCCGTCCTCGTGGTCTATGCGCACCGGGCCGTCCTGGGCGGCCAGCGTGGCCAGCGAGGTCAGCGGCCAGTTCGTGCCGTCGGGCGCGGTTACCAGCAGGCCGGCCAGGCCCTCTGGCGACTGGCGCAGCGCCGTGCCGCCGCGCAGCACCAGCGGCGTGCGCACCATGCCCTCGGGCACGATGCCTATGCGCTCGCCCTCGACCAGGGCGCGCAGCTGGGCCTGCAGGGCGTCGCCGGAGAAGCCCGACTGGCCGACGGCGGCGCGGTTGAGCACCACCTGCAGGTATTGCACGCCGCTGTTGCTGGGCGCGATGACCTCGGAAGCCCCGGGCACGGCGCGCATGCTGGCCGCAATCGCCTGGGCCGCCGCGTCTATCTTGGCCAGGTCGGCGCCGAAGATCTTGATGGCCACGTCGCCGCGCGTGCCGGTCAGCATCTCGGACACGCGCATCTCTATGGGCTGGGTAAAGCCGTAGATCAGGCCCGGAAAGCCTTCGAGCACGCGGCGTATGGCGACGGCAATGTCTTCCTTGCTGCCGCGCCATTCGGCACGCGGCTTGAGCACCAGAAAGGTGTCGGTCTCGTTGAGGCCCATGGGGTCCAGGCCCAGATCGTCCGAGCCCGTGCGCGCGACGATGGAGCGGATCTCGGGCACCTCCCTGAGCAGTGCCTGCTGCACGCGCCGGTCCATGTCCAGCGAGGCGGCTAGCGAGACGGACGGCGCCTTCTGCAGCTGGACGATGAGATCGCCCTCGTCCATGGTGGGCATAAAGGTCTTGCCCACCGACAGATACAGGGCGGCCGCTGCCGCCAGCGCCGCCACCGCGATGCCGAACACCATGGGGCGGTGCGCGAGGCTCCAGAGCTGCAGGCGTGCAAAGCCATGACCCAGCTTGCGCATCAGCCAGGGAGCGTCGCTGGCATGCGCGCGCAGCAGCAGCGAGGCCAGCGCCGGAACCACGGTGAAGGCTATCAGTACCGAAGCCCCCAGGGCCAGGACTATGGTCAGCGCCACGGGGGAAAACAGCTTGCCCTCGAGCCCCTGCAGCGTGAGCAGCGGCAGGAACACGATGGCGATGATGGACACCCCGGCCAGCATGGGCGCGGATACGGCGGAGACGGCATCCCGGATCAGGGCCAGGCGCTCTGCGGGCTGTGCCGGCGTTGCGCCGTCGGGCCTGTGCGCCAGCGCGGTCTCTATGTTTTCCACCACCACCACCGAGGCATCGACCAGCATGCCCAGCGCGATGGCCAGGCCACCCAGGCTCATCAGATTCGCGGTCAGGCCCACATAGTGCATGAGCAAGAAGGTGGCCAGCATGGACAGCGGCAGCGTGGCCGCCACCACCAGAGCGGCGCTTACGCCGCCCAGGAACAGATACAGCGTGACCACCACCAGCAGGCTGGCCTCGACCAGCGCGCGCACCACGGTGCCGGCCGCGCGCGAGACCAGCTCGCCGCGGTTGTAGAACACCTGGGTGCTCATGCCCCGGGGCAGGCGCGGCGCGAGCTCGTCGAGCCTGGCCTGCACGGCTTCGACCAGGCTGCGCGCATCCACGCCGCGCAGGCCCAGCACCAGTCCCTCGACGGCCTCGCCCTGGCCGTCGCGGCTCACGGCGCCGTTGCGCGTGGCCTCGCCCAGTCGCACCGTGGCCACATCGCCCACGGTGGCTGCGGCCAGTCCGCCACGGGCCGGCTCGACCACGATGGCGCGCAGATCCTCGAGACCGCGCACCCCGCCTTCCACGCGCACCACCCAGTGCTCCTCGCCGCGGTCCAGACGGCCCGCACCGTCATTGCGGTTGTTGGCCTCCAGTGCCTGGCGCAGCCGGTCCAGCGTCACGCCGCGCGCGCGCAGCCGCGCCGGATCGGGAATCACCTCGTAGCCGCGCACCGCACCGCCCAGTGCGTTCACATCGGCCACGCCGGCCACGGTGCGCAGGGCGGGGCGTATCACCCAGTCCAGCACGCGCCGACGCTCGGCCAGCGAATAGCCCTCGCCATCGATGGTGAACATGAACATCTCGCCCAGTGGCGTGGTGATGGGGGCCAGCCCGCCTTCGGCCGTGGCCGGCAGCTCGCGCTGTATGCCGGCCAGCCGTTCGGACACCTGCTGGCGCGCCCAGTACACGTCCGTGCCCTCGGCGAAGTCCACCGTCACGTCGCTGATGCCGTACTTGGAGACCGAGCGCACGATGGTCTTGTGCGGCAGGCCCAGCAGTTCCTGCTCCACGGGCGTGGAGACGCGCTGCTCCACCTCCTCGGGCGTCATGCCCGGCACCTTGAGGATCACCTTGACCTGGGTGGGCGAGATGTCGGGGAAAGCGTCAATGGGCAGATGGACATAGGCCCAGACGCCGGCCAGCGCCAGGGCCAGGGCCGCGAGCAGCACCAGAGCCCGCTGGCGCAGCGAGAAATCTATCAGTCTGGCCAGCATCACTCACCTCCGGACAGCAGGCCCTTGAGCGCGGCGATGCCGGTGACCGCGATGCGCGCCTTGGGCGGCAGCGCCCCGCGCACCACGGCCGTGGCTTCGTCGCTGGCTTCCAGCGTCAGCGGAGCAAAGCGCACGCCCTTGTCGGTGGCCAGGAACACACCGGTCTGGCCCTGCCAGTGCGCAAGCGCTGCGGCCGGAATGCGCAGCCGTTCGCCGGTTTGGGCCGCATTCTTCAGGGCCAACGTGGCCGTGACGCTTTCGCCCAGGCGCAGATCGCCGTTCTTGCTCAAGGCCACGCGCACACGCATGCCAGCCGAGCCATCGCCCACGGGCGCCATGCCCGCGACCTGGCCCGCAGCACCGCGAAAGCCCACCTGCACGCGGTCGCCCACGGCGGGCAGCGGCACTTCGCGACCCAGCAGCAGGTCCAGTTCCAGCGCCTTGGGGTCGGCCACGCGCACCAACGGCGCCGAAGCCTCGACGCGCGCGCCCGGCTGGGCCAAGACCTCGGTCACGATGCCGGCGCGAGGCGTCAGCAGCTGGGCCTCGTTGCCGGCCAGCGTCACGCCACTGCTCGCCAGCTCGGCGCGCCTGGCCTGGGCCATGGCCGCGGCCTCCGTGGCGCGGGCCTGAGTGGCCTGCCAGCGGCTGGCCGCGATGATGCCGTCGTCGTACAGCGATCGGTCGCGCGCCAGCGATTGCCGGGCCAGGCGCGACTGCGATTCGGCCTCGGACAGTGCGCGCCGCGCTTCATAGAGCTGGGGGCTGGTGAATACGGCCACGGCCTGGCCGGCGCGCACCGTCTGGCCCAGGGCCACCAGCACGCGCGGCACGGCACCCGCATAGGGCGCGGCGACCACGGCCTGGGCGTCGGGACGCAGCACCACGCGCGCATGGGCCGTTATTTCGAGCTCGGCAGAGCTCTGTATGGATTGGAAGCTCACGCCCAGCGTGCGCGCCTGCTCGGGGGTGAGGGTCACGGCCTCGGCGGCCATGCCAAAAATGGGGACGCAAGCTGGCAGCGCGAGTGCGCCCGCCAGCAGCCATCGGTGGAAGAACATTCCTGACTCCGGAAAAACAATGAAAGCCATCCCCGCGCGTGCAGGGATGCTGGCAAGCCTGTGCAAGGCTTGGGAGATCAGGAAGCGAGAGGCGGGGCCTGGGCTGGCGACGGCCGTATCACGCGACCGCGCCAGAGCGGAACCCGGCATGCGGGCTCGGGCCGCGGTGAGGGCCGGGGGGCGACGCAGCGCATGCGTGCGGCGCGCAGGCCCAGGGTCAGCAGGGCCAGACCTATGACGGCCAGCAGCGGCATGGGCAGCAGGTCCAGCGGCTGCAGCGCATCCTGGACATCGACCTCGAAAGGCTCGGCCTGGGCCCGATGTTCATGCAGATCGCTGGAGGAGTCGTGCCCGGTGAACAGATGGAAATGAGAATCAGCCATTCTCGAGGGCGTCGCGTGCACATGCAGGCCAGCTTGATTCGGAGTTCCGAAATGGCCGTGCAGCAGCGGAATCAGCAGTTGCGCCACCATGATCAGCAGCAGCACCGCGCTCCGCAGAGAAAGTCTCTGGATCGCACGCGACATGGGCCGGATTGTAGCGTCGTGATTGGCTGCGGCAACCCACAACCCTGCGTGGTGCTCGTCAATCAAAGCCGAGCCGACCTGAGCGCTGGAATGCTTATAACGCGATGGAGCGGTGCAGATTGGCGCGAGCCTGCTGTTCGAGCCGGGCGTGGAAATACGGCGTCGCATAGATGGCTTGGCGCTGCAGAAAGCCCTGCAGCACCTGCTTGCGCCTGATGCCGTAGATCGGCCACGGCACCCACGCATATTCGGCACGCACCTGGGCGTCGTATTCGGCAAAGCGCTCGGGGTCCGCGCCCAGAATCGCGAGGTCTATGTCCACCAGCAGCCTCGCATCGTCATGCTTGGGCAGGACTTCGTGGCGCGTGGCCATGACGAGTTCATGCACGCGCCCGCAGATGGCTTCGGCAAGGCCGGCCTCGCCCAGGGCCTGGGCGGCCCATTGGGCGCTGCGCAGTTCGTTGTCCTTGGCTTTGATGTCGTAGACGGCGTCGTGGAACCACAGCGCAAGCTCCACCTCGGCCGGGTGCTGCGCCCGGTTCTGCACGGCCTCGAAATGGGCCAGGCATTCGGCCAGATGCTGCTGCGTGTGGTAGCGGCGCTGGGGCTCGGCATAGGCGGTCAGCATTGCCTGCAGCAGGCCCGCGGGCGGTGTGACCCCCAGCCCTTGCCAGGCGCGCTGCCAGGAACGCTCGAACAGCGGTTCTGAATTCGTCATGCAGCCATCCTTGTAAGGCGTCAACCAAAGAAGCGGTAGCACACGGCGATCGCGGCCACCACGCCGGCCAGCTCGGCCACCAGCGCGCAGGCCACGGCATGGCGTGCGCGCTGTATGCCCACGGCGCCGAAGTACACGGCCAGCACATAAAAGGTGGTCTCGGTGCTGCCCTGGACGGTGGCGGCCGTGAGCGCGGCAAAGCTGTCCACGCCATGGCTTTGCATGGTCTCGATCAGCATGGCGCGTGCGGCGCTGCCCGAGAACGGCTTGACCAGCGCCGTGGGCAGGGCATCGACGAAGCGCGCATCCATGCCCACGGCATCGACGGTCCAGCGTATGGCCGAGAGCACGTATTCGAGCGCCCCCGAGGCGCGAAACACGCCCACGGCGCAGAGCATGGCCACCAGATAGGGCAGCAGCCCCTTGGCCACGTCAAAGCCTTCCTTGGCGCCTTCGATGAAGCTGTCGTACACGGCCACCTTTTTGTAGGCGCCCAGGGCCACGAACAGCACGACCAGCGCAAACAGCGTGAGATTGCCCATCAGCGAGGACAGGTGGGCCAGCGCCGCCGCGCTCAGCGTGGTGAGAAAAGCCATGAAGGCGGCCAGGGCCAGCGCCACGGGCAGCAGATAGGCCAGCACCACGGGACTGAAAATCGGCAGCCGCTGCACCACGGCCACGCTCAGCAGACCGACCAGCGTGGAGGCCGAGGTGGCCAGCAGAATCGGCAGAAAGACCAGCGTGGGGTCGGGCGCGCCCTGCTGCAGCCGGTACATGAAGATGGTGACGGGCAGCAGCGTGAGCGATGAGGCGTTGAGCACCAGGAACAGGATTTGCGCATTGGTGGCGGTATCGGGCCGCGGATTGAGCTCCTGTAGCGCGCGCATGGCCTTGAGCCCCATGGGCGTGGCCGCGTTGTCCAGGCCCAGGCCGTTGGCCGCGAAGTTCAGCGTGATCAGGCCCAGCGCCGGGTGGCCGCGCGGTACCTCGGGCATGAGCTTGGCAAACAGCGGGCCCAGCATGCGTGCCAGCCATTCCACGATGCCGGCTTTCTCGGCGATGCGCAGAAAGCCCAGCCACAGCGTGAGCGTGCCGAACAGCAGCACCATGACCTCGACCGAGAGCCTGGCCATGGCAAACAAGGCCTGGACCATGGCGGCAAACACCTCGGCCTGGCCGCCTATCAGCCATTGCGCGAATGCGGCCACGGTTGCCACGAGAAAAAAGCCTAGCCACAAGGCATTGAGCATAGAGATATCTTCTGGTTTTGCGTGAATCAGCTCCGATTGTGGCGCCATCCGCAGTTCCGTCGCCTATCGTGCTGCCCGATGATAGGGGCCGGAAGGCTATTTCAGGCGCTCAAGCTCTGGCCCTGGGCCTAGCAGGGCCGGTGCAGCGGGTGTATAACCGCGCTTCGAAATTTTTCAGCAGGCCGCGCGGCTCGCGTCGGCCATCCACCACTCATCAAGGAATCGCACCCATGGGCGCGCAATGGAAAGCAAAGGGCAAGGCGCTGGTCGCTGATGCCAAGGGCAAGCTGTTTGGCAAGCTGGTCAAGGAAATCACGGTCGCTGCCCGTCTGGGCGGCGGCGACCCCGCCGCAAACTCGCGCCTGCGCATGGCCGTCGAAGCTGCCCGCAAGGCCTCCATGCCCAAGGACACGCTGGATCGTGCAATCAAGAAGGGCTCGGGCGCGGGTGCCGATGCCGTGAACTATTCCAGCGTGCTGTTCGAAGGCTATGCGCCGCACCGCGTGCCGGTGATGGTCGAATGCCTGACCGACAACCCCAACCGCACGGCCCCCAATATGCGCGTGTGCTTCCGCAAGGGCCAGCTGACGGCCGTGGCCTGGGACTTCGACCATGTGGGCATGATCGAGGGTGAACCCGAGGGCGGCGCCGATGTGGAGCTGGCCGCGATCGAAGCCGGTGCGCAGGACTTCGAGCCCGGCGACGAAGAGGGTGTGACCCTGTTCATCACCGAGCCTACCGATCTGGATACCGTGAGCAAGGCCCTGCCTGCCCAGGGCATCAAGGTGTTGTCGGCAAAGCTGGGCTACAAGGCCAAGAACCCCGTCAGCATGAGCAGCCTGTCTGCCGAGCAGCAGGAAGAAGTGCAGGACTTCCTGGCCGGTCTGGAAAACGACGACGACGTGCAGCATGTGTACGCGGGTCTGGTGGACTGATCTCAGGCTGTTTGCCTTTCAGCCCCAAGGAGCAGTGCGATCACTGCTCCTTTTTTTATGGCTGCTGCTGACGCATCGATCTCGATGAGTCCTGCACCGATGGCTGGATCTGCGCCCTGGCCCGGGGTGCTAAGACTGTTTTTCTGTCCACTCCCGCCGAATCCGCTCCAGCCCCTGGCGGTAGCTGGTGATCTCAAACTCGGGAAAGCGGCGCTTGAACTTGCCCGAATCGAACAGATTGTCCTGCTCATAGCGGGGCAAGAGCTCACGGAGTTCGCCCACCGGCTTTGAAAACAGCCCGATTACCTGCAACATCCATTTGCTCAGCACCTGGTAGGAGGGCTTGCGCTCAAAAACCTCGCAGGCCATGGTCGCCAACTGCCGGTAGCTCAGCCTTTCGTCCCAGCAGGGCAGATGCCAGGTCTGACCGAAGGCATCAGGCGTATTGCCAAGCGCAGCCAGCGCGCGGCTGGCATCGGGCGTCCAGATGAGCGTGCGCAGGGTATCGTCGCGCACCGGCACCCGCGGCTTCTTGCCGGCCTTGAGGCTGTCGATGAGCAGCGTATTGGTGATGCTCTGGGTTTTCTCGGGACCGTAGAACTCGGGGGCGCGGCCAATGAGCACGGGGATCTCGCCGCGCGCCATCTCCTGCAGCACCATCTCCGCCATGGCGGCGCGCACCCGGCCTTTGCGCCCCACGGGGGCAAACGCCGTCTGCTCGGTCTGCAGCTGCGCGTTCTGCGGGTACATATAGGTGTTGTCGAAATAGACAAAGGGGGAACCCGCAGCGCGGCTGGCCGCCAACGCGTTGCGCAGCATGGTCGGAAACTGCTGCTCCCAGAGTTGCGTATCGGGCGGCAGGCCGGCGGTGAAATACACCACGCTGCTGCCCTGCACGGCCCTGGCGGTTTGCTCGGCATCGAGCAGATCGGCGGCTTGAAGCCTATCCGTGTCGTGCACCTTGCGTGGCTGGCGGCTGACCAGCTTGAGGTCGCTGCCGTAGTTGCGCTTGAGTTCGCGCGCCAGCTCTATGGCGATCTGCCCATTGGCGCCCAAAATGGTCTGCATTCCAGCTCCTTGAAGAATAGTCTTCACCGGCCTCGATGGCCGGGAAACAGTGCAAGCCTAAGCTTGAAGCTCGGTTCAAGGTCAAGCGCAGATTGCAGGAGAATAGCGAGCATGAAGATAGGAGAACTCGCCCAACGCACAGGTCTTGCCGCATCGCGCATTCGTTTTTACGAGCGCATCGGCCTGCTGGGCGCCGCCCGGCGCCAGGCCAATGGCTATCGCAGCTATTCCGAAGAGGCGGTGCTGGCGCTGAGGCTGATTGCCACGGCGCAGCGGGCCGGCTTCAGTCTGGATGAGCTGCGCCAGCTGCTGCCCGACGATCTAGAGCATTGGCAGCATGACGAGCTGCTGGCCACGCTGCACGGCAAGCTGCAGAGCATTGACCTGATGCTGGCGCAGCTGACGAAAAGCCGCGCAGAACTGAGCGAGCTGATTGAGCAGATCGAGGCCAGGCACGAAGACATGGATTGCGCCAGCAACGCGCGGCGCGTGCTGTCGCAAATGCGGCTGCTCGGGCAGGGCGATGAGGCGGGTGAGCCCGATCAACCCTGCAGCTGAGCCTGCTGCAGGGCCGTGGCATCCATATATGCCTTGTGGAATTCCTGATTTGATAGCGTCTGGCGCTTGATGAATAAGGGTTTAAGCTTATTCTTATTAAATATTTACCGAGCCGCGCTGCCAGCCATCCCGCTTTGTGATGGGCGCCGGCCCCGATGGGGCTGCTGCGGCTGGCTTTATGCGTTAAGTTTCAAGACGCTGTCCCTGAGCATGTACATGCTTTGCGGACGAATGTTTTCCCGGATCTGTCTTGAAAGGTGCCTATGGTGCACAAGCGTTCTCTCGTAAAAGCCCTGGCGGTCGCCGCCTTGGTTTCTGCCGCATTGCTGGCTCGGGCCCAGGAGCTGGCCGTGACCATTGGCGTGACGGCCGGTCCCCATGCCCAGATTGCCGAAGTGGCCAAGCAGGTTGCGGCCAGGCAGGGCCTGAAGGTCAAGCTGGTGGAGTTCGGCGACTTCATCCAGCCCAATGCGGCGCTGTCCAGCGGCGATATCGACGCCAACATCTACCAGCACCAGCCCTTCCTCGATGCCCAGAACAAGGACCGTGGCTACAAGCTGGTGCCCGTGGCCAAGGCCGTGAACCAGCAAATGGGCGTGTACTCCAGGAAGGTCAAGAAGCTGGCCGATCTCAAGAGCGGCGCACGCGTGGGCATTCCCAACGATCCCACCAATGGCTCGCGTGCTCTGATGGTGCTGGCCAAGCAGGGGCTGATCACGCTCAAGGCCGATGCCGGTGCGCGCGCCTCGGTGCTGGATATCACGGCCAACCCCAAAAAGCTCAGGTTTGTCGAGCTCGAAGCGGCCCAACTGGCCCGCGCCCTTGATGATCTCGATGCCGCAGCCGTCAACAGCAGCTACGCCGTGGCTGCCGGCCTGTCCCCCCAGGGCGACTCGCTGGCGCTGGAAGATGTGAACACGCCTTATGTGACCGTGCTCATCGTCACGCGCGCCGGTCATGAAAACAGCAAAGGCTTGCAGGCCTTTGTGAAGGCCTACCAGTCACCTGAGGTCAAGGCCTTTGTGGAAAAGACCTTCAAGGGTGCCTACACAACCGCATGGTGAGCGCATGAATCAGCCCTGGAGTCAACTGGATGCGGCGCTGTTCGAGCGCGCCAAGGCCTTGCTGGACGAGGAGTGGCTGAGCCGTGACGCCGATCTGGCGCCGCTGCTGCCCGTGGTGCTGGAGCGCGGCGTGGGCCAGGATTGGCACAAGGCCGGCACTTTTCGCCACCATCTGGCAGGCGTGGCGCGCTCTCTGGCGCTGTGGCAGCAGCCCAGGGAGGTGCGCCAGCTGGGTCTGCTGCACAGCGTCTACGGCAATGCCTTTGTCGATCTGGTCAAGTTCGATGCCGGCAACGAGCGCGAGCAGCTCAAGCGCCTGGTCGGGGAGCAGGCCGAGCATCTGGTCTATCTGTTTTGCACCATGAGCCGTACCCAGTTCGTGCAGAAGCTGCTGGCTGGCGAGCTGGGAGCCGACGGCAGCCTGCAGATCGAGCGCAACGGCCCCGAGCCGCACGAGAGCATCAGGCTCACGGCCTATGAAGTGGCTGTGTTCGCGATCGTCAGCATGGCCGACAGCATGGAGCAGTGGTTCAGCTGGCAGGAGGATATCTACTCGCGCTTTCCGGCCGTGGACAGCAGCCGTCAGCAGGCCGTGCACTGGGCGGCGTCGCTGTGGCCCGGCCCCATGCGCCCCAGTAGCCGCATGCTCAGCCAGATCAGCGGCCTGGGCCAGGCGTTGCAGCATCCGGCACTCAAGACCCGGCTGCCGCTGCCGCCCGTGTTTGCGAACTGCAGCCAGCTGCTGAGCGCAGGCAACGAGGCTGCGGCCGTGGCGCTGTACTGGTCGGTGATTCAGCTCGATCAGCCTCTGGTCGACCTGGACGCTGCCACCGCCACGTTGGAGCAGGCCGTGGCCCTCAACCCCTGGGTGGGCGAGCCGCAGATGGTGCTGGCCCAGCTTTACCTGAGCGCGGGTCGCAACGCCGATGCCGCTCGGGCCGCCGAGAGCGCGCTGCAGTGCTTTTGCAGCTGGGGCAATGCCTGGGACAAGCGTGTGCAATGGGATGCCTGGATTGCCTGGACGCGTATCTTGCTGCAATCGGCCCAGGAGGGCAGCTGGCCCGCGCGGCTGGACAAGCTCAACAATGTGGCGCTGCGCCAGCTTTGAGTAAAACCGGCTCGGGCGATGATTGGGTAAGCGCTGCTGCTTGAACGAAAGCTTCGGGCAATGCAAAGCCCCGGCAGTCCGGGAACTGCCGGGGCTTTTTTGACTGCAGCCAGAACCGCTTATTTCGTACCGAAGATACGGTCGCCGGCGTCGCCCAGGCCCGGCAGGATATAGCCATGGTCGTTGAGCTCGCGGTCCACGGCGGCGGTGTAGATGTCCACATCGGGGTGGGCGGCCTGCATGGTCTTCACGCCCTCGGGCGCGGCCAGCAGGCACATGAACTTGATGGACTTGGGCGCGCACTTGTCCTTGAGTTGCTGCACGGCGGCCACGGCAGAGTTGCCGGTGGCCAGCATGGGATCGACCACGATGACATCGCGCTCGCCCATGTTGTCGGGCATCTTGAAGTAGTACTCGACGGGCTTGAGGGTCTCGGGGTCGCGGTACAGGCCGATATGGCCGATGCGGGCGCCCGGCACTACATTGAGCATGCCGTCCAGGAAGCCGTTGCCGGCGCGCAGTATGGAGACCAGGGCCAGCTTCTTGCCGTCGATGACCTTGCCGACCATTTTTTCCATGGGCGTTTCGATCTCGATGTCCTGCAGCGGGAAGTCGCGGGTCAGTTCGTAGGCCATCAGCGTGGACAGCTCGCCCAGCATGCGGCGAAAGCTGTTGGTGCTGGCTTCCTTGCGGCGCATCAGCGTCAGTTTGTGCTGGATCAGGGGATGGTCGATCAGATGCAAAGTGCTCATGTTCTTGATCTTTGTAGGGGAAACGGGGCGGGCCGGCTTGTGGCCGGCACCTGCCTTGAGGTGAATCGGATGCGGAGCAGGCCGCAACAGGCGCTATTTTCGCCGTCAGCCGCCCAGAAGTTGTGCGAAGCGCTCTAAATCCACATTGCCGCCGCTGATCACAATCCCCACGCGCTTGCCGGCCAGGGGCAGATCGCTGTTCATGGCCGCCGCCAGCGACAGAGCACCCGTGGGCTCGACCACGATCTTCATGCGTTCGGCGTAGAAGCGCATGGCTTCGACCAGCTGCTCGTCGCTGACGGTCAGCACATCGTTCACGCGCTGGCGGATGATGGCAAAAGTGAGATCGCCCGGCGACTGGGTCTGGGCACCATCGGCAATGGTGCGCGGGGTGTCGATCTTGACGATATGGCCGGCGCGCAGCGATTGCTGCACATCGTTGCCGGCCTCGGGCTCCACGCCTATCACCTTGCAGCGAGGCGCCAGCGCATTGGCCGACAGCAGGCTGCCCGAGAGCAGGCCGCCGCCGCCCAGGCAGACGAACAGGTAGTCGAGGTCGGGCACCTGCTCGAGCAGCTCCTTCACGGCCGTGCCTTGGCCCGCAATCACGTCGCGGTGGTTGTACGGGGGGATCAGCGTCATGCCGCGTTCGCTGGCCAGCTTGCAGGCGATGGCTTCGCGGTCCTCGGTGAAGCGGTTGTAGGTGACCACCTGGGCGCCATAGCCGCGCGTGGCCGCCATTTTGGAGGCCGGAGCGTCCTCGGGCATGATGATGAGCGCAGGCATGTCCAGAATCTGGGCTGCCAGCGCAATCGCCTGGGCGTGGTTGCCCGAGGAAAAGGCCAGCGCCCCGCCTTTGCGCTGCTCGGGCGTGAACTGGGCCAGAGCGTTGTAGGCGCCGCGCAGCTTGAAAGCGCCTATGCGCTGCAGGTTCTCGCACTTGAAGAACAGCTGGGCGCCCAGTTGCTCGTCCATGGTGCGGCTGGTCAGCACCGGCGTCTGGTGGGCCACGCCCTTCAGGCGTGCGGCAGCGGCAACAACATCGTCATAGGTGGGAAGCAGATTGGGCGTCAGGCTCATGGTGATTCAAGGTGGCGGTGAGGTATGAATCCATGATAACGGCGCCGGACCGCTGCGGCGGCGATGGCACGGGCCATGAAAAAAGCCTGCCGCCGCGGACAGGCTTGGAGTTAAAACTCGCTTGAATCGCTCGCAAGCGCTTTCTACATCAGCGCTGCCAGCTATGAAATCAGGATTCCTGGCCCTGCGGGCGGAACTCGCGCAGCGTAGCCAGCGGCGGAAACTCGCCGGTACGCCTGGCCTGCATGGCGGAGACGGACTCCATCACATGGCGGTTGCTCCAGATGCCGCTTTGCACCCAGCCCATCTGCTGCAGGGAGTCCTGCACGCTGTGGTCGCGCGCATAGTTGATGACCTGCTTGCTGCCCCAGATGGCGATCGGCGGCTTGGCCGCGATCTCGCGCGCGCAGGCCAGGGCAGCGAGCACGGCGGCCTCCTGGCTGTCATGCACGGCATTGACCAGGCCGTGGGAGGCGGCCTCCGGAGCGCCCATGCGCCGGCCGGTATAGGCGAGTTCCTTGACGATGCCCAGCGGCATGAGCTTGGGCAAGCGCTGCAGGCTGCCGAGGTCGGCCGTCATGCCGATATTGATTTCCTGGATGCAGAAGAAGGCATCGGCGCTGGCATAGCGTATGCAGGCGGCCGCAACCAGATCCAGCGCACCGCCTATGCAGCCGCCGTGGATGGCGCAGATCACGGGCATGCGCAGCGACTCCAGCTTGTTGAAGGTGGCCTGCATCTGCGCCAGGGTGTCGCAGAGCAGGGCACGGCCTTCGGGGCTGCGATCGTCGGGCGCAAACCTGGGATCGGCAAAAGTGTCCAGCGCCATGCCGGCCGAGAAATGCTTGCCGGTGCTGCTGATGACCAGGGCACGGGATTCTCCGCTGCGGTGCAGGGTGTCCAGCACCCGGTCCAGCTCGTGCCAGAACTGCGGGTTCAGCGTGTTGAGCTCTTCCGGTCGGTTGAGCACCAGATGCGCGATGTGGTCCGCCAGATCGAGGCGGAAGCAGCTCAGGCCTGCGGTCAGCAGATGGGTGTCGGAGGTATGGGGCATGCGCAGATGGTGGCCCGGGCCTGGGCGCGCGCAAGTCACGCGGGTGACTGGATGTGGCTTGCGCGAACCGGGGGATTCCCTGACGGCCGCGCCCAAGGCCTTGGCTTTTGGCGCGTGGCAGGTCAGCGCTTTTTGCCGCCCAGAATGCCGCCCAGCACCCCGCGCAGAATCTCCTTGCCCAGGCTGTTGCCCATGGTGCGCATGGTGGACTTGGCCATGGTCTGCACCAGTCCGTCGTGCTGGCCGCCGCGTGGGCCGGTGCGGCCGAACAGCAGCTCCTTGAGGCCGTCCATCATGGAGTCGGACGCGCCGGCCTGGGCCGCGCCGGCGGCCGCGGGCGCATCGCCGGGCTTGGCGGGAGTGGCGCTGCCCGCGCGGTCGCGCAGTATCTCGAAGGCCGATTCGCGGTCTACCGCGTTTTCGTAGACGCCGGCCACCAGAGAGTCGCGCATCAAGGCCTGGCGCTGCTCGGGCGTGATAGTGCCGATCTGGCTGCCGGGCGGAATCACGAACACGCGCTCGGTCACGCCGGGCCGGCCTTTCTCGTCGAGCAGGCTGACCAAGGCCTCGCCCACGGCCAGCTCGGTGATGGCGGCCCCAATGTCCAGTCCCGGATTGGGGCGCATGGTGGAGGCGGCTGCGGCCACGGCCTTCTGGTCGCGCGGGGTGAAGGCCCGCAGCGCATGCTGCACGCGGTTGCCCAGCTGGCCCAGAACAGAGTCGGGCACGTCCAGCGGGTTCTGGGTCACGAAATACACGCCCACGCCCTTGGAACGCACCAGGCGCACGACCAGCTCGATGCGCTCGAGCAGTACCTTGGGCGCATCGTTGAACAGCAGGTGGGCCTCGTCGAAGAAGAACACCAGCTTGGGTTTCTCGGGGTCGCCGATCTCGGGCAACTGCTCGAACAGCTCGGACAGAAGCCAGAGCAGAAAGGTCGAGTACAGGCGCGGCGCATTCATCAGCTTGTCGGCCGCCAGGATGTTGACCACGCCCCTGCCGTTGGCATCGGTCTGCATCAGATCATTGATGTCGAGCATGGGCTCGCCGAAGAACTGGTCGCCGCCTTGTTGCTCGATCTGCAGCAGGCCGCGCTGGATGGCGCCCACGCTGGCCGGGCTGATATTGCCGTACTGGGTGGTGAACGGCTTGGCGTTGTCGCCCACATGCTGGAGCATGGCGCGTAGGTCCTTGAGGTCCAGCAGCAGCATGCCGTTGTCGTCGGCAATCTTGAAGACGATGTTGAGCACGCCCATCTGCGTGTCGTTGAGATTGAGCATGCGGCCTATCAGGAGCGGCCCCATGTCCGAGATCGTGGCGCGCACCGGATGGCCTTGTTCGCCGAACACATCCCACAAGGTGGCGGGGCAGGCCAGGGACTGGGGCGGAGCAATGCCGCGCTCCTGCAGCGAGGCCGCGAGCCTGTCGCCGAGCTTGCCGGCCTGGCTGATGCCGCTCAGGTCGCCTTTGACGTCGGCCATGAACACGGGCACCCCGATCTGTGAGAAGCTCTCGGCCAGTTTCTGCAGGGTCACGGTCTTGCCGGTACCCGTGGCGCCGGTGATCAGGCCATGGCGGTTGGCCATGCCGGGCAGCAGCGCACATTCTGTGGCAGAGTGCTGGGCAATCAAAAGGGGTGAAGCCATTTCGGGTTTCCTCTTAAGGGGGCTTGCAGTCAAAAGTAAAATCTCGTCCGCAAGGTTAAATCAAATATCAAAGGACTCTCTGTGGCAGGACACAGCAAATGGGCCAACATCCAGCACCGCAAGGGTCGCCAGGATGAAAAGCGCGGCCGCATCTGGACCCGCATCATCCGTGAGATCATGGTCGCGGCGCGTCAGGGCGGCGGCGATCTCGCGGCCAATCCCCGTCTGCGCTTGGCGGTGGACAAGGCCAAGGCCGCGAACATGCCGGCCGACAATATCAAGCGCAATATCGACAAGGCCACGGGCAACCTCGAAGGCGTGACCTACGAGGAAATCCGCTACGAGGGCTATGGCATAGGCGGCGCGGCCATCATCGTGGACACCATGACGGACAACCGCGTGCGCACGGTGGCCGATGTGCGCCACGCTTTCAGCAAATACGGCGGCAACATGGGCACGGAAGGCTCGGTGGCTTTCCAGTTCAAGCATGTGGGCCAGATCCTGTTTGCGCCCGGCACCAGCGAGGACAAGGTCATGGAAGTGGCGCTCGAAGCCGGTGCCGAGGACGTGATCAGCGATGACGAGGGCGGTATCGAGGTGCTGACGGCTCCCGGCGACTTCGAAGCCGTGCGCGATGCGCTGCAGGCCGCGGGCCTGACGCCCGACATGGCCGAAGTGACTATGCGCCCTGAAAATACAATCGCTCTGGAAGGCGATGACGCAGCTCGCATGCAAAAGCTGCTCGACATGATTGAAGATCTGGATGACGTTCAGGACGTCTACCACAACGCAGAACTATGAAAATTCTTGTGATTGGCGGCGGTGGCCGTGAACACGCTTTGGCGTGGAAGTTGGCCGAATCGCCCAAGGCGACCAAGGTCTATGTGGCTCCCGGCAATGGCGGCACCGCCCTGGCGGGTGGCAAGCTGGAAAACCTGGACATCACCGATGTGAAGGCCTTGCGCGAATGGGCGCAGGCCGAAAAGATCGCCGTGACGGTCGTGGGGCCCGAAGCGCCTCTGGCCGCGGGCGTGGTGGACGAGTTCCGCGCCCATGGCCTCAAGGTCTTTGGCCCGACCAGGACCGCGGCACAGCTCGAGTCCTCCAAGGCCTTCTCCAAGGACTTCATGGCGCGCCACGGCATTCCCACGGCGCAATATGAAACCTTTAGCGACCCCGTGGGCGCCCACGCCTATGTGGACCGCCTGGGTGCGCCCATCGTGATCAAGGCCGACGGCCTGGCCGCCGGCAAGGGCGTGGTCGTCGCGATGTCGCTGCAGGAGGCCCACGATGCCGTGGACTTCATGCTGGTGGACAACAAGTACGGCGTGACCCACAACGAGGGCGGTGCCCGCGTGGTGATCGAGGAGTTCCTCGACGGCGAGGAAGCCAGCTTCATCGTGCTGTGCGACGGCAAGAACGTGCTGGCCCTGGCTACCAGCCAGGACCACAAGCGCCTCAAGGATGGCGACCAGGGCCCGAACACGGGTGGCATGGGCGCCTATTCGCCCGCGCCCGTGGTCACGGCCGACGTGCATGCACGCGCCATGCGCGAAATCATCCTGCCCACCATCCGCGGCATGGAAAAAGACGGCGTGCCCTACACCGGTTTCCTCTACGCGGGCCTGATGATCGACAAGGCCGGTCACCCCAAGACGCTGGAGTTCAACTGCCGCATGGGCGATCCCGAAACCCAGCCCATCATGATGCGCCTCAAGAGCGATCTGGTGGACGTGATGCTGGCCGCCTGCGACGCTAAGCTCGACCAGGTCGAGCTGCAGTGGGACCGCCGCACCGCGCTGGGCGTGGTGATGGCGGCCGCCGGCTATCCCGAAGATCCGCGCAAGGGCGATGTGATCACCGGCCTGCCGGCGGCAGCCGACGACGCCATGGTCTTCCATGCGGGCACCCAACTGCAGGCAGACGGCCAGCCCGTGACTAGCGGTGGCCGCGTGCTGTGCGTGACCGTGCTGGCCGACAGCGTCAAGCAGGCGCAGCAGAAGGTCTATGACGTGGCGCGCGGCATCCATTTCGATGGTGCCCAGTACCGCCGCGACATCGGCTTCCGCGCCATCAAGAAGGCCGAGTGATGACGGCAGCTGCGTCTTCTTCCGCGGCCGACATGCTGCCCGTGGCCGAGGTGCGCGAGTACCTGACGGGGCTGCAGGCCCGCATCATCGGAGCTCTCGAGGAAATCGAAGGCGAGGGCGGTGCGCGCTTTCTGGCCGACGCCTGGCACAAGGAGCCGGGCGAAAAGCTGCAGGGCGACGGCATCACCAGGATCATGGAAGGCGGGCGCGTGTTCGAGCGCGCGGGTTGCGGCTTCTCGCATGTGCGCGGGTCGCAGCTGCCGCCTTCGGCCACCCAGCACCGGCCCGAGCTGGCGGGTGCGCCGTTCGAGGCCATGGGGGTGTCGCTGGTGTTCCATCCGCGCAATCCTCTGGTGCCCACGGTGCACATGAATGTGCGTATGATCGCTGCCGGCCATGAAGGCCAGCCCAAGACCTGCTGGTTTGGCGGCGGCATGGACCTGACGCCCGTCTATGGCTACGAAGAAGATGCGCTGCATTTCCACCGGACCTGCCGCGATGCGCTGGCGCCGTTCGGTGATCGGCTCTATCCGCGCTTCAAGCAGTGGTGCGACGAGTATTTCTATCTCAAGCACCGCAACGAGCAGCGCGGCATAGGCGGTATCTTCTTCGACGACTTCAGCGAACTCGGCCAGCAGCAGAGCTTTGCCATGCTGCGCTCGGTGGGCGATGCCTTTCTGAAGGCCTATCTGCCTATCGTGGAGCGCCGCCGGAATGCCGAGTACACGCAGCAGCAGGTGGACTTCCAGCGCTACCGCCGTGGCCGCTATGTGGAATTCAACCTGGTCTGGGACCGCGGCACCCACTTCGGCCTGCAGTCGGGCGGCCGCACCGAATCCATTTTGCTGTCCATGCCGCCGCATGCGGACTGGAGCTATCAGCGCGTGGATGCGCCCGGCACGCCCGAGCGCGAGCTGCTGGACAAATTCCTGATCCGCCGTGACTGGCTGTAGGAACGCGTTCCGGGTGACCGCGGATTTCCCTGCCCATGGCGCATAAGGCACTGTCGGCAGGGAAATTTTTAGAAAACTATAATTTCAATAGCTGGATGCGCCGGGTTGACTGGCGCATCGACTTTTTTCAATGCGTGACGGACAAGGCTTGCGAATAGCCCAGGAGTCCGCCGCGGTCCGACCCTGATGCGGGTGCGGCGCGGCTCACGCTATATTGAGCCCATTTTTTACAGATTCCATCGCCTGATGACCACCTCCACCAAAGCGGATTCCGCAGCCAAGCGCGACGTCACCAAACTCCAGCGAGCCATTGTCGACGGCCTCGAAGACGTCAAGGCTCACGACATCCAGGTGTTCAACACCGAAGCGCTGTCGCCGCTGTTCGAGCGCGTGATCGTGGCCTCGGGTACTTCCAACCGCCAGACCAAGGCGCTGGCCTCCAGCGTGCGCGAAGCCGTGAAGACCGCAGGTTTTTCCGTGCCGCGCCAGGAAGGTGAAGAAAACGGCGAGTGGATCATCGTGGACTGCGGCCCCGTCGTCTGCCACATCATGCAGCCCGCGATCCGCCAGTACTACCGTCTGGAAGAGATCTGGGGCGAGACGCCGGTGCGCATGAAGATCGGTGCCGCCAAGCCCAAGCCCGCCGATGTGGCCGCCAAGAAGCTGGCCGCCAAGAAGGCGGTGGACAAGGCCGCGGCCGAGAACACCGTGGTCGAGAAAAAGCCCGCGGCCAAGAAGGCTGCTGCCAAGAAGCCCGCGGCCAAGACCAGCGCCGCCGCCAAGCCCGCAGCCAAGAAGCCTGCGGCCAAGTCTGTCAAGACCGTGGTCGTCAAGCCCAGCGTGCCGCGCACCGCCAAGGCTGGCGCAGCGGCCAAGCCTGCGGCAAAGCGTGCCCCCCGCGCCAAGGCCTAAATGAGGCTGACCATCGTGGCCGTAGGCCTGCATGTGCCCGACTGGGCACAGACGGCCTATGACGACTATGCCAAGCGCTTTCCGCCCGAACTCAAGGTCGAACTCAAGGCCGTCAAGACCGAGCCGCGCGGCTCCAAGACGGTGGAGACTCTGTACGCGGCCGAGCGCAAGCGCATAGAAGCCGCCATTGCCCGCGGCACCCGTATCGTGGTGCTGGACGAGCGCGGCACCAATCTGACCACCAAGGCCCTGGCCCAGCGTCTCAAGGGCTGGCAGCTCGAAGGCGACGACGTGGCCCTGGTGATCGGCGGCCCCGACGGCCTGGACCCCGAGTTCAAGGCTGCGGCCCACGAGCGCATACGCCTCTCGGACCTGACCCTGCCGCATGCCATGGTGCGGGTGCTGCTGATCGAGCAGCTCTACCGCGCCTGGTCGGTCAATGCGGGCCACCCCTATCACCGCGAATAAGCGGCGGCGATCCCGCGCACGTGCATTTTTGCGCAGCGCGTGATACTATGATTTTGATAGCCTAATGCGCTTGGTACATATGCGCTAGCGGCCTTTTCATCAAAGTCATGGCGCCCTTCATCTATCTCGCATCCCAAAGCCCACGTCGTCGCCAGCTGCTGGAGCAGCTGGGCGTGGCCCATGAACTGCTGCTGCCCAATGCGGCCGGCGATATCGCCGAAGACGCCGAGGCCATAGAGACCGAGCGCGCCGGCGAGTCGCCGCACAGCTATGTGCAGCGCGTCACCGCGGGCAAGCTCGATGCCGCCGTGGCCCGCCATGCGCGCCGCGGCCTGGCGCCCGCGCCGATTCTGTGCTCCGACACCACGGTGGCCCTGGGCATGCAGATTCTGGGCAAGCCCGTGGATGGCGCAGATGCGCGCCGTATTCTGCGCCTGCTCTCGGGCGCCGAGCACGAGGTGCTGACCGCCGTGGCGGTGCAAAGCGGGGCGCAGCGCCTGCAGGCGCTGTCCATCTCCACGGTGCGCTTCGCGCCCATGAGCGAGGCGCAGATCGAGGCCTATGTGGCCACGGGCGAGCCCATGGGCAAGGCCGGCGCCTACGGCATACAGGGTCGGGCGGCCGCGCATATCGCCGAGATCCGGGGCAGCTACTCGGCCATCATGGGTCTGCCCGTCTACGAGACGGCCGAGATTCTGCGCCGCCTGGGCTGGCCGCTTTGAAACTTTTGCCGGTGGCGGGACTCTTGTCCTGAGTCCTCCGGCCAGACATGGCGGCGGCCTTGCGCCCGCCATGTGCGCGTTGCACACTGGGCCCAGCAAAAAGCCAGACAGATAAAGAAAGAACGACAGTCAATGCAGCAAGATATTCTGATCAACTGGTCGCCGCAGGAAACGCGGGTGGCGATTGTCGAGAACGGTGCCGTGCAGGAGCTGCACATGGAGCGCCCGCTGGAGCGGGGCCTGGTCGGCAACATCTATCTGGGCAAGGTCTCGCGCGTGCTGCCCGGCATGCAGTCGGCATTCATCGATATCGGGCTGGAGCGCGCGGCCTTTCTGCATGTGGCCGATGTCTGGCAGCGCCAGGAAAACGGCGAAGCCCCGATGTTCGCGCGCAAGGACCAGCCCCAGGTGCCTATCGAGAAGCAGGTGTTCGAAGGCCAGATCATCATGGTCCAGGTCATCAAGGACCCCATAGGCACCAAGGGCGCGCGCCTGTCCACGCAGATCAGCATTGCGGGGCGGCTGCTGGTGTTTCTGCCCCAGGACGACCATATCGGCATCTCGCAGAAGATTCCGCAGAACGAGCGCGATGCGCTGCGCGCACGGCTGCAGGGGCTGGTCGGCACCAAGGACAGCGGCGGTGGCGGCGGCTTCATTCTGCGCACCAACGGCGAGGACTCCAGCGATGCTGAGCTTGCCGACGACATCCGCTATCTGCGCAAGACCTGGGCCCGCATCAAGGACGCGGCGCAGAGGCTGCCGCCCATGTCGGTGCTGCATCAGGATCTAAACCTGCTGCAGCGCGTGCTGCGCGATCTGGTGGGCGAGAACACCCAGAGCATACGCATAGACTCCAAGGAGCAGTTCGCGCTGCTCAGGAGCTTCGGCCAGGAATACATGCCGGCGGCCGTGCCCAAGCTGGCGATGTACAAGGGCGAGCGACCGATCTTCGACCTCTATTCGATCGACGAGGAAATCGCGAGAGCCCTGGGCCGGCGCGTGGATCTGAAGTCGGGCGGCTACCTGATCGTGGACCAGACCGAGGCCCTGACCACCATCGACGTGAACACGGGCGGCTTTGTCGGTGCGCGCAATTTCGACGACACCATCTTCAAGACCAATCTCGAGGCGGCTCAGGCGATCGCGCGCCAGCTGCGGCTGCGCAATCTGGGCGGCATCATCATCGTGGACTTCATCGACATGGTGCGCGAGGATCACCAGGACGAGGTGCTGTCCGAGTTCCGCCGCCAGCTGGCCCGAGATCGCGTCAAGACCATGGCCGGCGGTTTCTCGCAGCTGGGCCTGGTCGAGATGACGCGCAAGCGCACGCGCGAATCGCTGGCCCATATGCTGTGCGAGCCATGCCCGGCCTGCGCGGGCAAGGGCAATGTGAAGACCGCGCGCAGCATCTGCTACGAGGTGCTGCGCGAGATCCTGCGCGAAGCGCGCCAGTTCAACCCCCGTGAGTTCCGCGTCGTGGCCTCGCCCAAGGTGGTGGAGATGTTCCTCGACGAGGAGAGCCAGCATCTGGCCAGTCTCTCCGACTTCATCGGCAAGCCGATCTCGCTGCAGTCCGAGACCGTGATGGCGCAGGAGCAGTACGACATCGTGCTGCTCTGAGGCCCGAGGCGATGGCCCGCCGGCCTGCTACTCAGGGCTGAGAGACGGCTTTAAGCAAAACGAGGCGCCAAGGCGCCTCGTTTCTTATGCCCGTCGCAAATGGGCCGGGTGGTTTAGTGCTTGGCTGCTGCAACAGCGATGGCTTCACCATCCTGATCGGCGTAAGTCTGGCCCTTGGGGGCGATCAGCCAGTAAAAGAAGGCCCCCAGTCCTGCGGCAATAAACCAGGAAAATGCAGATGCGGACTGCAGATAAGGCACAAAGGCGAAGAGCAGCGAGATCAGGGCCGATGGAATCAGCGCCTGGATGGCCCTGGGGTTGAAGCCGTTGCGGTAGTGGTAGGGGCCGTTCGCGTTCTGGGTGTACAGAGCCAGAACATCCACGCGTTGCTTGCGGATGAGCCAGTAATCGGCCATGACGATGCCGAACAGAGGCCCGAGCAGAGAGCCCAGACCGCCGAGGAAATACACAATCACCACCGGCGAGCTGTAGAGGTTCCAGGGCAGGATGACAAAGCCGAGAATGGCGCTGACCAGGGCGGCTTTGCGGAAGTTGAGCTTTCTGGGCAGCAGATTGGTCAGAGCCAGCGCGGGTGCCACAAAGTTGGCCATCAGGTTCACGGCAATGGTCAGGATGATCAGAGCGAAGCTGGCCAGAACCAGCAGAGGCTTGCTGGGAATCTTCTGGATGATGTCAACGGGGCTGTTGATGAGCGTGCCGTCGATGGAGAGCTGGCCGCCGGTCAGGACCACGACGACCAGACCAAAGATCAGCATATTGATGGGAATGCCCCAGAAATTGCCCTTGATCACCGCACGGCGCGAAGTCGTGCCTCGGGTGAAGTCGCAGAAATTCAGGACGAACGTGCCGTAAAGCGCAACCCACAGCGAGGCGGCTCCCAGAATTTGCACCCATTTGGATCCATGTGCCTCCACGGAGGGAGCTGACCAGTGCAGCTGTCCGCCCGAGCTGTGGAGAATCCAGCCCGCCAGAGCAATAAAGGTCATGAAGATCACCGGGCCGGCGAAGGCCTCGTATTTGCGGATGCTCTCCATGCCCCAGCAGGCGATGACGACCTGCACCATCCAGAGCAGCGTAAAGCTGATCCAGCCCAGCAGCGGCAGCCCCAGCAAGATCTGCTCGCTCAGAGGCTGCAGTTGCGGCAGCAGCATCAGCACCAGCACATCGAGGACCTTGGAGGCCAGATAGGTCTGGATGCCGAACCAGGCGATCGCCACGCCGCCGCGTATCAGGGCCGGTATCTGGGCGCCGCGCGTGCCAAAGCTGATTCGGCTCATCACGGGGAAGGGGACCCCTGTCTTGCAGCCCATGAAGCCGGAGAGGTTCAGAAGAGCGAAAAGAAATGCGGCTCCCAGAAGCAGGGCCGTCAGGATCTGGCCGCCGCTGAAGCCCAGGGCAAACAGGCCGATGGCAAAAGAGTAGTTGCCGAGGTTGTGGACATCGTTGACCCATAAGGTGAACAGGCTGTAGGCGCCCCAGGATCGACCTTCCTTGGCTGTGGGAGCCAGATCCGCGTTGTAGAGCGCCGGTGAGACCCCGGCTGGCAAGGTTTCATGCGGCTTTGGTGCTGCAGTGCTCGGGCTGGGGGCGAAGTGGCCGCCTTCGTTGATTGCTAGGTCTCTCATTTATTGCCTTTGTGGGGAGCAACCACGTGTCCGGTGCATGGGCTTTTCTTAGGCAATCAGTCCCATCTCACCCAGACAACGCGGCATTGGCATGCCTGGGCTGTTGGGCGCCAGACATGCACTCCGATGCTTTGGAGATGAGAGGGGTCAAGTGTCCAACTTGAATATCATCTTGTATACATCAGATAAGTCGAAAAATGTATACAAGCCCTAGCAGCCTCGAATTGGTGGGAACCCTTGGTCACTGGAGTGCCGACAAATAGTTCCGAATGCGCCTGCTTGCGGTGAGTTGCGGTATGAAAATGCGAGCGCTGGCGGTACGCGGTATGGAAAGGAAGAGCTCTGAACCACGAGAGACTGGGACAAGGTAAGCAACGGTAAACTGCAGCCTCTATTGCTTCGACCCAGTGGGCGACGGCTGGGCTCGAAACAGCGGCAGCGGTGATTGGTGCTGCCGCTCAAGGCCTGTCCGCGGCCCCTATTGATTGAACGGAGAGCCATGCAGAAGGTATTGCTGTGATCACCAAGACCAAAATTGCGGAGCGTCTGATCGAGTCCATCCTGACGGGCAGACTGCGACCCGGGTTGAGGCTGGGCGAGCAGGACATTGCCGACATGTTTGAAGTCAGCCGTACCCTGGTGCGGGAAGCCCTGATCCAGCTTCAGGCGCGTGGCTTTGTCGAGGTGCGCTCGCGCGTCGGGTGGTATGTGGCCGAGCCTTCTTTTGAAGAAGCCCGGGAGACCTACGCCGCGCGGCGCGTCATTGAGTCGGGCATGCTGCGCGATGCAGGCAAGCCGCTACAAGCTTCGCTCAAGCGTTTGCGCCAACATATTGCCGATGAGCAGGAATCCATTGCGGCCGACGATGCCACCACGCGCAGTTCGTTGCTCGCGGATTTCCATATCTGCCTTGCCGAATGCCTGGGCAATCGTTTTTTGACGTCGATGATCGTCGACCTGTCGGCGCGGTCCATGCTGGCTGCGGCGCTCTACCATTCCAAGACCGAGGCCCAGGTGTCCAATGACGATCATGCAGCGATCGTCGAGGCTCTGGCCGACGGCGATAACGCCAAGGCTGAGCAGCTGATGATTGCCCATATCGATGCCCTGAAGTCGCGTCTGGACGAGGGGCTGGCCGGCAATGGCCGCGAGCGCGACCGCCTGCGCTCCATTCTGGTGCCGTAGAAATTGGCGGGCCCGCTCCGTGACTGCGGGCAGGGCTGCGCTGCCGCCACGGGTTTGCTGAAGCTCATTCCGCCTAAGTCACTTTCCCCAGCGGTGTTGAGTGGGGCGGGGTACGGCGCTCCGGCTCAGGTCTTTTTGAGGGATCACCGTGAGGTTCTGCGCAGCAGGTAGATGTCCATGATCCACCCATTTTGCTCGCGGGCCCGAGCGCGCCTTCTGGTGATGTCCGGCGCGATGTCGCCAAGCCTGCCGTGCATGAGCAACTGCTGGGGCATTCCCAGATAGGCTCCCCAGTAGATGTCGATGTCGGCTTCCGTCACCTGTTCGTACGAGCATTGGCCGTCGAGCATAACGACCAAGGTGTCTACGCCGGATGGCCAGCCGTGCTCGCGCAGTTGGCGGCCTGTGGTCACTTGAAATGGAGCGCCGATCTCATTGAGGGCAATGCCGTGGGCGCTGCACAGAACCTGCATGGACGTGATGCCCGGCACAACCTGAACCTGGTCATGGGCAAGGCCCAGGCGCGAAGCAATGCGCAATGTGCTGTCATAGAGGGCCGGGTCGCCCCAGACGAGCAGGGCCACACGCCCTGAATGGGCCGGTAGATGGGTTTGCAGGCTCGCCTGCCAGCGCTGGGCGATGGCGTCATGCCATTCATCCACCTGGCGGTCGTAGTCTGTGCCTTGCTGGCGGCGCACAGGCATATCGAAGTGGGAAATCCTGCGGTCATCTATCGAGAGATCGCGTAGAAGCGACAGTCTGACTCGCGCCAGTTCGGCTTTGTTGTCTTCTTTGTGCGGCAGCAAGATCAGGTCGGCGCCGCGAATGGCTTTCTCGGCCTGTCTTGTGATGTGGTCAGGGTTGCCGGTGCCGATGCCGATCAGAAACAGCTCCAGCATCAGGCGTCCTCGGATCCGGAGGGAAAGCGCGGCTCGTCGCCGCGCGGACGGTAGCGTCGGTCGTAGTCGTTCGCGTAAAGGCGGCTAGCCCCGAAGTCCTGCTGACTCAGGGTCGAACCGACCAGGATCAGCGCGCTGCGCTGCAAGGGATTTGTCTGCGCGGTGGCCGCGATTTCGCCCACGCAGGTGCGAACCACCAGCTCGTCGGGCCATGAGGCGCGCCAGACAATGGCTGCCGGGCATTGCGCACCGTAGTGTCGGATGAGCTCCTGCTGCACCTGCGCAGCCACATGCACAGACAGATGAATCGCCAGCACTGCACCTGTTGCAGCGAAGGCGGCCAGTGTTTCTCCGTCGGGCATGCTCGATGCTCGGCCCGAGGTGCGAGTGAGCACCACGGATTGGCAGGAGCCGGGCAGAGTCAGCTCTGCCTCCAGGGCGGCCGCTGCCGCGCTGAAGGAGGGCACGCCGGGCGTGACGGTATACGGAATCTCCAGTGCCCGCAGACTGCGCAGCTGCTCGCCCATGGCAGACCAGATGCTCAGGTCACCCGAATGCAGACGTGCCACATCGAGGCCCTGCGCATGAGCGCTCTGCATCTCGGCCACGATGTCTTCGAGGGACATGGGCGCCGTATTGACCAGGCGCACCTCGGGCGGGCAATGCGCGAGCAGCTCGCCGGGTACCAGCGAGCCGGCGTAGAGGCATACGGGGCAGGAGGCGAGCAGATTGCGCCCGCGCACGGTGATGAGGTCGGCGGCTCCTGGACCGGCTCCAATAAAGTGAACTGTCAAGAAGAAGCTCCAGTGGTGAAAGGAGAAGACAGCGGAATGAGGCCGGCAATGGCCAGCGTTGCGCGTCTGTCTGCAGAGACGAGGCGCGGCCACAGCAGCTCGCTGCCAGCTTGTTCGGCGCCGGCACGCAGCGCCAGCGCTTCGGAAACGCTTCCCGTGGCGAAGCGCTGCAGCAGCCGCTCCGAGGCAGAGGGGGTGGCCATGTGCCGGACCTCCGTGTCCTGGTAGGTGCGCCAGCGCGGGCGGAGCAAGGTCAGTGCCGCCCAGTCCTGCAAGGCAATCGCGGCGGAGGTGTGGCCTCTGGAACTCAGCATGGCGAATGTCCAGCTGCATCGCCTGCTGCCGAGCGGCAAAAGCCGCTGACAGGCCTGAGTCCAGCAGTCCGAAAATGACTGTTGCGTGGCATCCGATTTGAAGCCCCAGCCTGCAAACAGATGCGTCATGAACTGCTCCACACCCATTGAACCAGCGGTCGTGCGGGTGCCCAGGCATGCATGCTGCCGAGGCCGGAGGCTTCGCTCCATTGCAGCTGCAGCAACTGGCCGCCGTAGGCATGGTGCAGCTCCAGCAGCAGCGACTGGGTCTGCAACGCCACCGCATTGACCACCAGGCGCCATGGCTGGACCAGTCTTGTGCGCAGTGCCTGGAACAGCTCCGCGTTGAAACCACCGCCGACAAATACCGCCTGTGGCTCGGGGTGCAAGGTCGGCAGCAGGGAGAGGGAGTCGCCCAGCACCAGCTTCAAGGGCACCGCATAGCGCTCGGCATTGCGCGAGATGTTTGCCGCACGCGCGGCATTCTTTTCCACGCTGACGGCATGGCCCCCCGCCAGGCACCATTCGATGCCAACGGATCCGGAGCCTGCACCAAGATCCCACAGGCACTCGCCTCTGCGTGGGGCCAGCGCTGCCAGCGTCATGGCACGCACCGGACTTTTGCTGATCTGGCCATCGTGCGCAAATGAGGCTGTTGGCCTGCCTGGCACCTGTACCATGCCGTGCCCGCCGCGGGCTTCGAACGCCGCGGCGACGGGGGCAGGCACAGGCCGCTGGAGCAGGCTTGCCGCGAGTTCCCGGGCCGTGCCGCGGCGCATGCTCTGCTCCTGGCTGCCGGCTTGGGAAACCAGCCACATGGGGCTGTCCCCCCAGTCTTGCTCGGTCAGCCATGAAGCCAGGGTTTGCGCGGCCGCTGCGTCCCGCAGAAGGCAGATAAAGCGTTCGCCGCCGGCCAGCAGCGGTGACATGGTTTGCAGGCTGCGGGCATGCAGTCCGAGACAATGGCTGTGCTCCTGAGACCAGCCCAGCTCACCGGCAATCCAGGCAAAGGTGGATGGCTGAGGGTGATTGCGCCATTCGCCGACTTCAAGGTGTCTGGCCAGCGATGCCCCTGCTCCAAAATGGAAGGGGTCGCCGGAAGCCAGCACCGCGACCCGGCTTTGCCCGCGCAGCTGCAGCACCGGCTCCACGCTGAAGGGAACCGGCCATGTCCTGCCGCGCGCGCCCACCTGCGCCAGCATGAGATGACGAGGACTGCCGAACACAATGCTGGCATCATCCAGGTCTTTCCGGGCAGAGGGGCTCAAGCTTGGCAGCCCTGACGGATGGATTCCGATAATTGAAAGCCACGGATTGGCCATGACTCAAGTTCTCCTGCTAGGCGGCACCTTCGATGCCCATGTGTTGTCCAACCTGCTGCATGAAGCGGGCGTGCCGGCCATTTATTCGTATGCGGGGGCCACCCAGACCAGGCGCCTGCCTGCATTGCCGATGCGTGTCGGCGGATTTGGCGGGGTACGGGGGCTGCTTCAGTATCTGCGCGCGCACCGCATCAGTCATGTGATTGATGCCACCCACCCTTTCGCCGCGCAGATGAGCGCCAATGCGATCGCCGCATGCGCGGAGGCCGGCGTCCCTCTGTTGTCCATGGAGCGCCCCGCCTGGCAGGCCCATGCCCAGGACCGGTGGATCCATGTCCCCGACATGGCGGCGGCTGCCTGCATGCTGCGCCCGGAATTCCAACGCGTATTTCTTGCCATAGGACGCAAGCAGCTGGCGGCATTTGCCGGCAAGACCGATGCACGCCGGTTTGTGCTGCGCGTCATCGATCAGCTGGAGGAAGACTTGCCGTTGCCAGCCTCCAGCTATGAGTTGATCGTGGCGCGCGGCCCGTTTCAGCTCGGCGACGAGCTGGAGCTGCTCAAGCAGCGCGCCATTGATTGCATCGTCAGCAAGAATGCCGGTGGAGCGGACACCTACGCGAAGATCGAGGCAGCGCGTGCGCTGGGCATTCCGGTCATCATGGTGGACAGGCCTTTGCTGACCCGGCGCGAGCAATGCCAGACTCCGCAGCAGGCCATGGACTGGTTGCGTCAGACGCGCTGAGTGCGGACCGCTGCGATCAGGCATGGGCTGCAACTCCGTAGCTGCGCGGTGTGTAGACATGCTTGCCCACCCGTCGGGTCTGGCTGCTGCCGACGATCACCAGCGTGCGCATATCGGCCATATCGGCGCTTGCCTGCTCCAGCCGGACGACCTGCAAGCTCTCATCGGGCCGGCTGACATTGCGGGCAAAACAGATCAGGCGGCCGGGTTCGCATTCCTGCTGCAGCACGCGCAGCGCGCGGACAAAGCCCTCTGGCCGCGACCTGGAGCAGGGGTTGTAGAACGCCATGGCGAAATCGGCCTGCGCGGCCAGGCGGATGCGGTGCTCGATGATCTGCGCGGGCTTGAGGTTGTCGGACAGATTGATGGTGCAGAAGTCGTGCCCCAGCGGCGCACCCAGACGGGCTGCGGCGGCCAGCATGGCGGTGATGCCGGGCTGCACCTGCACGTCCACGGCCTGCCAGCGGGCCAGCTCCTCGGGGCAGGCCTGCTCCAGGACCTCAAACACGGCACTGGCCATGGCAAACACGCCGGGGTCGCCAGAGGACAACATCAGCACCTTGCGGCCCTGGGCCGCAAGATTCAGGGCACTGCATGCGCGCTCCAGTTCCTCGCGGTTGTCGCTGGCGTGCAGCTGCAGGTGCTCGAGGCCCTGCAGCCGCTCCACATAGGGAAAGTAGCCAAAGGCATCCGTTGCGCTGGCGATGCTGGCGCGCACCTGCTGCGTCAGCAGCGCATCGTCGCCGGGGCCCAGTCCCACGACGCACAACTGTCCCTGCAATTCCTTGCTGTTCATCGTGAGCCTGCTAAAGGTCATTGGCTGGCCGGCGACCCTGTCCATGCACGATCACGATGGCGAAATAGGGACAGCGCTCCGGCGCATCGCGCAGCGGCATCACCTGCTGATCGCTCATGCTGCCGTTGATCACCAGCCAGGCCTGATCGAGCTTGCCCAGTTCGGTCAGCAGCGTGCGTATGCGGCCCAGATGACGCCCCACCTTCATGATGACCAGCGCGTCCGAGCGCGCCATATGCTCGCGCAGCGGAGCATCGGGCAGGGTGGCCGGCAGAACGCTCATCACATCGTCGCCCCAGGTGATGGGGATGCCGGTGGCATGCCAGCAGCCCACCATGCCGGGAATGCCGGCCAGCACTTCTACCTCCACAAGGCCTGCCTGGCGCAGGCGCACATACAGGTGCATGAAGGAGCCGTAGAAGAAAGGGTCGCCCTCGCAGAGCACGATCACATCCTCGCTGCGTGTCAGCTCCGTCAGCCTGGACTGCCAGTCCTGATAGAAGCTGGACAGCTGGGCGATATAGCGTGGGTCGTCATGTGGGATTTCGGTGGTCAGCGGGTACTCCATCGGATACTCCGTGACCTCGGCATGCAGCAGGCCATTGACCAGCTGCCTTGCCTTGCCGGGATGGCCGCGCTTGCGGAAATAAGCCACATGGCGTGCATTGCGCAGCAGGCGGTCGGCTTTCACGCTCATCATTTCCGGATCGCCAGGACCCAGGCCCACACAGACAATCTTCCCGAGGTTCATGGTGTTTCCTTCACTCCAGCGGCGTGGCCAGCGCGTTGACGGCGGCCACGGTGATCGCCGAGCCGCCAAGGCGGCCCTGGACGATGGCGAAGGGAACTTGTCCCCATTCGCGCAGCGCGTCCTTGGACTCCGCCGCTCCCACAAAGCCCACGGGGCAGCCGATGATGGCCGCAGGACGTGGGCAGCCGGGGTCCTGCAACATGTTGAGCAGGTGAAACAGGGCCGTGGGGGCGTTGCCGATGGCCACCACGGCACCGTCCAGATGCTCGCGCCACAGCTCCAGCGCAGCCGCGCTGCGGGTATTGCCGATTTCCGCTGCCAGCGCGGGCACGCGCGGGTCCTGCAGGGTGCAGATGATGGGATTGCCGGCCGGCAAACGCTTGCGCGTGATGCCTTCGCTGACCATGCGTGCATCACAGAGCACCGGGGCGCCGCGTTGCAAGGCCGCCTCAGCGACTTCTGCGAAGTTCGGTGAAAAGTGGATGTGGGATGCCAGCTCCACCATGCCGGCGGCATGGATCATGCGGCAGGCGACACGCTCTTCCAGCGTGCTAAAACGTTTCAGATCTGCCTCGCGGCGGATGATGCTGAACGATTGCCGGTAAATCTCTTCACCGCGCTTTTCATAGGTGTGGGTCATGGAGCTGTTGCTGTATATCGTGGAGATCGGAGCTCGACGCCCGATACCGGGTCGCAGGCAGGGGCCGTTGTTGTGGCCCAGCAGGGCCTGTGTTGAGCCAGACCTGCCCGCTGGCATCGGTGCCGGCAAACACAATGTGAGTGGCATCGGCAGGCAGCGCGCAAAGCTTGGCGCAGCCGCTGATGTGAAGATGCTGGTCGGCCAGCAGCCAGTCTGCAATTTGCAAGGCCATGGACTGGGCAGGAATATGGGCTTGCGGGCATCCGGGGGCGCCGGTGCAGGCTGAAACTCGCAAGCGCATGTCCGTGGGCCGGGTAATCCATTGCGATGCATGGCGCAGAGGAACAGGCGCAGGCGATTCCTCATGCAGCACCAGGAGAGATTTCCAGGGTGTTACCCGAATCTCGGAGTGCGCGGGCAAGCCGGCTGCCAGCTTCTGCATGGCCGGGGCATCCACGCGACCGAGGGGAGCTCCGATGAGCAGGCCTTGCGGATTGGGCGTTCCAGGCCGCAGCGGCCCGGCGCCTTCATTGGCCCAGATGGCGTAATGCCGCGCAGCTCCGAGGGCCGGTGCATTGGGCGTGCGGGACTTCAGAAGATGGTGCAAACGGGCAGCGGGCCGGGCTGCGGACGTCATGCGCTCACGGGCAAACCACCGGGCGACCTGTATTGCCGCCTGCACCGCATGTTCGTCGCTCTCAAAGTAATAGCATTCATCCGCCTGACCGAGAGCCAGGCCGTAGCTGCCGTCATGGGCCGCCCATAAATGCAGGTCCGAGCTCATGCTGCGTAGCCGCCGCTCCGGATCATCCACCAGCATGCCGAATTTGCCGGGCAGGGCACCTGCGCTCTGCTTCCGCAGAGCCAGAGGGCTTAGATACCTGACCGCCGCCGCAGACAGCGCCTGCGCCAGCGCATGGCTGCGATCTCCCGTGGCATAGAAGGGAGTGCAGTGCACGGCCGGAGCCAGATCAGCCTGTTCATCGGCAGGGGCCAGCCCTGAGGCGATGAGCTCTGAGCGCAGGGCGGGCAGGGCCGATTCATGCACGCCGCGCAGCTGCACATTGCCCAATCGGGTCAGTTCGATCTGGGGGGCGGCATGGGTCTGTGCAAGTTTGGCCAGTACCAGCCATTGCGCGGCAGTCAGCGATGCGCAATGGGGACGCACCCGCACAATCCAGCCGTCCTGCGCCTGCATGGGCCTCCATGTGCTCGGGCACCAGCCGCGAATCTGGATGGAGTCAGGGCTGGACAAGCTCTGCTCCATGCCGTGCGGCCAGCGCACAGCCGGCCCGCCAGGGCATACTCGATCCGTAATTTCCATGCAACATGCGATATCCACAGTCGGTATGGCCGGTACCCGGGCCAGACAAACGAAATGTGCAGGGGAAAAATGCAGATGATTGGCGCACGCCTGTGCAGGCCTATCAAGTCACATGCAATCCCGCTGCGCCTTGTACACATCAGGCCGGTCTCCGGACTTACAGAGCCCACCTTGCGAGGTGGAATTTCGATGCGCCTTCCCGCTTTCGCAGTGACTGCCGTGGCCGTGAGCCAGGGCGTGCATCTCTATATCTCTGATTACCGTTGCGGGTGCAGTGCAGGATTGATGGAGCGTCCAATCACCTGCTTCTCGTTTCACCCCAGGGCGTAGAACACGCCATGAGGCACCTGTGGTGGCACGGATCTTACGCGATATCGCAGTGCTCGGAATCCACTCCGGCGAGCTTCCTCGATGCTCTCTTGCCCTGACCCGCTTGGCGACGAGGCGGGCCGGCAAATTCTGGAATGCCTGCGAAACCTGCCTGCGCCTGCCGATTCCCAAAAAACAGATAGCTTGTATCGCTTGCCGTATGGGTGCGAAAGGCTTATCGGGCCGATATTTCGAGTGGCAGCCGCAGCGAGCCGGGCCAGGCCTTAGCCAGTCGCTCGGCACCGTCAAACCGGCGTTGCGCGCCGCCTGACGGCGCTTCACAGTCCACCCATATCTGCGCTGCGGCGGGTGCCGGCTGCTGCTTGAGCTGCAGCACATCGGGGCTGCGGAAGTCGCTGATCACCCACAGGCAGGAAGGCTGTTGCGGATATCTGGCTGCCATGTCCCAGGCCGCTTGCAAGGCAGAAGCCAGCGGCGTGCCTCCACCGCCCGTCAAAGGCTCGATCAGATCTGCATTCCAGCGCGGAGCTCGCGTGGGCTCAAGCAGCCAGCGCACCTGAGCCGCGCCAAAGCACAGCAGGGCCACGGATTCGCGCTGCAGATAGGCCCAGCGCAGCCATTGCAGCAGCAGTCCCTTGGCTTGCGCAAACGCGCCGCTTTCCACCATGGAGGCCGAGCAGTCCAGCAAAAACAGGTGCTGGCTGCGCGAAGGCCTCTCGGGCTGACGCCAGCGCAGATGTTCGGGGGCCAATGGCCGGTTCTGGCGCGCGCGCAAGGTGGCGGGCCAGTCGACGGATGCGCCAGCTATTTTTCGTGCAGAGGGTGCTCCATGGCCGGCCAGTGCCACGCCATGGCTGGCGGTAGCGGCTTGCCCCCGGCCGGCGCTCAGCGCTGCGAGCCGGGGGCTCGGGCTTTTTTTGCGGCCAGAGCCTCCAGGGCGGCCTGTGCCATGGCATCGGCCTGTTGCGCATCAAAGGCCGCGCTGCCGATAGGCCGAGGCTGGCCCCAGTCCGCTGGCGGCTGCTTCAGGCCCGGGGCCGGCCCTGCTTCCTGGGGCAGAGAGGATTGGGCATTGGGTGAGGGCGCCTGGGTGCCGACCTCTGCATCTGGGCCGGCGGCGGACGGGGCAGGAGGGCGAACAGCAGGGCTGGGAGGCGTGGAGGCCGTTGGCTGTGCGGACCGGCTTGGGTTGCTGGCTGGATGCGGCCGGCCTGTGCGGTGCAGCAGCACCAAAGGGGCGACCTCTGCCGCATGCTCTGGCGTGATGGCCGGGCAGCCTTGCCAGGCCGCCAGCGCACGGGCGGCGCGCAGCATGACCAGGTCGGCGCGCAGACCATCGACCTGGGCGGCAATGCACTGCCGGGCCACGGCCTCATGGACGGCATCGGTCCAGGGCAGCTCGGTGGCATCGCGACAGCGGTCGCGGGCCTGTGTCAGGCGCTCGCTGATCTGCAGTTGCTGGGCCGCATGGGAGCGCACAAAGGCCTGAGGATCCAGATCAAAGCGCAGCCTGGCCTTGACGATGCTGCTGCGCAGCTGGGGATCTTGCGCGTTGCCTAGCTGCACGCACAGGCCCAGCCGGTCCAGCAGCTGGGGGCGCAGCATGCCTTCTTCGGGGTTCATGGTGCCGATCAGCACAAAGCGCGCCGCATGGCTGTGCGAGATGCCGTCGCGCTCTATGCGGTTCACGCCCGATGCCGCCACGTCCAGCAGTACATCGACGATGGCGTCGGGCAGCAGATTGATTTCATCGACATAGAGCACGCCCTTGTGTGCCTTGGCGACAAGGCCCGGCGCAAAAGCCAGCTCGTTGCCTGCCAGCGCCTTGGCCAGGTCCAGGCTGCCGATCACATGCTCGATAGCCGCGCCCAGCGGCAAGGTCACAAACGGCGCGGGTGCCAGCACATCTGCGAGCGCGCGTGCCGCCGTGGACTTGGCCGTGCCGCGCGGGCCCTGAATCAGCACGCCTCCCAGCAGCGGCTCGATCGCGGCCAGCAGCAAGGCCTGCACCAGCGCGGGCTGGCCTTGTATGGCCGAGAGTGGAAATACGGGTGCCGGATCGTGGTTCGGGCTCATTGGGAAAGTTGTCCTTCCATGAATTCTTCGTGCTCCAGCATCTGGGCGAGCAGGCACTGGTGCAGCGCGCCGGGCTGCTCCCACATGCCACGGTCTATGGCTTCCAGCAGACGCGAGACGATATCGCCCAGCGCCTGGGGATTGTGTCGGCGCATGAACTGACGCACGGCATCATCCTGCACATAAGCCTCGGTGACCATGGCGTAGTGGGCATCCGAGACCAGCGCCGTAGTGGCATCGAAGCCAAACAGATAGTCCACCGTGGCCGCCATCTCGAAGGCGCCCTTGTAGCCGTGGCGCATGGCGCCGGCAATCCACTTGGGATTGGTGACGCGGGCGCGCACCACGCGACCGATCTCCTCGGCCAGGGAGCGAATTCTGGCCGACTGAGGGTTGCCATGGTCGCCGTGATAGACGGCAGGCTCGGCACCGCCCAGATGGCGCACGGCCGCCACCATGCCGCCCTGATGCTGGTAGTACTCGCTGGAGTCCAGCAGGTCATGCTCGCGGCTGTCCTGGTTCTGCAGCACCACATCGAGTGCCTGCAGACGCCGCTCCAGCGCGGCGCGGGCCGGCACGCCATCGGCCTGCTGGCCGTAGGCGTAGGCGCCCCAGTGCAGATAGTGGCGTGCAAAGTCGCCTGCATCGGTCCACTGGCCGGTACGCAGCAGCTCATGCATGCTGGCACCGTAACTGCCGGTGGGCGCTCCGAAAACGCGCCACAGCGCCTGTTCGCGGGCCGCGTCGGCGCCCAGGCCCTGGTCCATGGCGGTTTGCGTATCCCGCAGCACACGCGCGCGGATGGGATTGTCCTCGGCGTCCTCGTCCTGCTCGGCCACGGCGCGTACCGCAGCATCGAACATCTGCACGACATTGGGAAAGGCATCGCGGAAAAAACCGCTGATGCGCAGCGTCACGTCAACGCGCGGGCGACGCAGGCCCACGGCAGGAATGACTTCAAAGTCGGTCACGCGCTGGCTGCCGGCGGCCCATTTGGGACGCACCCCGATCAGGGCAAAGGCCTGGGCGATATCGTCGCCGCCGGTACGCATGGTGGCCGTTCCCCAGACGGAAAGACCGATGGCCTGCGGATATTCGCCATGCTCCTGCAGATAGCGCTCCAGCAGGCGCTGCGCGGACTGCTGCCCCAGCGCCCAGGCGGTCTGGGTGGGGACGGCACGGGTGTCCACGGTGTAGAAGTTGCGCCCCGTGGGCAAGGTGTCGCAGCGCCCGCGCGAGGGCGAGCCGCTGGGCCCGGGTGGCACAAAGCGCCCTTGCAGTGCGCGCGAGAACTGCAGCAACTCCTGCGGGCCGCAGGCGTCCAGTGAAGGTGCAATCTGCTGCTCTATGCGCGTCAGCACCTTCTGGGTGTGCGGCCAGTCGTGGGCCAGCGCGGGATTGGCAATGACCTGCAAGGCCAGCAGCTCGAGCCGCTCGCGCGTGTCGCCGCCATGGCGCCAGGCGCCGCCATCCTGTTGTTGCAGCGCGGCCGGGCGTGGGCCATTCCATGGGACGGCTGCATCCATGTCCAGCGGGTTCCAGTCCATGCCGGGGAAAAGATCGACGGCCAGCGCATTGAGCAGGCCCTGCTCGTTGCTGGTGCTGCCGGGATAGCGCGCCAGCGAGAGCAGGGTGGAGTCGCGCAGAGCGCCTTCGGGCGAGCGGCCAAAGATATGCAGGCCGTCGCGAATCTGGGTTTCCTTGAGTTCGCACAGATAGGCATCGATGCGTTCCAGCAACTGCTCGTCGGCATCGGGTTGCGCGCTCGCTGCTTCAAGGCCTAGCTCGCGCAGCAGGTCCTGCTGTCTGGCACAGTCCAGAATCTGCTTGCGCAGCAGGCCGGAGCGACGCAGGTCGACCAGCAAGGCTTCGTAGTATTCGTCCACCAGTCGTTCCAGCTCCTGCATGGGGCCGTGATTTTCGGCGCGCGTGAGCGGCGGCATCAGATGGTCGATGATGACGGCCTGGCTGCGGCGCTTGGCCTGAGCCCCTTCGCCGGGGTCGTTGACAATGAAGGGATATACATGCGGCAAAGGCCCGAGAATGGCGTCGGGCCAGCATTGCTGCGACAGCGCCAGGCTCTTGCCCGGCAGCCATTCCAGATTGCCATGCTTGCCTACATGGACCATGGCGTCCACGCCAAACACATCGCGCAGCCAGAAGTAGAACGCCAGATAGTGATGGGGCGGCACCAGCTCCGCATCGTGGTAGCTGGCATAGTCATTGCGTCCATCGAGAGAGCGCGCGGGCTGGATGCCGACAAACACATGGCCCAGCTGCAGGCCCGCAATCATGAACCAGCCATCGCGCAGCATGGGGTCTTGCTCGGGCGTTCCCCAGCGGGCGGCGATGGCCTGGGCCATATCACCGGGTAGCTGATCCAGCCGCTGGCGATAGCTTTGCAGGGAATAGCCCTGGCTCGCAGGGCGCAGCGGCCATTTCCCGGGATCGTTGGCAATGCCTTGCTGCAGCTGGTCCATCAGCGCCAGACCCGATGCCGGCAGGGCGGAGGCATCCCCCAGGTTCCAGCCATCGCGCGTCAGCTGTTCCAGCAGGGCCATGACGGACTCGGGTGTATCCAGGCCCACGCCGCTGCCCATGCGTGCCTCGCTGCCCGGGTAGTGGGCCAGTATCAGCGCGGCTTTTTTCTGTGCCGCGGGCTTGCTGCGCAGCTGGCACCAGCGCCAGGCCAGCTCGGCAATCCAGGCAATGCGGTCGGGCTCGGCCTGGTAGCTGATCACATCGGTCTGCGTCAGCTCGCAGCGATGGGCCAGGCCCTTGAAGCTCATGGCGCGCGTCATGATGCGGCCGTCCATCTCGGGCAGCACCACCTGCATGGCAATGTCGCGCGGGCGCAGGCCCTGGCTGTCGGCCAGCCAGTCCTCGCGGTTGCTGCCGCTGGCAATCACCTGCAGCACGGGAATGTCGCCGGCCAGCGCATCGGCCGCTTCACCGGTGCGCGCATGTTCTCCGAGGGCTGCAAACGCCGTGGTGTTGAGAATGATCTGCACCTGGTGGGCGATGCACAGGGAGCGCAGCGTCTGCAGGCACAGCCCGTCCTTGAGGGATTCCAGGGCCAGCGGCAGCGGGTTCAGGCCGCGCGCGAGCAGGGCCTCGGCCATGGCGTCGAAGGCCTCGGTATTGGCCGCCAGCAGATGCGAGCGGTAGAACACCAGCATGGCCACGGGGGCGCCGGGCGTCCAGCGGGCCTGCAGGTCGTCGAGGCCCGGCAGATGTCCGGCATCGTCATCCAGCCAGCTTTGCGGCACATGCACGGCCACGGGGGGCAGCACACGCACGGGCGCTCCCTCGCGGCCCTGGTTCAGGCCCCAGGCCGCCGCCATGCGCAGGAACTCACGTGCATTGCCCAGGCCGCCGGCGCGCAGGTATTGCCATAGCGCACGGCTTTGCTCGGGATCCAGCGTGCCCTTGGCCAGCAGCTCCAGGTCTTCCTGGTTGTCGCCAGAGAACATGGCCAGTTTCTGGCCCTTGCGGCGCGCCAGCCTTTGCAGCTGCTCTATGCCATAGGGCCAGGTGGATTCGGCCCCCAGATGATCGACGATGACCAGCCTCGCATGCTGCAGCACCTCGTCGATATACAGGTCGAGCGAGGCGCTCTGGCGCAGATGCAGCAGATTGGCCAGCCTCAGCGTGGGCATGGACCCTGCGGCCTGGGGCTCGGTCTGCAGCCACAGCCGGTAGGCATCTGCCAGCAGCGACAGCGTGGTGTCGGCAGAGCTGAGCACCACCATGTCGGCAGGCGTCTGGTCCAGACGGGTGATGATGCTGTCGTCTTCGATAAAGCCGCCGGGGCGGGTGCTGAGCAGATGCATGGTTCAAAAACAGTAGCTGATGGCGCTTTTCAGCAAAGGGCTAGGGCCGGTTTTGGCTAAGTTCTCAGACTTCGGCGCTTTTCAGCGCCTGCTGCAGCACGGCGGCATCGAGCTGCTTGCCGATGAATACCAGGCGCGTGGCCGCAGCCTCGCCTTCGGCCCAGGCACGGTCGAAATAGGCATCGAAGCGGCGGCCCACGCCCTGCACCAGCAGGCGCATCTTCTTGCCCGGCAGAGCCGCAAAGCCCTTGACGCGCAGCACGCCATGTTGCTCCACGATGGCCTGCAGGGCCTGCATCAGGCGATCGCGCTCCACGGCGCCCAGGTCAATGTGCAGGGAGTCGAAGGCATCGTGCTCGTGATCCTCGTCGTGGTCATGGTGGCTGTGCTTGTCGTTGATCGACAGCTCGGCGGCGCGGTGCTGACCCAGCAGCACGTTCAGCGGCACCTGGCCCTGCACGGCTTCGATCATCTTCACACTGGCAGGCACCTCTTCGGCCACCATGGCGCGCACCTGGCCGAGCTGCTCGGGCGTGACCAGATCGGCCTTGGACAGCACGACCAGGTCGGCGGCCGAGAGCTGGTCTTCGAACAGCTCGTGCAGGCTGGCGTCATGGTCCAGATTGGGGTCGGCCTGGCGCTGCTCGTCGACGGCATGCGGGTCATGGGCAAACTGGCCGGCGGCGGCGGCGGGTGTGTCGACCACGGTCACCACCGAATCCACGGTGAAGACATTCGCGATATCGGGCCACTGAAAGGCCTGGACCAGGGGCTTGGGCAGGGCCAGACCGCTGGTTTCGATCAGCAGCACATCGATGTCGGCGCGGCGCTCGGCCAGGGCCTTCATGACGGGGAAGAACTCTTCCTGCACGGTGCAGCACATGCAGCCATTGGCCAGTTCGTAGATCTGGCCCGACTGCGTATCCGCGCCGCCTTCTTCCTTGCAGCCTATGGCGCAGGTCTTGAGGATTTCGCCGTCTATGCCCAGTTCGCCAAACTCATTGACGATGACCGCCACGCGCAGACCCTTGGCCTGCTCGAGGATATGGCGCATCAAGGTGGTCTTGCCGCTGCCGAGAAAGCCGGTGACGATGGTGGCGGGGATCTTGGTGGTTTGCATGAATCTATCTCCGGTTGGGAACATTGTGAAGGTCGGGAGCGCTTCAGGAGCGGTCTAGGCGGCGAGGGCCGTGAACATGGCGGGCTTCGTCCACCTGGCCGTGCTGCACATGGCGGGTCAGCACGGGCGCGATGCTGTCGGCATCCATGGGGCCGTACCAGACGCCGTCGGGGTAGACGATCATCAGCGGCCCATGGTTGCAGGGGTACTGGCAGCCGGTCTGCAGCGGCTGCAGGCAGTTTCTGAGGGCCGGGGTCTCGCGTATCGCGCGCGTCAGCGCGGGCCATAGCTGCAGCGCCCCCTTGGCCGCGCAGCGCGGGCCCACGCACCACAGCACATGGTGCTGGTGTTCGGGCACCAGCGACCAGCCCTTGGGGTCGTGCTCCCATGGGTCATCGCCCAGCACCTCGGGAACATCGGGCTGGCGCAGTGCCTCGTCCACCGTGTGGGTCAGCAGCTCGGTTAGCCCAGACAGCTGCAGCAGCGGCTGGCCGAACACCAGGCGCGGGGCGGGCCGTGAGGAATCACGTGCTGCACGCCAGCGCATGATGAGCTTGTGCAGCCAGCGGCGCAGCGATGCCTCGTCGGGCACCATCACGGGCAGTATCAGAATGGTCCGGGCAGTGGCACAAAGGTCCAGCGCCTCGTTCAGCGTGGGCTGGGCGCGGTCCACATAGGCCGTGGTGATCTGCTGCACGGGCTTGCCTGCGGCAGCCATGGCCGTCTCCAGCCGTGCTGCCAGATCGTTCAGCTCCGTCAGGCCGGCGGTATAGGCGCCGCCGCGGCTGAGCAGGATGATGGAGAGCGACGCTGTCGCCGCCTTCTGTGCGTCTGCGAGCTGTTGCATGGGAAGAGGCGCATTCATGGCAGCACTCCTGCAGAAAACTCCACGGGCCGGATGCTGATCTTGCGCTCGAGATGCAGCGCAGCTGCCAGGCGCTGGGCTGCTTCCATATTGCGCGGGCCGGGCGTGGCTTCGGCGTAGCTCATCACGAAGAAGCGGCGATTGCGAATGGCGTCCACGGCTTCCAGCTCCTTTTTTTGAAGCAAGAAATCGATCTTGCCTTGGGCGTTGGGTTGGCCATAGTCGATGATCACAATCCATTCGGGGTTGCGCTCGATCACGTCTTCCCAGTTGCCGCGCGGCCAGTTGTTGGGAAGGTCGGCAAAGATATTGGTGGCGCCCGCTTCGTCCAGCATGGCCTGGGGCATGCCGAAGTGGCCTACGGTGACGGGAATGTCCTGCCCGCTGTCATAGACGAACACGCGCGGCAGCGTGCGATTGCCCTGCATCTGCTGGCGCAGCAGGGCCAGGGAGGCTCGCAGCTGCTCGATGCGCGGTCGGGTCTGCTCGGCGACACGGAAGATCCGGCTGATGTTCTCCATGTCCAGCAAGGTGTCGTCGAGCGCAACACGCTCGCGCTTTTGCACGCGTATGCAGGATTCGGACAGCACATAGGAGGCGATGCCGTGGCTGGTCAGACGCTCGGGCGTTACGCCGCCCGGGCGAAAACCATAGCTCCAGCCGCCGAAGACAAAATCGGCCTCTACGCCCAGCAGCACTTCCAGATTCATGTCTTGGGACGAAAGATTGGAGATGGCTTGCATCAAGGGCTGCAGTTGCGGGCTGATTTCCTTGCGCGAAGGGATGCCGGAGTAGCCCACCAGCCTGTTGCCCAGGCCCAGGTAGAGGAACATCTCGGTGATGTTCACATCGTGCGTGACAGCGCGCCGCGGAATCTTGGCATAGCGCACGGGCTGGCCGCAGACGTCGATCGAAACGGCCGCTGCGCTTTGCGGGGCCTGAGCCATCGCGGGCTGCGGTGCATTGCGGTCGCCGCATCCTGCCGCCAGCAGAGCCAGCGGCAGAGTCCAGGCAGTGAGCAAAGGCCTGAGCATGCCTATCAGAAGCGCATTTGCGCCATCAGCTCCACGCTGCGGCGCGCGCCCAGAAACCACTGCGTGTTGTACGCGGAAGTGGCGTAGACACGATGGGTCAGATTGCGTCCTATCAGGCTCAGCGTGGTCTTGGGGTTGACGTTCCAGCTCAGCACCGCATCCACCATTGTGTAGCCGGGCATGCGCTCGGAATTGGCCTCATCGGCGAAGCGGCCGCCCACATAGCGCAGACCCAGCGAGGTGCGCCAGTCGTTGATGCGGTAGTGGCCCCACAGATTGGCCGTCACACGCGGCACATTGGCCGGGCGGTTGCCTGCGCGGTTGACCGTGCCGCGCATCAGCTCGTCGTATCTGGCATCGGCATAGGCCGCATTGGCCTCCAGGCGGAAAGCCTGGTTCACATTGAAGGCCCCTGCCAGCTCCAGGCCGCGCGACGATTGCTTGCCGCCCTGGATGGACTGGGCCGGGTTGTTCGGATCACTGGTGATGATGTCGTTCTTGACGATGTGGAACAAGGCCGCCGTCCACTCGCCGCGCCCTTCGGGCAATTGCTGCTTGAAGCCGAGCTCCTCCTGGCGCCCTTTGCTCAAGGTGTAGCCGGTGGACGACTTGGACAGGGACAGCAGGCTGGTGACCGGATCATGGCCGGTGCTGACCTGGGCGTAGACGCTGGAGCTCTCCGTCAGCTTGCGTGTGAGACCCAGGCGCCATGAGGTGCCGTTCAGATTCTTGTCGAATGCGGCACTGCTGATCAGATCCAGGCGCGAGAATTCATACCAGTCGCGGCGGATGCCGCCCATCAGCAGCCATTGCTCGCTGATCTTCCAGGCATCCTCGATGAACAGCGCGTTCTGCTTGAGTTGCGAAGCGGTGCGAGGCAGATAGGGATCGGGGCTGTCCCAGTAGCCATTGACCGGGTTGAAGGCCGACACGGTGGAATCACCGGTGTAGGGTGAATTGCTGTAGCTGCGGAAATTGGCCTGCGAGGCATCCCAGCCCATGGCGATCCGGTGGTTGGCGGGCTTGAGCTCCAGCGCCATGCGATTGCCGTTTTGCTGCACCGCGTGGCCGATTTCCAGATAGTCGTAGCGATTCACCGTGCCCGCGCCCGGGCTGTAGTCGTAACCCTCGATGTTCTTCCAGTGGCGATCGGCACTGAAGTGGTAGAGCTCGTTGCGTACCGTGACCAGGTCGTTCACCCGCCACTCGGCCTTGGCCTTGAAGCGGCGATCCTGAAAATGGAGGTCGCTGTCGCTCACGTTGTAGTTCATGTTGCGCAGCTCGCGCACCACGCGTCCGTCCACCGTAGGTGTTCCGTAGTAGCGCGATGGGGCCTGGTTGCTGATGTCCGCCGTCAGATCGACGGTGAGGTCGCTGCGCGGCGTCCAGCGCAGCGCACTCATCAGTTTTCCGCTTTTTGAGTTGTCGAGCGGGCGTTCACCGTCGGAGCGCTCGCCATAGACATCCAGGCGGTAGCTCAGCGTATCGCCGATGGCGCCGGTGCTGCCCAGGCCCGCACGCACCGTGCCACGGCTGCCGGCGCTCAGCAGCAACTCGGTCGAGGGCTCGCGGTCGGGCTGCTTGCGCACGGCATTGACGGTGGCGCCCATGGTGCCGCTACCGTACATCAGCGATGCCGGGCCGCGCAGGACGTCAAGGCGCTCATAGCCCCAGCTGCTGTTGGGATAGGCGATGGTGCCGGCCGCCACGCCCAGCATGATGCCGTCCTCGGCCACGCCCACAGAATTCGGGCCCGCGAAGCCGCGGCTCGAGAACGACAGGCCACCATTGCCGGGCTCGCCCGAGGCCGACAGGCCCACGGTGCGCGTCACGGCCTCCACGACGCCATAGTCGGCGCGCTCCTGCATTTGCTCGGTCGATACGCCGCTGACGCTGGCAGGTAGGTTCAGAATGCGCACATCGACATGCGTGGCCGAGGTGGCCGGGCGATCGGTTTCGAGTCTGCCTTCCGCTTGGCGTGTTTCCTGCACTGTCACTTCAGGCAGAGTTTGTTGCGCCATTGAGGCTGCAGGCCATAGCAGCGCCAGCTGCACGGCGCGAAGCGCAAAAGGTGGGTTCTTGAGTGAGGAGTTGGACGCGAAGAGACGGGTTGTGGTGTAGCGCATTTCGACAAAAGGCGGAACTGCCTGATGGGAAAGCTGCGCGCACAAAGTCCCGGCCCCGAAGGGCGGAAGCTATAGCAATCTGGCGGCCATCCGCACCCCGCAGACAGTTGTGGCAAAACCCGCCCAGGGGCGGGTGTGAGTTATCGGCGGGCCGGTCTCCGGGCTCACAGGTCATTCATGTGCGAATGCACAACTCGCCTTCCCAGAAGACTCATGCGTGGCGAAGCGCGCTTGAGTCGTCTCCAGTGGCTGCAAGCGCTGCTGCGACTTGCGTGAGTGTGTTGTCCTGCTTACCGTTGCGGGGGCAGCCAAGGCTTCCTGATCTTTGGATCAGACCTTGTTCCCGTTTCACTCGCTCTTAAAGCAAGCACCTTCCGAAACGAAGCGCCATCAAGGCGCGCAGAAATTCTATCAGCCCTTGGTGGGGGCAATCGATTCCGGTTCAGAGCATTTCATCCGGCAGGAACTCAATCAGCGGCTTGCCCGTGCGCCGGCTAGGCCGTACCTGAGCCTTGACGCCATAGACATCGGCAATGGTCTCCGGCGTCAGCACCTCGGCGGGGGCCCCCTGCGCGACCAGATGTCCATTCTTGAGCAGGTAGAGCCGATCACAATAGTGCGCCGCCAGCGGCAGTTCGTGCAGCGCAGCCAGGGTTGTCAGGCCCAGGTCGCGAATCAGGTTCATCAACTCGAACTGGTGGCGCACATCGAGGTGGTTGGTCGGCTCGTCCAGCACCAGCAGCGGCGCCTGCTGTGCCAGTGCCCGGGCCATCAGCACGCGCTGCTTCTCTCCGCCCGAGAGGGTGGAGAAGATGCGCTCTGCCAGCGGCATGGCGCTCACACGCTCCAGCGACTCGGAAACGATGCGGAAGTCTTCGGCGCTGTCGCGTGCAAACGGGCTTTGGTGTGGGGTGCGGCCCATCAGCACCACGTCGCGTACGCACAGCTCGAATTCGCTGCCATTTTCCTGTGCCAGCACGGCCATGGCGCGCGCGTTGTCGCGAGCGCCGTGCTGCCAGATATTGCGTCCGTCCGCATGTACCGTGCCGCTGGCTGGCCTGAGAATGCGGTAGATCATGCGCAGCAGCGTGGATTTGCCGCTGCCATTGGGGCCCAGCAGGCCGACCAGTTCGCCCTGGCCCACATGCAGGCTGACATCGTGCACGATATGGGTTGCGGCGGCTTGCCACCGCAGCTGGCTGGCTTGCAGCAAAGGGCTGTCGCTGTTCATAGGCTCAGCCTTTCGCGCGTATTCCTGCGGCACAGCATCCAGACAAAGAACGGGCCGCCCAGCAGCGAGGTGATGACGCCCACGGGCACTTCCGCCGGTGCAAAGCTGATGCGCGAGAGTACGTCCATCCAGACCAGAAAGATGGCGCCTATCAGTGCTGCGACCGGCAGCACGCGGCGATGCTCGGTGCCCACCAGCATGCGCGTGACATGGGGCACGATCAAGCCGACAAAGCCTATGGGGCCGGTTAGCGAGACCAGAACTCCGGTGACCAGTGAGACCAGCACGAACAACCAGCGTCGCGTGCGGGTGGTGTCCACGCCCAGCGTGGCGGCCGTCTCCTCGCCGGAGAGCAGGGCGTTGAGCGAGCGTGCCTGCGTCAGCAGCGCAGCCACGCCGGCCAGCAGCAGGATGGCTGGCAGACCCAGCTCATTCCAGCGGGTGCCGGCAAGGCTTCCCAGAGTCCAGGTCAGTACCGAGTTGGCCAGCTCGCGCTGATCGGCCGTCAGCACAATCAGGCTGGTCAGGCCACCCAGGCAGTAGGCGATGGCCACGCCGCCCAGAATCAGCCGGGAAGCCAGCAGCTTTCCGTTGGCCGAGGCCAGAAAGTAGACCGCCGTGCAGGCGGCCAGCGCGCCTCCAAAGGCTCCCAGAGGCAGGGCGAGCTCTCCTGCAAATGCGAGTGCGCCGAAGGCAAGTACGCTGACCGCACCCGCCGAGGCACCGGAGGACACGCCCAGCAGATAGGGGTCGGCCAGCGGATTGCGCACCATGGCCTGCATCGCCACGCCCACCAGCGCCAGGCCTGTGCCCGACAGTGCGGCCAGCAATACGCGCGGCAGGCGCACGCGCCAGACGATTTGATACTGGGCCGTGCTCCAGTTGCCGGGCTGCAAATCCAGGCCAAGCCGCTGGCCCAGTTCATGGGTCGTGATGAGCCAGGCCTGCTGTGGCGCCATGCGCACCGGGCCCAGGGTGATGGCCAGCGTCAGCGATATCAGCAGCACGATGAGCAGGGCTGCCAGCCATAGAGCCTGCTGACGGCGCTGTCGGAGGAACAAGCCGGCCACCATCATGGGGTGATCGCCAGTGCGAATGGCAGGTCGAGAGACAAGAACCGCATTTTTGACAAGCCAAGAGGCTGCCTGCCGGCTTGTGAGGGGGCCATGCTTACACGTGGCGCATGCGGAATGCGGCGGTATCAGCTTGCTGCCATCACGCTGCTCCCCGCAGGCGGCCATTACGAAAGCCGAGCGCCAGGTCTTACTCCGGGCGGCGCAGCACTCAACAGGCCGGTATCCGGGCTCGCAGATTGCGCGAACGCATGCCATCTCGCCTTCCCGGCGCTGCCGCGCACCTCATGCGTCGAGGCCACGTGGAGCGTCAGTGGCTGGCTCCCGACATTGGCAGGAGCCTTGAAATGGAGTTGATCTGCTGACCGTTGCGGGGGCAGCCAAGGATTTCCACCTTGTTCCCGTTTAACCCGATGGAAAATCGGGCACCTGTTGCGTTGAAGAAAGCCTATTGCAGACCATGGTCTGAAGTCTTTGCTCCTGCAAAAATTATAGGGCAGTGATTTGCCGCCTTGATCGGGAGAACAGCCGGAGGGGCAAAAGGCGAAGGCATCTGGTCCGGACCGGATCGAGCAAGGCCTGCTTCCCTGCTTCCCTGCTTTCCGAGGCCGAAGCGCCAGCACATGGGCATGGGCCGCCTGGGCATCGCTGGCGCACTTTGCCAAGCCCGCAACGCGATATGGCAAATGCTCTGCCAGGCAACTGGCCTACATTGAATTTGCTTTTGATTTCGACGGGCTGCCGCTGTCCGGCAACTGCCCAGGGACTGACTGCGTCTCGCCGCATGCCTGACCTCTGCCGTCCGCCGAAGCCTGCATTTCACTGGAGACACTCATGAATTTCCTCGACGGCCATCTGTTCCCCGAAAACCAGCAGCCCCTGATCATCACCGCCGCGCCCTATGCGCCGGGCTGGCTGCCTTCCGATTTTCCCGAAGACATCCCCGTCACCATGGAGGCGCAGATCCAGAAAGCCGTGGATTGCTACAACGCCGGCGCCACCGTGCTGCACCTGCATGTGCGCGAACTCGACGGCAAGGGCAGCAAGCGCCTGTCCAAGTTCAACGAGCTGATCGCCGGCGTGCGCAAGGCCGTGCCCGAGATGATCATCCAGGTGGGCGGCTCCATCAGCTTTGCGCCCGAGGACGAGGGCCAGGCCGCCAAATGGCTGTCCGACGACACGCGCCATATGCTGGCCGATCTGGACCCGGTGCCCGATCAGGTGACGGTGACGGTGAACACCTCGCAGATGAACGTGACCGACCAGGCCGAGGATGAGGACTTTCGCGGCACCTCACGTCAGAATCCGGTGCTGTTCAATGCCTACAAGGAGATGACCGTACCGGCCCAGCCGGGCTGGGTCGAAGAGCATGTGCGGCGCCTGACCAAGGCCGGCATCCAGAGTGCCTTCCAGTGCTACAACCTCAATAGCTTCGAATCGGTGGAGCGCCTGATGCGCCGCGGCTTCTACATGGGTCCGCTGGTGATGAACTGGGTGGCGATTGCCGGCGGCATGGACACGCCGAGCCTGTACAGCCTGGCCAACTTCGTGCGTGCGGTGCCCGATGGCGCGGTGCTGACCGTGGAGAGCAATGTGCGCAACGTGCTGCCCGTGAATATGTGGGGTATTGCCGCCGGTTTGCATGTGCGCTGCGGCACCGAGGACTGCCTGTGGAACCAGACGCGTAGCGAGAAGGCCAGCACGGTTTCGCAGATCGAGCAGCTGGTGCGCATCTCGCGCGAATTCGGCCGCCCGATCGCCACGGCCAAGGAGGCTCGCGAGATCAGCCGCATCGGCGTGTTCTATGACAGCGTGGAAGAAAGCCTGGCCGCCAACGGCTTCGCTCCCAACCGCAACGGCGGCAACCAGGGCTTTCTGCGCAAGACGGCCTGACGAGGGCGCGCCATGCCGCGCTCTACGGCCCTGGCTGCACGGCCGCCAGGGCCGCCTCTTCGGGTTGGGCCTTGGCCAGCAGAAAATCGATACAGGTGCGCACGGCCTTGGTCTGGTGGCGGTTGGGCAGGTAGAGCAGATACATATGGGTGCCGAAAATGCTGAGCCGGTACTCGTCCAGCGTGCTCAGCACCTCGCCGCTGGCCAGCTTGTCCTGCACCACATAGTCGGGCACCAGGCCCACTCCCAGGCCGGCCAGAATGCCGTCGCGCAGAAACGGGAAATGCTCGGAGATCATGGTGGGCTCCAGCATCACCTCGTGGCGCTCGGCGCCCAGATAGGCGGCCAGGCGCAGCTGTCGCCCGGTCACGCCGGCGGTGATCAGCGGGCTGGCGCGCAGGGCATGCAAGGTCTTGGGCAGTCCGTGGGTCTGCGCGTATTCGCGTGAGGCACAGGCCAGGTAGCGCACCGTGCCCAGGCTGCGCGCCACCAGGGACAGCGGCGGCTCCTGGATCACGCGGACGATGATGTCCACATCGTCGCGCAGATTGTCGGCCCGGTTCTCGAACAGCACGTCGAGCACGATGCCCGGGTACAGGCGCTTGAACTCGATCAGCCATTCGCTCATCACGATCTGGCCGTAGCCGCTGGGCACGCTGATGCCCACGCGGCCCTGCAGGCTCTGGCCCAGCGCCGTGATGGCCTCGCGCGCAGCCAGCATTTCGTTGTGGATGTTGCGCCCGTGCTCGTACAGGCGCAGGCCGATCTCCGTGGGCTCCACGCGGCGTGTGGTGCGCTTGACCAGTTGCACGCCCGCTGCCTTTTCCAGCTGGGTCAGGTGATAGCTCACATTGGCACGCGTCATCTTGAGCTTGCGCGCGGCCTGGCTGAGATTGCCGCTATCAATGATTTCGACCAGCAGGGTCAGCGATTGGGAGTCCATGGCGTGTTTGTCTAATTTTCTTTGACAGTCTGTCAATGATTCATGGGATTGTTAGAAAACATTGTCGTCGTAAAAATAAAGCCCATTCCATAAAGAGATTCAGGAGACACGCATGACCGCCCAAGCCAGCACCTCTGTCGTTGAACTCAGGCAAGACGGTGACGTCCTGCTCGTCAGCGTCAACAATCCGCCCGTCAATGCGCTGGGCGCTGCCGTGCGCCAGGGGCTGATGGCGGCCATGGAGCAGGCCGATGCCAGCGCGGCGGTCAAGGCCGTGGTGATCGTGGGCCAGGGCAAGGCGTTCATCGCCGGTGCCGATATCCGCGAATTCGGCAAGCCTCCGGTCCAGCCTTTCCTGCCCGATGTCTGCAACCGTATCGAGGCCTGCAGCACGCCCGTGGTGGCCGTGATTCATGGCGCGGCACTGGGTGGCGGTCTGGAGATCGCCATGTCGGCGCATTACCGACTGGCGCTGCCTGGCGCGAAGCTGGGTCTGCCCGAAGTCTCCCTGGGTCTGGTTCCCGGCGCCGGCGGCACGCAGCGTGCACCGCGCCTGATGGGCGTCAAGGCCGCGACCGAGCTGATGCTCAGCGGCCAGCAGATCGGCGCCAAGGCCGGACTGGCAGCCGGTCTGGTGGACAAGCTGGAAGAGGGCTCGGACCCCGTCGCCGCCGGCCTGGCCTATGCGCGTGAGTTGCTGGCGCAGGGCGCGCCGCTGCGTCCCGTCAGCGCCACGCCGGGCCGTCTGGCCGACAAGGCCGCCGCCCAGGCGGAACTCGATGCGCTGCGTGCCGACACGGCCAAGAAGTCGCGCGGCCTGTTCTCGCCGCTGAAGATCATCGACTGCGTGCAGGCCGCGCTGGATCTGCCTTTTGCCGAAGGCCTGAAGTTCGAGCGTGCCCAGTTTCTGGCCTGCATCGACAGCCCGCAGCGCGCCGGCCTGATCCACGCCTTCTTTGCCGAGCGCGAGACGGCCAAGATTCCCGAAGCCCGCGCCGCCCAGCCGCGCGCCTTCAGCAAGATCGCCATCATCGGCGGCGGCACCATGGGCGCGGGCATCACCGTCTCGGCGCTGGATGCCGGCCTGGTCGTGACCATGATCGAGCGCGATGCCGAATCCATCGCACGCGGCCAGGCCAATGTGGAGAAGGTCTACAACGGCCTGATCGCCAAGGGCCGCATGAGCGAGGAGGCCAAGGCCGCTATTCTTGCGCGCTATACGCCCTCGACCCGCTATGACGACATCGCCGATGTGGACCTGGTGATCGAGGCAGTCTTCGAAGACCTGGAGGTCAAGAAGGCGGTGTTCAAGGAGCTGGACCGCGTCTGCAAGAGCGGCACTGTGCTGGCCACCAACACCTCGTATCTGGACATCGACGCGATTGCCGCCGTCACCAGCCGTCCGCAGGACGTGATCGGTCTGCACTTCTTCAGCCCGGCCAACATCATGAAGCTGCTGGAGATCGTCGTGCCCGCCAAGGTGGCGCCCGCTGTGGTGACCACGGCTTTCGAGCTGGCCAAGAAGATGAAGAAGGTGCCCGTGCGCGCCGGCGTCTGCGACGGCTTTATCGGCAACCGCATTCTGGCCACCTACAAGCAGGCCGCCGACTACCTGATGGAGGACGGTGCCAGCCCCTACGAGATCGACGAGGCCGTGCGCGGCTTCGGCTTTGCCATGGGTCCTTTCCAGGTCACCGACCTGGCCGGCGGCGATATCGGCTGGGCCACGCGCAAGCGCCGCGCCGCCACGCGCGACCCCAAGGCCAGATACGTGGAGATTGCCGACCGCATCTGTGAAAACGGCTGGTTCGGGCAGAAGACGGGGCGCGGCTTCTACCTCTACCCGCAAGGCGCGCGCATCGGTCAGCCCGACCCTGAGGTGCTGGCGATTGTGGATGCCGAGCGCGCCAGGAAGGGCGTGACACCGCGCCCGTTCACGGCCGAGGAAATCATGCGCCGCTACATGGCCGCCATGGTCAACGAAGGCGCCAAGGTGGTGGGCGAGGGCATTGCGCTGCGCCCGCTGGATGTGGACGTGACCTTTATCTCCGGCTACGGCTTTCCGCGCCACCGCGGCGGCCCCATGAAATGGGCCGATATGCAGGGCCTTCCCAAGGTGCTGGCCGATATCGAAGCCTTTGCCAAGGAAGACGCGCTGTTCTGGAAGCCTGCGCCGCTGCTGCAGAAGCTGGTGGCCGAGGGCAAGAACTTCGAAAGCCTGAACAAGTAACACCCCTGAGCCGCTGCGCTGCTTCTCCTCTCTCTTCGGGAGGGGACGACGCCCTCGCCTGGGCGGCCCCACCGCGAGGCGGCTCTTGCTCGGCGTCCCTTCGTTTAAAGCGCGCCAGTTTTTGCGGTCAGCTTATAAAAAATAGGAGCTGCTATCGCTTTTTTTGTATTGATTTCAGTATGAAAAGTATCTGAAAACAATGAATGACAAGCGAAGACAGCTATTAAAAATAGTTTTCAACATTCACAGAGACAAGCACCATGCGTGAAGCCGTTATCGTTTCCACCGCCCGCACACCGCTGACCAAGTCGCATCGTGGCGAGTTCAACATCACTCCTGCCGCCCAGCTGGCTGCCTTCTCCGTCAAGGCGGCGGTGGAGCGCTCGGGTGTCGATCCCGAAATGATCGAGGATCTGATTCTGGGCTGCGGCAACCCCGACGGTTTCCAGGGGCGCAATCTGGGTCGCCAGACCGTGTTGCGCGCCGGGCTGCCGCTGTCGATCGCCGGCACCACGATCACGCGCTTTTGCGCTTCGGGCCTTCAATCCATCGCCATCGCGGCGGGGCGCGTTGTGGCCGAGGGCGTGGACGTGATGCTGGCCGGCGGTATCGAGACCATCTCCGGCATCCGGGCCGGCAACAATCTGCCCACCGACATGGACCCATGGCTGGTGGAGCACAAGCCCGAGCTGTACATGGCCATGATCGACACCGCCGATGTGGTGGCCAAGCGCTACGGCATCACGCGTGAAGACCAGGATGCGTTCTCGCTGCAAAGCCAGCAGCGCACGGCAGCAGCCCAGGCCGCCAATCTGTTCAAGGACGAGATCATTGCCTGCTCCACACGCATGATGGAGAAGAACAAGGAAACCGGCGAAGTCACCTACCGCGACGTGGTCGCCACGCAGGACAACTGCAACCGCGCCGGCACCACGCTGGAGGGCCTGGCCAAGCTGGAGCCAGTGAAGGGCCCTGGCAACTTCATCACGGCCGGCAATGCCTCGCAGCTGTCCGACGGCTCCAGCGCCTGCGTGGTGATGGAAGCCAGGCTGGCAGAGCGCCTGGGCCTCAAGCCCCTGGGTGCTTTCCGCGGCTTTGCCGTGGCCGGCTGCGAGCCTGACGAGATGGGCATCGGCCCCGTGTTTGCCGTGCCCAAGCTGCTCAAGCGCCACGGCCTTACGGTGGATGACATCGACCTGTGGGAGCTGAACGAAGCCTTTGCCTCGCAGGCCCTGTATTGCCAGCGTCAGCTGGGTATTCCCAACGAGCGCCTGAATGTCAACGGCGGCGCGATTGCCATCGGCCACCCCTTCGGCATGACGGGTGCACGCCTGACCGGCCACATCCTGCTTGAAGGCCAGCGCCGCAAGGCCCGCAACCCCAAGGTCAAGTACGGCGTGGTGACCATGTGCATCGCCGGCGGCATGGGCGCTGCGGGCCTCTTCGAAATCTTTTGATCCCCCTGAGCCGCTGCGCGTCTTCCCCCAAGGGGGGACGGCTGCATTGCTGCGGGGCGGCCCTTGCTTGCAGCCTCTGGCGCAAGGGCATGCCAGTTTGAAGATTAAAGGCGCCAGAAGCAGCGCCATGGATTACCAGGAAATAGCAATGGATTTGCAATTCACCCCCCAGGAAGAGGCGTTTCGCGCCGAGGTGCAGAGCTTTCTCAAGGACAAGCTGCCCAAGCATATTTCGGCCAAGGTCAAGGCCGGCCAGCGCCTGAGCAAGGCTGATCAGGATGAATGGCATGCCATTCTCAACGAGCGCGGCTGGTATGCGAATCACTGGCCCCAGGAGCATGGCGGTCCGGGCTGGGGGGCGGTCGAGAAGTTCATCTTCGACACCGAGTGCGCCCTGGCGGGCGGCCCGCGCATCGTGCCCTTCGGCGTGAACATGCTGGGGCCGGTGCTGATCAAGTACGGCAACGAGCAGCAAAAGAAGTACTGGCTGCCGCGCATTCTGAGCGGGCAGGACTGGTGGTGTCAGGGCTATTCCGAGCCCGGAGCGGGCTCCGATCTGGCCTCGGTGAAGACCACGGCCGTGCGCGATGGAGACTTCTACATCGTCAACGGCCAGAAGACCTGGACCACCCAGGGCCAGCATGCCAACATGATCTTCTGCCTGGTGCGCACCAACCGCGAGGCCAAGGCCCAGGCCGGCATCAGCTTTTTGCTGGTGGACATGAACAGCCCCGGCGTGGAGTTGCGTCCCATCCGCACGCTGGACGGCGACAAGGAAGTCAACGAAGTCTTCTTCACCGATGTGAAGGTGCCGGTCGAGAACCTGGTGGGCGAGGAAAACCGGGGCTGGACCTATGCCAAGTATCTGCTGACCTACGAGCGCACCGGCATTGCGGGCGTGGGCTTTTGCATCTCGGCCCTGGCCAAGCTCAAGGTCATCGCCGCCAAGGTGCACAAGAACGGCCAGCCGCTGAACCAGGACCCGCTGTTTGCGGCCCGCATGGCCCGTGTCGAGATCGACCTGGAGAACATGAAGACCACCAATCTGCGCGTGATCGCCGCCGTGGCCGGTGGCGGTGTGCCCGGTGCCGAAAGCTCCATGCTCAAGATCCGTGGCACCGAGATCCGCCAGGAAATCCTGTCGCTGATCCGCCGCGCCATGGGCGTGTATGCCGTGCCCTATATCGACGAGGCCCAGTACGAAGGCTATAACCAGGCGCCCGTGGGCGGAATCGACGAAGCCGCCACGGCCTCGGCCAACTATTTCAACTACCGCAAGCTGTCGATCTTCGGTGGCTCCAACGAGATCCAGAAGAACATCATCTCCAAGATGATCCTTGGTCTGTGATCGGGCACGGGAAGGAATCGAGCATATGAACTTCACACACACCGAAGACCGCCGCATGCTGGCGGACAGCCTGAACCGTTTTGTGGCCGAGCAGTACGGCATCGAGCAGCGCAACCATTTGGCCTATGGCGCAGAAGGTCACAGCCCTGCGCTGTATGCGCAGTTTGCCGAGCTGGGCACGATTGGCGCGCTGTTCCCCGAAGCGGTGGGCGGCTTTGGCGGCTCGGGCTTTGACATCAGCGTGGTGTTCGAAGCCCTGGGCCGTGGCCTGGTGGCCGAGCCGCTGCTGGGTGCGCTGGTCGTGGGTCAGGCGCTGATTGCGGCCGGCACCGAAGCGCAGAAGCGCCAGCTGGATGACATCATCGCCGGCAGCGCGATCGCCGCTCTGGCGCACGACGAACCAGGCAGCCACTACGAGCTCAACAAGGTCACGGCCACGGCGGCCCGGAGCGCCACGGGCTGGGTGCTCAACGGCGCCAAGAGCGTGGTCGCCTTTGGCGAAAAAGCCGGTCTGCTGCTGGTGTCCGCGCGCACCGCAGGCGGCATGTTCGATGCTGCCGGCATCAGCTTGTTCCTGGTCGACGGCAACGCCGCCGGCATCGCCAAGCGCGGCTATAGCCGCATGGAAGGCGGCCGCGCCGCCGAGCTGACTTTCGAGAATGTGCAACTGGCCGAGGATGCGCTGCTGGGTGCCGAGGGCCAGGGTCATAGCGTGCTCGAGCATGTTCAGGGCTTTGCCCTGCTGGCGCTGGCTGCCGAGGCGCTGGGTGCCATGGATGTGGCCAAGCAGCACACGCTGGAGTATCTGCAGACGCGCAAGCAGTTCGGCGTGGCCATCGGCAGCTTCCAGGCGCTGCAGCACCGCATGGCCGATCTGCTGCTGGAGGTGGAGCAGGTGCGTTCCACCGTCATCAATGCGGCCGATGCCATCGACAACGCCCAGGGCACCGAGCGCGAGAAGATGCTGTCTGCTGCCAAGTACACCGTGGGCTCCGTGGGGACCCTGGTGGCCGAGGAAAGCATACAGATGCATGGCGGCATCGGCATGACCTGGGAGCTGCCGCTGGCGCATTACGCCAAGCGACTGATCATGATCGACCACCAGTTTGGCGACGAGGACCATCACCTGGCGCGTTTCATGGCCTTGGGCTGAAATGAGCTACCCCCTGAGTCGCTTCGCGCCTTCCCCCTCTCTCTACGCGCTGCGCGCTAGGGGAGGGGGACGACAGCCTCGCTGCGGGGCGGCGTGGCCGGCGTAGGCCCTTGCTGGCTGTCCCTGGCGGAGTGGGTCGGCTACAGGCGGTAAGTGCTGCCTAAAACTGGAGAACGAAGATGAGTGAAGTCCTGCTGACCCGCCGCGAAGGTGCCGTGCTGGTGCTGAGCAATAACAACCCGGCTGCGCGCAATGCGTTGTCGCCCGCGTTTTACGCGGCCGTCACGACGGCGCTGGCGGAGGCTGCGGCTGACGCCAGTGTGGGCGCGGTCGTGCTCACGGGCGAGGGCGGTCATTTCTGCGCCGGTGGCGATCTGCGCCAGCTGGCCAAGCGCCGCGAACTGCCCGTGGAGCAGCGCCGTGAAAAGCTCGAAGGCCTGCACGACCTGATTCGCGCCGTGCGCGATTGCCCCAAGCCTGTCATCGCTGCCGTCGAAGGTGCGGCGGCGGGCGCAGGCCTGTCGCTGGCCCTGGCCTGCGATATGCTGGTGGCCGCGCGCAACAGCCTGTTCTCCGTGGCCTATGTGAAGGTGGGGTTGACGCCCGACGGCGGCGCCACGGCCTTTCTGGCCGAGTTCGTCTCGCGCCAGGTGCTGACCGAGCTGTGCCTAACCGGCGAGCGCATCAGCGGCGAACGCCTGCACGCCCTGGGCCCCGTCAACCGGCTGGCCGAGCCCGGCCAGGCCCTGGCCGATGCCGTCGCGCTGGCCGCCCAGATCGCGACCGGCCCGGACCAGGCCATGGCCCTGATCAAGGATCTGTGCCGCCAGGCACCGCGCAACACGCTGGAGCAGCAGCTGGAGCTGGAGGCGCAGTACATGGTGCGCTCGCAGGGGACCGAGGAATCCCGAGAAGGCATTGCCGCCTTTCTCGAAAAGCGCAGCGCCGATTTCAACAAATTGCGTGCTTGAGCGCTCAACAAAACCAAGATTTTCAAGGAGACAAGGCTCATGGCCGACAGCAATACCGAACAGAACCCGGACATCGACTTCCCGCTGGAGGGAGTGAAGGTACTCGATCTGTCGCGCGTCTTCGCCGGGCCGCTGTGCGGCATGGTGCTGGCCGACTTCGGCGCCGAGGTGGTCAAGGTCGAGCACCCGGGCCGTGGCGACGACACGCGCGACTGGGGCATGCGCATCGGCAAGACCGAGACCACCTACTACAACAGCATGAACCGCAACAAGCGGTCCATCACGCTGGATCTGCAAACGCCCGAGGGCGTGAAGATCCTCCACGAACTGCTGCCCCAGTTCGACGTGGTGATCCACAACTTCAAGACCGGCGGCGCCGAGAAGCTGGGCCTGGGCTACGAGCAGCTCAAGACCATCAAGCCCGACCTGATCTATTGCGCCGTGGCCGGCTACGACAGCAGCGGCCCCGAGGCCAAGCGTCCCGGCTACGATTTGGTGATCCAGGGCGAGGCGGGCCTGATGGCGCTCAACGGCGATGCCGGCATGCCGCCGCTCAAATTCGGCGTGGCCGTGGTGGACCTGGTGACCGGCATGTATGCGGCCCAGGCCGTGCTGGCCGCCTTGTTCCGCCGCGAGCGCACGGGCAAGGGCCGGCTCATCGAGATGGCGCTGTACGACAGCGGCATCACGGTCACCGGCTACTACGGCCTGGATGCCCTGCAACTGGGCCACGACCCCGAGCGCTACGGCAATGCCCACCCCTCCATCGTGCCCTACGGCATGTACGAGGCCGCCGACGGGCCGTTGATCATCGCCGTGGGCAACAACAGCCAGTTCGACAAATTCTGCCGCCAGGTCGTGCTGCGTCCCGACATCGTCGAGGAGCAGCGTTTTTCCACCAACGTCAACCGTGCCAGAAACCGCCTGGAGCTGCTGCCCATGCTCAAGGAGCTGATCGGCAGCTTCCCGCGCGATCTGCTGCTCGAGCGCCTGACGGCCGCCGGCATTCCCTGCGGCCGCGTGGCCGGCCTGCACGAGGCCCTGACCAGCGAGCGCACGCGCCGCAGCGGCCTGCTGCGCGACATGCCCCATCCCGTGGCCGGCACCACGCCCGTGTTCGCGCCGCCCTACCGCCTGGACGGCCAGCGCCTGCCCATCCGCCATGCGCCGCCAACGCTGGGCGAGGGCACGCGCGAAGTGCTGCAGCGCCTGCTGACGCTCGATGATGCGCAATTGCAGGACCTGCAGGCCAAGGGCGTTCTCACGCTGCCCCAGGAGCCTTCATGAAGCACCCCCTGAGCCGCTGTGCGGCTTCCCCTCTCTCGCTTCGCGGGAGGGGACGACACTCTCGCTGCGGGGCGGCCCTTGCTCGGTGTCCCTGTTGGGCCGTGTCAGGCTCACAGGCAGAGCCATAAATAACTCAAAAGCAAGTTTAAAGGCCGCATAAGACGGCAAATAAAGACAGCGACTTCATAGGAGACAAACCATGAGCATCCCAGTCACACGCCGCGATCTTCTGCAAGGTCTGGCCGCCATCGGCGGCGGCAGCCTGCTGGCCACGGGCGCCAGCAGCGCCCTCGCACAGGCCGGCAAGCCGGCATGGCCCAGCAAGCCCCTCCGCGTGGTCGTTCCCTTCAATGCAGGGGGCGCCACCGACATCATGGCGCGTACCATCGGCGAGGTGCTGGCCAAGCGCCTGGGCCAGCCCGTGGTGGTGGACAACAAGGCCGGTGCGGCCGGCATCCTCGGCACCGATGCCGTGGCCAAGGCCGCGCCCGACGGCCATACGCTGCTGCTGTCGCTCAGCACCTCCATGCTGATCAACCAGTTCCTCTATACCAAGCTGCCCTACAACCCGCAAAAGGACATCGCGCTGATCACCCAGGTCGCGGCGGCGCCCGTCACGCTGGTCGTCCATCCTTCGGTGCCGGCCAATAACATGAAGGAGCTGCTGGCCTATGTGAAAGCACACAAGGGCAAGCTGTCCTATGGCTCCTGGGGCGTGGGTTCGTATGCCCATCTGGCCGGTGCCTATATGAGCAAGACCATGGATGCCGACATGAACCATGCGGCCTACAAGGGCGAGGCACCCATGATCCAGGAGCTGATCGGCGGCCAGCTGCAGCTGTGCTTTTCCAGTGCGCTCAACACCAAGCCTTTCATCGATTCCGGCCGTCTCAAAGCCATCGGCGTGACCGGCAAGGAGCGCATGGAAATCCTGCCCAAGCTGCCGACCATCTTCGAGCAGGGAGTGACCGACGACGCCTATTCGATCTACGGCTGGGTGGCCATGGGCGCTCCCGCCGGCACGCCCAAGGAGGTCGTGGATCAGCTCTACGGCCATCTGCGCGAGATCATCAAGGACCCCAAGGTGCTGGAGCGCATCACGGGCGCAGGCTTCATACCCATGATGAACAGCCCCCAGGTCTTCCGCGACAACTACCAGCGCGATATGCCGATCTGGAAAGCGCTGGTCGAGCAAGCCGGCGCCAAGCTGGACTGATGCCACGCACATCACCGATTTTTCCGGCCTGCGGCAGCAGGCCGCTACCGACGACTGCTCAGACAGTCCAGACAGGAGACTTCATGTACACGCGCAATACCGCACCTCGGGCCGGTGCCACCCGGCGCCACGTTCTGACACTGGCCGTAGCGCCGCTGCTGGCCGGTATGGCCGGCGGCGCGCTGGCCGAGACCGACTGGCCTGGCAAGATGCTGCGCCTGGTCGTGCCGTTCCCCGCAGGCGGCCCCACCGATACGGCATCGCGCATCGTGGGGCAGAAGCTGGGCGAGCGCCTCAAGCAGACCGTGGTCGTGGAAAACCGTCCCGGCGCCTCGGGCTCCATCGCGGCCGTGCAGGTCGCCAAGAGTCCGGCCGACGGCTACACGCTGATGATGCTGGCCACGCCCACGCTGCTGGCTCCCCATCTGTACAAGAAGGCCGGCTACGACACCGTCAAGGATTTCGCGCCCGTGGCCACGGTCTATGACCTGCCCATCGTCATCGTGGTCAACCCTGCGCTGCTGCCCGATGTCACCGATCTCAAGAGCCTGATCGAGCACGCCAAGGCTCAGAAATCAGCGCTCAACTACACCAGCTCGGGGGCCGGCAGCTTTGGTCATCTGAGCATGGAGCTGCTCAAGCAGATGGCCGGCTTCGACATGCAGCATGTGCCCTACAAGGGCGGCGTGCCCGCCATCACCGACACCATCGGCGGCCAGGTGCCCATCATGTATGCCGACCTTGTGGCTGCGCTGCCTCATATCCAGGCCGGCAAGCTGCGTGCCATCGCCGTGGGCTCGCCCCAGCGCGTGAGCATGCTGCCCGACATCAAGACCATTGCCGAGCAGGGTATCAAGGGCTATGACGCCGTTTCCTGGGGCGCACTGCTCGCGCCCAAGGGAACGCCCAAGGCCGTGGTCGAGCGCATCGCCTCGGAAGTCCAGCAGATCCTGGCCGACAAGGACGTCCAGAGCAAGCTGCTCCACGCGGGCGCCATCGCCGCCTTCCAGAATCCCGCCCAACTGGGTCAGCGCATCCAGCAGGACTACACGCGCTGGGGTCAGCTGATCCGCGACAAGGGCATCGCAATGGAGTGACATCGACATGAAGACACGCATCACCGAACTCTTTGGCATAGAGCACCCCATCATCCAGGGTGGCATGCACCATGTGGGCCTGGCCGAGCTGGCCGCTGCTGTCTCCAACGCCGGGGGGCTGGGCATCATCACGGGCCTGACCCAGCGCACGCCCGAGCTGCTGGCGCGCGAGATTGCGCGCTGCCGCGAGATGACGGACAAGCCCTTTGGCGTCAACCTGACCTTCCTGCCCTCGGTGAACCCGCCCGACTACCCGGGCTATGTCAAGGCCATCATCGAAGGCGGCGTCAAGGTGGTCGAGACTGCCGGCAACAACCCGCAGAAATGGCTGCCCGCGCTCAAGGAGGCCGGCATCAAGGTGATCCACAAGTGCACCTCGGTGCGCCATGCGCTCAAGGCCGAGGCCATAGGCTGCGATGCCATCAGCGTGGACGGCTTCGAATGCGGCGGCCATCCGGGCGAGGACGACATCCCCAACTTCATCCTGCTGCCGCGCGCGGCCGAAGAGCTGAAGATTCCCTTTGTCGCCTCGGGCGGCATGGCCGATGGCCGCTCCCTGGTGGCCGCGCTGGCGCTGGGCGCCGAAGGCATCAACATGGGCACGCGCTTCGTCGCCACGCAAGAGGCACCCGTGCACGACAAGGTCAAGCAGGCCATCGTGGCGGCCAGCGAGCTGGACACCCGCCTGGTCATGCGCCCGTTGCGCAACACCGAACGCGTGCTGACCAACCTCGCCACCGAACGCCTGCTGCAAAAGGAGCGCGAACTGGGCGCCGCCATCACCTTTGCCGACATCGCGCCCGAAGTGGCCGGCGTCTATCCGCGCATCATGCACGACGGCGACATGGATGCCGGCGTCTGGTCCTGCGGCATGGTCGCGGGCCTGATCCACGATGTGCCTACGGTTGCGCAACTGATCGCCGGCATCATGGACCAGGCCCATGCACTGATCAACGAGCGGTTGGCCGGCCTGGCCCGCTGACCGCCTCTCTTCATCAACCAGGAAAGAGCTTTCTCATGAAAATCCTTGTACCCGTCAAACGTGTCGTGGACTACAACGTCAAGGTCCGCGTGAAGTCGGACGGCACGGGTGTGGACATCGCCAACGTCAAGATGAGCATGAA
>NZ_JBFYGN010000012.1:0-122189 GCF_041079535.1 Comamonas guangdongensis | reverse complement strand
AATCGCTGATTAAACAACGACGGAGGCAGAAATATGCAAGGTCAACGGTTGACTTGCCGGAAAGTCCCTGTAGACCCAAAGCAGACTGTTACCAATGCCTCAGTTAAGCCGACTTGCAAAGCAAGTTCGGCGTGAATGAATTGTTAGTCCTTAATTCGCATCCACGGAGCAGAGATGGCTTTCGTGAGCTGCTGAGGCTCAAACGAAAAGCCAAATGACACGGAGTGCCAAAAAGAACCTTCTTGGCTTTGGGACCAGTATCCGGTGCTGCCCTCGACCGCTAAGTGCCCGCGATTATTCACAGAAAAAATACGGAGCTTAAGTTCATTCGGTGAGATGGACTCTAGTGTGGCCTCACCTTTGAGCGAGTGCTCTAGCGAGATGAGAGCCGCGCAAAAGGCTGAAAACGCCTCACCAAGCACCCAAAGATCGTTGTGCCCCTTAAAGCCATCAGAAAGAGCGTCAATCGTGATGTATGCATCGCCGCAGTTCTGGACTAGCGGATCGTCTGCAATAGCCACAGACATCTCGAAGTAAGAGCCAGAGTTGTCAAATTTCAAGACGCTCATGTGAAGGGAAACTGGATCGAGAAGACAAATCGAACGTAGAAGTTTCTTGGCTAAATAGAGCCAATTTGTTGAAATAGTAGCGAGCGATAGGGTTTAGGCAACCCCATGCAGTCTGTGATTTCGACAGAAAATCGATCATCGAATGTCGGCTTCTGGCCGAACGCAGCCGGTCACAACCAGGGGACTGGTCAGCCATAACCGGCACAACCGAAATACTCAGTCTGCGCCACCGCATCGGCAAACTGCTGCGCCAGCACAAGCGGTCATTGCCGGCCCCTGTACAAGCGATCCGACTCCGGATGAGGCAGCAGAACTCTGGCCAGAGATGCCGCAAATGTGGATCTGCCCGCACCGCTGCAGCCCACCACCACCCGCATGGAGCAGGATCCGTTCGATCGGGCCTGCGTCGGCAGTCCTAAGAGCTATCGCCAATACCATGACCTATGTCAAGGCAAGCTGATGTGGCCGTATGCCTGCCGGGTGCGGTAGTCAACCTGCTGGCGCTATCGGTACGGTGTATGACGCAGCAGGCATCACATGCACCGGCACAAAGATATGGGCAGCCGGGTCCAGGCGGCGCCGGCCTGCGCTCCGTGGCTTGGTGTCCAGGGCATTTTTCCAATCCATTCAAGCCACGGTGATTCCCAAAATCGCCATGCCGGCTCTTTGTTACCAGGCAGAGATCCTTTCTGGCAGCCGTCGGCTGTCGCAGAATTTTCCTGTGCATATTTGCACACCCTATGTGCAGCGTTCTCTATTGTCTCGGCAAAAGCGCACATATAGCATGAGGAACGAACTCACCAACGGAGACATCTCATGAACGCACCTGCTTCCGCCAAGGTCCTGGCGCCCACGGTCAAGCTGCTTATCAACGGGCTGATGGTCGAATCCCAAACCACCCAGTGGCGCGACGTGGTCAACCCCGCCACGCAGGAAGTGCTGGCGCGCGTGCCTTTCGCCACGCCCGACGAGGTCAATGCCGCGGTGGCCAATGCCAAGCAGGCGTTCAAGACCTGGCGCAAGACCCCCATCGGCCAGCGCGCACGTATCTTTCTGAAGCTGCAGCAGCTGATCCGCGAAAACATGAAGGAGCTGGCCGCCATTCTGACGGCCGAGCAAGGCAAGACCTTGCCCGATGCCGAGGGCGATGTGTTCCGCGGCCTCGAAGTCGTGGAGCATGCGGCCAATATCGGCACGCTGCAGCTGGGCGAGCTGGCCAACAACGTGGCCAATGGCGTGGACACCTATTCCGTGCTGCAGCCGCTGGGCGTGTGCGCCGGCATCACCCCCTTCAACTTCCCGGCCATGATTCCGCTGTGGATGTTCCCCATGGCGATTGCCACGGGCAATACCTTCATCCTCAAGCCCTCCGAGCAGGACCCCATGGTCACCATGCGCCTGTGCGAGCTGGCGCTGGAGGCCGGCGTGCCGCCCGGTGTGCTGAACGTGGTGCATGGCGGCGAGGATGTGGTCAATGCCATCTGCGACCACCCCGATATCAAGGCCATCAGCTTTGTGGGCTCGACCAAGGTCGGCACCCATGTCTACAACCGCGCCAGCCTCAACGGCAAGCGCGTGCAATGCATGATGGGCGCCAAGAACCACGCCATCGTCATGCCCGATGCCAACAAGGAGCAGTCGCTCAACGCCCTGCTGGGCGCGGCCTTCGGCGCGGCAGGCCAGCGCTGCATGGCGGTCTCCGTGGCCGTGCTGGTGGGCGAGGCCCAGAACTGGATTCCCGACCTGGTGGCCAAGTCCAAGACCCTCAAGGTCAGCGGCGGCACCGAGCCCGGCACCGATGTCGGGCCCCTGGTCTCCTGCGCGGCCCTGTCGCGTGTCGAAGGCCTGATCGAGCGCGGCCTGGCCGACGGTGCCATGCTTGAACTCGACGGCCGCAAGCCCGAGGTCACCGGCTATACCAAGGGCAACTTTGTCGGCCCCACCATCTTCAGCGGCGTCAAGCCCGGCATGAGCATCTACGAACAGGAGATCTTCGGCCCCGTGCTGTGCCTGGTGGCTGCCGACGATATCGATCAGGCCATCGAGTTCATCAATGCCAACCCCAACGGCAACGGCACGGCCATCTTCACCCAGTCGGGTGCGGCCGCGCGCAAGTTCCAGGAAGACATCGATGTGGGTCAGGTCGGCATCAATGTGCCGATTCCCGTACCCGTGCCCCTGTTCTCGTTCACGGGCAGCCGTGCCTCCAAGCTCGGCGACCTGGGCCCCTATGGCAAGCAGGTGGTGATGTTCTATACCCAGACCAAGACCGTCACCGAGCGCTGGTTTGACGACAGCACCACCAGCCACGGCGTGAACACCACCATCGCCCTGAAGTAAGCCGCCCTGCAGCGCCGGCCAGCCGGATACCTGGCCGGCGTTGCTGGACGGCAGACCCCATTTATGCGGCGATGATGGGAGCATGATTTCCGCAATTCAAGATTTCAAGTCGGAACCGGCTGCGGCTGTCGCCACAAAAGCGCTCGCAGCGATGGCTTTGATGGCTCTGCTGAGTACCGAGGCCCTGGCTCAAGCCGGCGCCGACTGTGTGAGCGGCGGCACCATCGCTCAGACCAATGCCTGTGCCGTCAAGGCTTTTCAGGAGGCCGATACCGAGAACCAGATTCTGTACGGCGATGTGATGCGCTCGCTGTCGGCCCACGAACGCCCTGCATTGCGCAAGGATCAGAGCGAGTGGAGCCGCCAGCGCGTGACCCAGTGCAAGAAAGCTCAACAGGCTTTCGAGACCCAGGCTGACTGGCCCGGCCGCTACCACGGCTGCCTGGTGCAGCAGATCAAGGCCCGCGATGCCGTGCTGAAGCGCTGGCTGCATCTGGGGCCGCCCGATTGAGAGCAGATTGAGAGCAACAAATTTGATAGCTAGCCGCATATAGCCATCAAGTGCCAGCAAGCAAATAGAACAATAAAGGAGATATCCATGGACTTTGAACTCAGCGAAGACCAGCGCGCGTTTGCCGATACCGCGCGCCAGTTTGCCCAGGCCGAACTGGCGCCGCATGCGGCCGAATGGGACCGCGAGCATACCTTTCCGCGCGAAGCCATTGCCAAGGCCGGCGAACTCGGGTTTTGCGGCCTGTATGCGCCCGAAAACGCGGGTGGCCTGGCCCTGCCGCGCCTGGATGCGACCCTGGTCTTCGAGGAGCTGGCCGCCGTCGACCCTTCCACCACGGCCTTCATCACCATCCACAATATGGCGACCTGGATGCTGGGCACCTGGGCCACCGATGAAGTGCGCGCCGAATGGGGCGAGGCACTGACCAGCGGCCGCAAGCTCGCCAGCTATTGCCTGACCGAGCCCGGCGCGGGCTCGGACGCGGCCTCGCTCAAGACCCGGGCCGAACTGATCGGCCACGAATATGTGATCAACGGCGCCAAGGCCTTCATCAGCGGCGCGGGCAGCACCGATGTACTGGTACTGATGGCCAGAACCGGCGACGCGGCTTCGGGGGCAGGCGGCATCTCGGCCTTTGTGGTGCCCGCCAACGCCCAGGGTGTGAGCTACGGCAAGAAGGAAGAGAAGATGGGCTGGAACAGCCAGCCCACGCGCGTGATCAGTTTCGACAATGTGCGCATTCCCGCGCACAACCTGCTGGGCCGCGAAGGCGAAGGCTTCAAGATCGCGATGAAGGGGCTGGACGGCGGACGCATCAATATCGCCACCTGCTCGGTGGGTGCGGCCCAGGGCGCGCTGACCCAGGCCCAGCAATACATGCAGGAGCGCAAGCAGTTCGGCAAGCCGCTAGCCAGCTTCCAGGCCCTGCAGTTCAAGCTCGCCGACATGGCGACCGAGCTGGTCGCCGCGCGCCAGATGGTGCGCCTGGCTGCAGCCAAGCTCGATGCCGGTGCACGCGATGCCTCGACCTACTGCGCCATGGCCAAGCGCTTTGCGACCGACGCGGGCTTCATGGTCTGCAACGAGGCGCTGCAGCTGCATGGCGGCTACGGCTATATCCGCGAGTACCCGCTGGAGCGCCTGATGCGCGATGCGCGCGTGCACCAGATCCTCGAGGGCACGAACGAGATCATGCGCGTCATCATCGCTCGGCGCATGCTTGACGGGGATGCCCCCGAGGCCATACGTTAAGCCCTGGCCCAGCCATACCGCGACACGCCATGCCCAGCCCAGCACCCGATACCACCGTCCTGGCCGTGCACCGCGACCGGGAGCACCGCTTCGGCAAGTGCCGCGTCGGCGCCATCGAGCTGCAGGCGGGGCTTGGCGTCGTCGACGATGCGCACTGGGGCCGCAAGGTCCAGCATCGCTCGCGCGTCAAGGCCGATCCGGAACAACCCAATCTGCGCCAGGTCCACCTGATCAGCGCGGCGCTGTTCGCACATCTGGAGACCCTGGGCTTCGCCGTGGGACCGGGCCAGCTGGGCGAGAACATCAGTCTGGCGGACGCTCCCGGCCTGGGCTGGCGCGAGCTGATCGCTCTGCCCACGGGAACCCGGCTGCACTTTGCGCAAGGCCCGGTCGTCGAGCTCACCGGTCTGCGCAACCCCTGTGCTCAGATCGACCACTTTCAACCCGGCCTGCTTGCCGCCATGCTGGAGCGGATGGCCGACGGGCGGCTGATACGCAAGACCGGCGTGATGGGCGTCGTGCTGCAAGGCGGCCGCATCCAGCCCCATGACGCGCTGCGCCTGGAGCTGCCGCCCGCACCCCAACGCGTGCTGGAGCGCGTCTGACCATGCCTGCCCGCCCGCTCTCGGACCAAAGCCTGCAGCTCATCCATGCGCTGCGCGAAAGCCTGGAGCAGGCGCTGGGTGGTGTGGATGCCCTGGAAGAGCGCACGCTGTTCGGCAGCTACTGCTTTTTCGTGGACGGCAAGCTCTGCCTGGGCGTAAAGAACGAGGAGCTGCTGGTACGCCTGCCGCCCGAGCGGCACGGCGAATTCCTCGAAATGCAGGGCCTGCGCGAGCTGTCTCCGGGCGGCGGCATGCAGGGCTATTTCTGGGTCAGCAGCGACGGCTATGCGAGCCGCGAGCACTGGAGCTTCTGGCTGCACGAGGCTCTGGCCTATAACCCGCAGGCCAAGGCCTCGCCGCGGCGCAAAAAGGCCGAGGCCTCGGAGACCGCTGCGCGCGCCACATCCGCGCCGTCGGCAAAGGCCGGCAAGCGCAAAAAACATCCCATCTTCGACAGCGAATAAGGCAAGGACACCGCATATGGCCATACGCATTGTTCGACTCGGCAGCGAACGCAGCCCCGGTGAAGGCCTGCGCATAGGCACGGTGCGCCGCCCGCCGCGCGGCGTGCCCAAGGCGGAGTTTGCGAGCCGCAACTACTACGACGTCTGGTATCCGGAGCTCTCGCCCGAGGCGGATCTGATGCAGCAGGCGCTGCAGTCCATCAAGCTGCGCGCCGCCGGCCAAACCGCCGAGGCCGACAAGCTCTGGGCGCAGTTCGAGAAACTGTTCCGCAAGCAACTGGCCGAGCCCGCGGCCCAGCGCACGCTGGCGCTGCTGGCCGCGCTGTCCCAGAGCAGCGCGTTTTCCGTGGGCTGCTATTGCGAGGACGAGGCCCACTGCCACCGCAGCATCTTGCGCAGCCTGCTGCGCGACCAGGGAGCCGTGATCGACAACCAGATATAGAAAGCCTTCAAACGCTTGCATGGCAAGCGCCAGCAGCTATCAATTTCAAAGCCAACCAAGGAGACATATATGCAAATCGCTTTCATCGGTCTGGGCAATATGGGCGCGCCCATGGCCGTCAATCTGGCCAAGGCCGGCCACAGCGTCAAGGCCTTCGACCTGAGCCGGGACGCCGTGGCCAAGGTCGCCGGTGCCGGCTGTCAGGCCGCCGCCAGCGCCGAGGATGCCGTCAAGGGAGCCGAGGTCGTGATCTCCATGCTGCCGGCCAGCCAGCATGTGGAGGGCCTGTACCTGGGCCGCGATGGCGCAGCCGGCCTGCTGGCCCATATCGCCAAGGGCGTGCTGGTCATCGACAGCTCGACCATTGCCGCAGCCACCAGCCAGAAGGTGGCCAAGGCGGCCGAGACGGCCGGCATAGGCTTTATCGATGCACCCGTTTCGGGCGGCACGGGCGGTGCGATTGCCGGCACCCTGACCTTCATGGTCGGCGGCAGCGATGCGGACCTGGAGCGCGCGCGTCCGCTGCTGGAAAAAATGGGCGCCAACATCTTCCACGCCGGCGCCGTGGGTGCTGGCCAGACCGCCAAGATCTGCAACAACATGCTGCTGGGCATTCTGATGGTGGGCACCAGCGAAGCCATCGCCCTGGGCGTGGCCAACGGCCTGGACCCCAAGGTGCTGTCGGAGATCATGCGCCGCAGCTCGGGCGGCAACTGGGCGCTGGAAAAATACAACCCCTTCCCCGGCGTGCACGAAAACGCGCCCGCCAGCAAAGGCTATGCGGGCGGCTTCGGCACGGATCTGATGCTCAAGGACCTGGGCCTGGCCCAGGAAAACGCCATCGCCACCAGAGCCAGCACCCCTCTGGGCGGCATGGCACGCGCCGTCTATGCGGCGCATAGTCTGGCCGGCCATGGCACCGAGGACTTCTCCAGCGTGATCAAGATGCTGCAGAAGAAGTGACGGCCTGGCCACGGACTTGTCTCTCCTAAGCTTGCCGCAGGGTGAAGGCCCTGCGGCTTTTTTATGCCTCGCAGATCCCCATGATTCGTTGACACCGGCCCGCAAAGCTCTCAAAAATCATCAGGACTTGCGCAAGCCTCGATGCATCCAAGCTCTGCCGGGAAGCGAGCCTCCTGCCTGGACGGGATTTGCGCCAGTCGCGGCCATTCCGCCAGCGGCAAAAGCTCAAGGAGATCACGATGCAAGCTCCTCTGGAAAACATCCTCGTCCTCGGCGCCGGCAAGATAGGCTCGACGATTGCCGACATGCTGGCCGAGCTGCATGGGGTCTCGGTCACGCTGGCCGACGTTCAGCCGCCACCGGCCGACAGCGACCCGCAGATCAACCGCCTGCCGCTCGATGTGCAAAGCGATGGCGCGCTGGCCGCGGCCCTGCAGCAGCACCGGATAGTCATCAACGCTCTGCCTTTTTTCTGCACGGCGCGGGTGGCCACGGCGGCGGCCCTGCATGGCGTTCACTATTTCGACCTGACCGAGGATGTGGCGGCCACGCGCGCCATCAGAGCCCTGGCGCCGCACGCCAAAGCCGTGCTGATGCCGCAATGCGGGCTGGCGCCGGGCCTGATCGGCATGCTGGGCGAGCATCTGGCCGAGCAGTTCGACGAACTCCACGATCTGCAGCTGCGCGTGGGGGCGCTGACCCGCCACGCCACGAATGCGCTGCGCTACCACTTCACCTGGAGCATAGACGGCCTTATCAACGAGTACTGCAACCCCTGCGATGCCATCGTGAACGGCCAGGCTGTGCAGCTCCAGCCGCTGGAGGGACTGGAAAGCTGGAGCCTGGACGGCCAGGTCTTCGAGGCCTTCAACACCTCGGGCGGCCTGGGCACGCTGTGCGAGACGCTCAAGGGCCGCGTGCGCAATCTGAGCTACAAGACCCTGCGCCACCCCGGCCACCGCGACGCCATGCAACTGCTGCTGCACGGCCTGCGCCTGATAGAGCGGCGCGATCTGCTGCGCCAGGTGCTGGAAGGCGCCGTGCCCCACAGCCGCGACGATGTGGTGGTGATTGCGGCCGCGGCCGCCGGCCTGCAGGGCGGCCGGCTGGAGCAGGAGACGCGCACGACCCGCATCCACGGCACAGCGCTGCGCGGCAGGCAGCGCACGGCCATCGAGCTGAGCACGGCCGCCGGCGTGCTGGGCGCGGTGGAGCTGTTCGCCACGGGCCAGTTGCCGCAGCACGGCTTTGTGCGTCAGGAGCAATGCACGCTTTCCGCCTTGCTGGCGACCCGCGCCGGGCATTACTTTGAGGGACTGCGGGACCATGCCAAGGACGGCTCCGGCACGGTACCGGCCTCGCCCGCCATCCACACCCATGTCCCCCAGTACTGAACCCCACAGGAGCGCCCATGACCGAACTGCCTTCCGCTGATTTCTCCGCCGTGCTGCAGCGCTGCGGCATCGAGCTGCCCGCGCTGCGCGGCACGGATCTCAGCGTGCGCTCGCCCATAGACGGGGCCGAGCTGGCCCGCCTGGCGGCCTTGCCCGCGGCAGCCATGCCCGCCGTCATCGATGCGGCGACCCGGGCCTTCAAGCAGTGGCGTCTGGTGCCCGCGCCGGTGCGCGGGGAGCTGGTGCGGCTCTGGGGCGAGGAGCTGCGCCGCGCCAAGGCGGACATAGGCCAGGTGATCTCGCGCGAGGTGGGCAAAATCGTGCAGGAGGGCCTGGGCGAGGTACAGGAAGCCGTGGATATCTGCGAATTCGCGCTGGGCCTGTCGCGCCAACTGCACGGCAAGACCATAGTCTCCGAGCGGCCCGGCCACCGCATCATGGAGCAGTACCACCCGCTGGGGCCGGTGGCCGTCATCACGGCCTTCAACTTTCCCGGCGCGGTCTTTGCCTGGAATGCGGCGCTGGCGCTGGTTTGCGGCAATCCGGTGATCTTCAAGCCTTCGGAAAAAGCCCCGCTGTCGGGCCTGGCCACCTTCAAGGCGCTGGAGCGCGCGATCGCTCAATTCACGGCCCGCTTCGGCGAGCATGCGCCCGAGGGCCTGGCGCAGATCGTTCTGGGCGGCAGCGATGTGGCCGAAGCCCTGGTGGACAGCCCGCAGATCGCCCTGGTCTCGGCCACGGGCTCCACACGCATGGGCCGCGCCGTGGGGCCCAAGGTCGCGTCGCGCTTCGGCAAGCGCATTCTGGAGCTGGGCGGCAACAACGCCATGCTGGTCACGCCGGCCGCCGATCTGGACCTGGCCGTGCGCGCCATAGTCTTCAGCGCCGTGGGCACGGCCGGCCAGCGCTGCACCTCGCTGCGGCGGCTGATCGTGCACCGCGATGTCAAGCAGGCGCTGCTCGACAAGCTGCTCAAGGCCTATGCCAGCCTGCGCATAGGCGATCCGCTGCAGCCCGCCACCCTCGTGGGTCCGCTGATCGACGAGGCGGCTTTCAAGGCGCTGCAGGACTCCATCGCCCAGGCCGAGCAGCAAGGCGGCAAGCTGCTGTGCGGCGGCCAGCGCGTGCTCGCAGATCAGTTTCCTCAGGGCTTTTACGTGGCGCCCGCCATCATGGACATGCCCGCGCAGACGGCCATCGTGAAGCACGAGACCTTTGGCCCCCTGCTCTATGTGCTCAGCTATGAAGAGCTGGAGCAGGCCATTGCCTGCAACAACGACGTGCCGCAAGGCCTGTCGTCCTGCATCTTCTCCAATGACCTGCGCGAGGTGGAGAGTTTTCTGAGCGCTGCTGGCTCGGACTGCGGCATGGCCAATGTGAACATCGGCCCCAGCGGCGCAGAGATAGGCGGGGCCTTCGGCGGCGAGAAGGAAACCGGCGGCGACCGCGAAAGCGGCTCGGACGCCTGGAAGCAGTACATGCGCCGCACGACCAACACCATCAACTACTCGCGCGAGCTGCCGCTGGCGCAAGGCATTCAGTTCGGCTGAGCGCGGCAGCGCAAGGCCTGCACCCTCAAAAGAGCTGGCTCGCCGAGCCGCGTCCAGAGGACCGCATCGGCCGGTCCTGCGGCCCGTGCGCGCTTCCGGCGCGCTGCCATGCGGCCGGCGGCCTGGGCAGAACTCGCCCGGACAGGCGGCCCTGCCCGGGGCCGCTTTTCCCCCCGTCCTCGCTAGGCCCCGCTGGCACGCCGGTCGCCTCGTCGTGACCCAAGCCTGTGCGCGGCAGCCCCCCACCCTCTCGTCGCTGCAGAGCCATCCGCTCCCAGGCTTTTCGAGCACAGAAAGGGCAATCGTTTTCCCTAAAAAATCAAAAATTCACCTAAAAAAGATTGAAATCTCAATTTCCGTGATTTAAATTAAGGGCAATCGTTTGCCTTAACGGAGATTCATATGTCACCACAACCAGGCCTAGCCACCAACCCGCCGGCGCTGTTGGCGGCGGTTCTCAAGTCCAACGCCAACACCAGCAATCCTCGGCTGCGGCAGATTCTGGATAAAGGCATTCGCCACCTGCATGCTTTTGCGGTGGAGGCAAACCTCACCCCCGCCGAGCTCGAAGTCGGGCTGGACTTCCTGGTCGCCATCGGCCAGGCCAGCGGCCCCAAAAAGCACGAAGGCATTCTGCTGGCCGACATCCTGGGGCTGGCAACCTTGGTACAGCTTCACGATGCACGCCATGCACTGGAAGCCGGCGGAACCGAGCCGGCGCTGATAGGCCCGTTCTGGCGCGCCAACCAGCCCCTGCGCCAGAACGGCGAGCGCATCTCCAGCAGCGATACGCCCGGCCCGCGCCTGACGGTCAACGGCCGCGTGCTGTCGCTGGACGGAACACCCATCGCTGGCGCCAGGGTGGAAACCTGGCAGGCCTCGCCCAAGGGCCTGTACGAGAACCAGGACGAGTCCCAGCCGCGCATGAATCTGCGCGGCAGCTTCGAGACCGACGAAAACGGCCGCTTCTCCTTCGAAAGCGTGCGCCCGGCCGGCTACCCCGTGCCGGTGGACGGCCCGTGCGGAGAACTGCTGGCTGCCCAGGGCCGCCACACCATGCGCCCCGCCCATCTGCACTTTCTGGTGGTGGCCCCTGGTCACAAGGTGCTGGCCACACAGTTTTTCGATGCCGAAGACCCGCATGCGGATGACGACGTGGTGTTTGGCGCGGTCGGCTCGCTGCTCAGGCATTTCGAGCCCGTGGGCGCCGATGGCTACAGGCTGGACGTGGACCTGCGGCTCGAGCCCGGCGAGACGCGCGTCCCCAAATGCCCCATCCCCTGACCCGCACCAAACCAGGACCTGAACATGACTTCCAGCTTCTCCCCTCTTGACGGACTCGACGGCCAGATCGCCGTCATCACCGGAGGCGCGGGTGCCATCGGCGCCGCAACCGCCAGGCGTCTGGCCGCACTCGGCGCCCGCGTGGTGCTGCTGCATCGCGGCCCCGCCGACAAAGCCGCGCCCCTGCTGCAATCGCTGGCCGGCCAGGGGCACGGCGCCGTCAGCGCCTCGGTCACCGACAGCGCCCAGCTCGCCACCGCCGCCGAAACCGTTGCGCGCAACTTTGGCGCCACAAGCATTCTGGTGAACTGTGCGGGCCACACCCGGCCCGTGCCGGCCGGCGACCTGCAGGCCCTGAGCGATGAACTGATAGACGAGATGTTTGCCTCGAACTGGCGCGGCACGTTTGCCGCCATCCGCGCGTTTGCACCCCAGTTGCAGGCCGGCGGCGACGGGCTGATCGTCAATGTCTCGTCGATCGCTGGCATGACCGGCCTGGGCAGCAATCTCGCCTATGCGGCCGCCAAAGCGGGCATAGACGCGCTGACCAAGGGTCTGGCCAAAACGCTGGCGCCCAAGGTCCGCGTGCTGGCCGTGTCGCCCGGCGTGGTGGACAGCGGCTTTGTCGCCGGGCGCGACGCCAGCTTCAACGCCAGGACGGGCGCCACCATACCCCTGCAGCGCGTGGGCAACCCCGACGATGTGGCCGCAGCCATCCAGGCCTGCTGCACCGGCCTGCGCTACGCCACCGGCAGCATCTTCGTGGCCGACGGCGGCCGCCATCTGTAAGCACTTCTGGAGACGGCCATGAGCCAAGCCACCATCCTCACCTGCGCGGTCACCGGCAACCTCACCACTCCCGAGCAGACCCCCCACCTTCCCATCAGCACGGAACAGATCGCCACGGCCTGCATAGAAGCGCATGACGCGGGCGCCGCGGCGGTCCACATCCATGTGCGCGACCCCCAGACCGGCAGGCCGTCGATGGACACCGCGCTCTATGCCGAGGTGGTGCAGACGCTGCGCCGCGAACGCCCCCAGCTCATCATCAATCTGACCACCGGGCCCGGCGGGCGCTATGTACCCAGCGCCGATGATCCCAGGACCTTCGCTGCTGGGACCTCGCTGCTGCCACCGGAAAAGCGCGTGGAGCACATCACCGCCCTGCAGCCGGACATCTGCTCGCTGGACCTCAACACCATGAATTCGGGCGAACAGGTGGTGATGAACACTCCCGCCAGCATCCGCCGCATGGCCAAGGTGATCCGCGACGCCGGCTGCCTACCCGAGCTGGAATGCTTCGACACCGGCGACCTGGTGCTGGCCCAGCACCTGATGGCCGACGGCACGCTGCAAGCCCCCGGCATCTTCAGTTTCGTGACCGGCGTGCGCTACTCGCTGCCCTTCACCACCCAGGCCTTGCAACTGGCCCACTCCCTGATTCCGCCGCAGGCGCAGTGGACCGCCTTCGCGGTCGGCCGCCAGGCCTTCCAGTGCGTGGCCCAGGCCTGCCTGCTGGGCGGCAATGTGCGCATCGGCCTGGAAGACACGATCTATCTCGACAAGGGCCGGCTGGCTACCAGCAATGCCGAGCTGGTGACCAAGGCTCGGCGCATCGTCGAAGACCTGGGCGGCAGCCTGGCAAGCAGCGAGCAGGCGCGCCAGCGCTGGGGCCTGCGCCCCAGCAACCGGCAACCGGCCTGAGTTTTCCGCATCACTTTCATCCACATAACAAAGGACTTCACCATGACCCATTCCCAAGCCCTGCGCCTGTCGGCCAGAGCCGAGACCGCCGCGGACATCGCACCCGACCTGGTCTTGCAGGACCAGCCGCTGCCGCAGGCCGGCGAAGCCGTGATCGAAGTGCTGGCCGCGGCGGTCAACCCCAGCGACGTCAAGGCCGCGCTGGGCTCCATGCCCCAGGCCATCTGGCCGCGCACCCCGGGCCGCGACTTTGCCGGCCGGGTGGTGGCCGGCCCCGCGGAATGGATCGGCCAGGAGGTATGGGGCACGGGTGGCGATCTGGGCGTGACCCGCGACGGCACCCATGCCCGCTATCTGGTGCTGCCGCAAACCGCCCTCAGCCGCAAGCCCCGCAGCGTGAGCGTGGCCGCCGCCGCCACCGTGGGCGTGCCCTTCATCACCGCCAACGAGGGCCTGCGCCGCGCCGGCCTCAAGGGCCGGGGGCAGACCGTCATCGTGTTCGGAGTCAACGGCAAGGTCGGCCAGGCCGCCGCGCAACTGGCCACGCGGACCGGCGCCAAGGTCATCGGCGTGGAGCGCAGCACCGGCCAGTACCGGGGCCATGCCTCATCGCCAGTCACCACCTTCGACAGCCAGAGCCCCACGCTGGCACAGGACCTGCTGGCCGCCACCGATGGCCGCGGCGCCGACATCGCCTACAACACCGTGGGCTCGCCCTACTTCGACATTGCGCTGCAGTCCCTGGCCATCGGCGGCACGCAGATTCTGATCTCGACCATAGAGCGCCAAGTCTCCTTCGACATTCTGGCCTTCTACCGCCGCAACCTGCAGATGCTGGGAGTGGACAGCCTCAAGCTCACGGTCAGCCAGTGCGCAGAAGTGCTCAATAGCCTGCTGCCGGGCTTCGATGACGGCTCGCTCAAGGCTTTCGATGTCGATGAGGCCACGCTGATTCCGCTGTCCGGCGCCGGGGATGCCTATCGCAAGGTGCTCAGCGGCTCCATGGACCGCGTCGTGCTCGCCCCCTGAAGAAAGCCGGCCATGCATGTCGTTGCCTTTCCCCAGGCGCCGTTCTACAGCGCCCCCGGCCATGCACACATGGTCATGCAACGCCTACAGGGCATGGAGGCAGGCCCTTCCGACTCCGTCTGGATAGGCTGCTCCCTGATCGAGCCCGGCGGCGGAACCACCTCCGGCGCCTCGGATGTGGAGAAGTTCTACATCTGCCTGGAAGGAGAGCTGCAAGTCACGGCCAGCGACGGCAGCAAAACCCAGGTGACCGTGCTTCGCCCCATGGACAGCTGCCGCATCGCGCCACAAGAAGCGCGCCAGCTGTTCAACGCAGGATCGTCGCCAGCACGCGTGCTGCTGGTGATGCCCAACCGGATCTGAGACCACCTTTTGAGGAGACAAGTCCATGAGCCCGTTTCGCAAACTGATGACCGCCATGGTCAGCGCCGCAGCCTTCGGTGCGACCGCCTCCAGCGGCTTCGCCGAGGAAAGCTATCCTTCCAAGCCCATCAAGATCGTCGTCCCGTTCACCGCGGGGTCGGCCACCGACATCATCGCGCGCGCCGTGGGCGAAGGCATGCGCAAGGAGCTGGGCCAGCCCATCATCGTGGAGAACAAGCCCGGTGCCGGCGGCACGCTGGGCGCAGCCCAGGTCGCGGCGGCGCCGGCCGACGGCTATATCCTGCTCGTGCATTCTGCGGGTCATGTGGCCAATGCCTACCTGTACCCGTCGCTGCGCTACGACCCGGTGAAGGACTTCAAGCCGCTGGCCATGCTGGCCTCGGTTCCCAATGTGATGGTGGTCAACCCGCAAAGCGGGCTCAAGGATGCCAAGGCCGTGGTGCAGAAAGCAAAAGCCGAGCCCGGCAAGCTGCTGTACGCGTCGGCCGGCAATGGCAGCGCCACCCATATGAACGCGGAGAAGTTCCGAGTGGCCACGGGCATCGATGCCGTCCACGTCCCCTACCGGGGCACGCCCGAGGCCATGACCGACGTCATTGCGGGACAGGTGCAATGGTTCTTCGCGCCCATCACCAGTGCGCTACCCATGATCAAGGACAGGAAGATGGTCGCCCTGGCCGTAGGGTCCCCGCATCGCGCGGCGGCCCTGCCCGATATCCCCACCACGGTGGAAGCGGGCTTTCCGGGCTCGGACTATGACTTCTGGATTGGCCTGTTCGCCCCATCCAAGCTCCCCGCCCCCGTTGCCGAGCGGATCAGAAAGGCCACGGACGCCGCGCTGAAATCCGAAGCCATGAAGACCCGGCTGCTTGCCCTGGGAGCCGACTACCCATCGGTGGAGCCGGCTCGGTTCGAGGCCTTTGTGCGCAATGAATCCGCCGAGGTCGGCAAGCTCGTGACCAGCGCCAAAATCACCCAGAACTGAGCACCTGCCACCGGCACCGGCGCGGGTGAGGCTATAGCCCGCCCGGCGCCTTTGCCGTGGACTGCCGCACCACCAGCGTGGTCTGCAGGATGCGCGTGGTGGCAGGCATGGCGCCTTCGCGCACATGCTCCATGAACATCTGCGCGGCCTGCCGGCCCATCTCCGCAATCGGCATGTGCACCGTGGTCAGGGGCGGCTGGACGATGTCGACAAACGGCATGTCGTTATGCCCCACGACCGACAGCTCCTGCGGCACCGCCACCCCGCGCTCACGCGCGGCATCCAGCATGCCCAGCGCCAGCAGGTCATTGCTGGCGAAAACGGCGGTAAACGCTCCGGGCCCCAGGTCCAGCAGCTGCAGCCCTGCCCTCAGCCCTTCCTCGCGGGTAAAGGCCTGGGCTTCGGCAATCGGCAATACCCCGTCGCACGACGGCTGGGCCAGCTCCTCAAAAGCCTTGCGCCGGGCCAGACCGGTCGACAAAAAGGCCGGGCCGGCGATATGCGCGATGCGCCTATGCCCTAGAGCATGCAAATGCTCGACGACGAGGCGCACGCTTTCGTGGTCGTCGTTGACCACACTCGAAAACCTGCGGTCTCCCGACCCGCGGTTCACCAGCACCGTCGGAATCTTCTGCTGCATGGCCATCTCCAACATAGCGTCATCCTGCTCGGCCGCCAGGATCAGCAGGCCGCTGACCTGGTGCATCACCAGCGCGCGAATCAGCTCGGCACGCTCGCGCCTGTCTTCGGAAGGTTGCGTGATCAGCGCCAGCATGTCATGCCTGCGCAGCTCCTGTTCCAGTGCTTTGACCAGTGGCGCAAACATCGGGTTGGCCAGATCCGGCACCACGATGGCCGCGATATTGGTGCGCTTGGTGCGCAGCGATGCCGCCACCACATTGGGCGTATATCCGAGTTTGCGCGCAATGGCTTCGATCTCCGCCCGTTTTGCCGCCGACACCTTGCCCGCCACACCGCGCAATGCGCGCGACACGGTTGCCGGGTTCACGCCCGCAGCCGCGGCTACGTCATTAATGGTTACAGGCATTCCGCATCGATTCAGGCTATGGACATGGCCGTCGATTTTAGAGCAAGCCATGGCGCGACTTTCTCTCGCGGCGGAGGCTGGCGTCGGCCGTCCAGGGAACGAAATCCAAGCCTCGGGTGCTAGCATGTCACGACCGCCGGGCCGGACCTTTGCCCATCAGCCACCCACGCCACAGGCCATGCATCCCAAACAGCACCTTGCCCCCTGGGGCCGCGCACTGATCGTCATTTCCTTGCTGAGCAGCCTGCTATGCCTGGGCATCTCTGCCGGTTTGATGCTGAGCCGCGTCCGCGGCCTGTCTTGGCCCGCCCTGCTGCCCTTGGCCGTGCTGGCGATCTGTGCGCTGTTCACGGTGCGCGGCTATGTGGTCACGGCCGATGCGCTGCTGGTGCGGCGCTTGCTGTGGAACACCCGCCTGCCCTGGCGCGGATCGGCCGCACTGCAGTCCGTCCAGGCCGAACCCGATGCCATGCGTGGCAGCATCCGCCTCTGGGGCAATGGCGGAATGTATTCCTTCACAGGGCTATTTCGCAGCAAGGCCCTGGGCAGCTACCGCGCCTTTGTGACGGACCGGCACCGCACCGTGGTGCTGCGCTTTGCAAACCGCACGGTCGTGGTCTCGCCCGCCTCACCACAGGATTTTGTGCGCGATGTGCAGCAGGTTCTGGGACTCCCCGCCGCCTCTTGAGGGCACATGCCGCACTTCGGAAGGTCGGCATGCCCGGCTGGCGATGCGTGCAAGGTGCCCATGGCTGACAAGCAGCGGCGACAAGATCCGACCGCCAATTTGTCATCAAGCCGAGGTTGAAGTCTGCGTGCAGGCAATGGACAATAAAGTGTTTGCCGTTACTTCGCGGAGGTATCGCCATGGCTCTTCTTCACGCTTCACCTGCCGAGGCCATCGACGTGACTCCCTACGGTGCCCGGCTGGGCAGCGCCCGCACCTATGCACTGTTCAAAGCCGATGATATGGAAGTCATCCGCGTGGTGCTGCATGCCGGGCAGTCGCTGCCGCCCCACCATGTGCCCGGCAGCGTCAGCCTGCATTGCCTCGAGGGTTGCTTCGAGGTGCTGCTGGGCCAGTCCGTGCGCCAGCTGGAACGCGGGCAGCTCATGCACATACCGCCCAATATGCCGCATGCGGTGCGAGCCATCGAGGACTCCTCGGCGCTGGTGACCATTGTGCTCTGCCAGAGCTAAGGCACTTGTCTGGAAGCTGCTGCCCATCGGCACCGAGCCGGGGCCTGCCGCGGCGCAGATGCGCTCCCGCGGCGACTCCGGGAAATCAATGCACCGGCAGAAACTGCATGAACGGCCCGGCCAGCAGGCCCTGGCCGTAGCCTATGACGGCGCGCCGGTAGCGCTCGGTGGTGTAGCTGGCAATCAGGTCCAGCCGGCCTATGATCTTGCCCATTTCCCGCTCGAAGCTCAGATTGCGGCCCTCCTCGCTTATCTGGTTGGACAGCAGCAAAGGCTGGCCGCTGGCCGACCGGCGCGAGTTGAGAATCCAGTTGGCGATCTCCAGATTGCGCGCGGCATTAAACACATGCTGGGGCTCCAGCCCGTCAACCAGGGTGAATGAAGTGCGCCCGCCATGGGCGGTGACCAGCATGTCGGCCGCCGCATAGGTAAAGGCCGCCACCCTGTCGCCTCCGAAATCGGGCTGCAAGGCCAGGGACAGGGCCGCCACATCGCGCCGGCCCTGCAGCTCCTGCCAGGGCTGGCGCTCCATGACGGCGCTGCGCACATGGCCGATGGCCACTTCGCGGCTGGAAGCCGTTTTTTTCCATTCGGCAGGATTGCGCCGATAGAGCTTGTCCATGAGCAGGAACAGGCTCTCGAGATTCTGCTTCATGGCCAGCGTCGCCATGCGGTTGCTGTCGGACTGCAGCAGCTCACGCGAGCGAAAGCTCTCGCCCTGCACCTGGCCGTGATCTGCGCTCGGACTGGAGCAGGCCGCGAGCCCCAGGCCGAGCAGCAGACAGACGGCCCGGCAAATCCCCGAGCATGGCAGATCGGCGGCCGCAGGGACCAAGGTTCGTGCTGCTGTCATGCTACAAACATAACAGCAGACAGCGCCCTAGCGGCGATTCTGGCGGGCTCCGATTGTTATCAATCGTGAACGCCGCCTATCTGCGCAATTGCCGCAATATCTGCTCCAGCACCGTCCATGGCGCGGCCTGATCGGCCATGGCCACAGGCACACGCAACATGCTGCTGGTGGCCTGCCTGGGCGAGAACAGCAGGCCCGGCGCCAGCAGCAGATCGCTCATGGCCGCCTGGCGCGCCAGCACTTCGGAGTCCACGCCGCAGTCCACCCAGGCAAAGGTGCCGGCCACTGGTTCGTATTCGGCATGGCAGCCCAGCGCTTCCAGCTTGCGCAGGCAGCGGCTGCGCGCACGGTCAACGCGCTCGCGCAGCCGATCCACATGTTTGCGAAAAGAGCCATCGGCCAGGATATGGTGGACGATCTGCTCTGCCGGCAGCGAAGAAGTCAGCCCGGCCAACAGCTTCATGTCGGTGAGGCGGTGCACATACTCGGGCCTGGCCGCGATATAGCCCACGCGCAAACCACCCGACAAGGTCTTGGAATAGCCACCCACCAGGATCACGCGTTGCAACCGGTCCATGGCCGCCAGCCGCAGCGGCATGGCGCCCAGAAAATCGGCATAGGTATCGTCTTCGACCAGCAGAAAATCATGGCGTTCGGCAATGCGCAGCACCTCGTGGGCCACGCCCGCAGACAGACTCAGCCCCGTGGGGTTGTGCACCACCGTATTGAGGATGAAGAGCTTTGGCTTGTGGCTCTGGGCCAGGGACGCCAGGGCCACCACATCGGGACCGCCGGGCAGGCGCGGCACGCCCGCGACATTCACGCCCATATATTTGAGCCGCCCGAAGATCAGAAACCAGGCCGGGTCCTCGACCAGCACGGTATCGCCAGGCTTGAGAAAGCAGCGCACGACCAGATCCAGCCCGTGGGTCACCCCGCCCACCGTCATGAGATTCGCCTCGGGGTGGGCAGGTACCTCCTGGGCCTGCAGATTAGAGGCAATCTGCTGGCGCAGTGGCAAAAAGCCCTGAGGGTGGCCATAGCTGAGGAAACTCTGCTCGGCCCGCGCATTGTTGCGGGTGATAGCGCGCATGGCACCGGTGATCAGGCCCTGATCCATCCAGCTTGAAGGCAGGCAGCCTGCGCCCCCCATGCCCGCGCTGTCATCGCGAAAAATGCCACGCAGCAGATAGGCGGTGTCAAAGTCTGCCGGCTGCGAAGAGGCTGCGGCCACGGCGGCAGGCTCCATCACGCGGCGCTGGGCCGCCACATAGAAGCCGCTGCCGCGCCGCGATTGCACCAGACCCTGGGCAGTCAGCTTGTCATAGGCCTGCACCACGGTGTCGCGGCTGACGCCGGCGCTTTCTGCCAGCGCCCGCACCGAGGGCAGCCGCATACCGGCGCGCAGGCCATGGTTGCGTATCAGCCCGCCGAAATGCTCCACCAACTGCTCCACCAAGCCCAGGGCACTGGAGCGCACGGGGCGCCACTCCATGGCGGAGGAAGCCGGCAGCGCCGGCGGTTCGGTTTCGGCATCAAACATGGGCGGACCTCAAAGTGTCAGGGTGGCACGGGCAGGCCAGCTCATCAACTGGCATGGTCAAGTGTACTGTTACTGTACTGATAACTGCACATAGGATTAGCCATACCAATGTTTTTCACCTCTGCAGCCATGTCTCTGTTGCCCGACTCTGCCTCATTCCTGCTGCCGCTGGCCATGTTTGCCTTTGTCAGCTCCGTCACGCCCGGCCCCAACAATGTGATGCTCACCGCCTCGGGCGCCACCTTCGGCTACCGCCGCAGCGTGCCGCATATGCTGGGCATCTGCCTGGGCGTGGTGGTCATGGTGCTGCTGATCGGCGCGGGCCTGGGCAAGCTGTTCGAGGCCGAGCCGCGCATCTACACCCTGCTCAAATACCTGGGCGCCGCCTATCTGATCTGGCTGGCCTGGAAGATTGCGCGCGCCGGCGGCGTGGATCAGGGACAGTCCGGCAGCCGCCCGTTCAGCTTCTGGCAGGCAGCGGCCTTCCAGTGGGTCAACCCCAAGGCCTGGATCATGGCCGTGGGCGTGGTCGCCACCTATACGCCGCGCGAAGGCTTTTTTGCCAATCTGATGCTGTCGGCCATCGTGCTGGGCCTGGTCAACTACCCCAGCATCAGCGTCTGGACGCTGTTCGGCAGCACCGTGGGCCGCGCGCTGCGTACGCCCCAGGCCTTGCGCGTCTTCAACGGCCTGATGGCGGGCCTGCTGCTGCTGTCCCTGGTGCCGATTTTTGCGGAGCACGCCTAAACTGTGCCCATGTCCCAGCCCCTGCATATCCGCCGCCTCGCCGGCTCCGACCTGAATCCCTACCGCCGGCTGCGCCAGCAGGCGCTGCAGGAATGCCCGGGCGCCTTCAGCGCCACGGCGGCCGGCGAGCGGCAGCTCAGCGACGTGCAGTTGCTGGCACGCTTTGCAGGCGCACCTGGTCAGGCCATGTGGGGAGCCGTCACGGAAACCGGCGCCTTGTGCGCCACCCTGGGCATGGACCGCGACCTGGGCGAGAAACTCGCGCACAAGGCCCAGCTCTACGCCATGTATGTGGCTCCCGAAGCACGCGGCCAGGGCCTGGCGAAGCGCCTGCTGCACATCGCCCGGGCCCATGCAGCACAGCTGGGTCTGCGCCAGCTGCTGCTGGGCTGCAATGCCGACAACGGCCATGCGCTGCGCCTCTATGAGCAGGCCGGCTTTCGCCGCTACGGACTGGCGCCCGAGGCGATAGGCATAGACGGCCGCTTCTTCGATGAGGTGCTGATGGTTATGACGCTGACCGCAGGGCCGCCCGAAGCAGGCTAGCAGGCTAGCGGGCTTGCAGCGCCTGCACCTGCTGCGCGAGGCCGACGATCGCAGCATCGGAAAGGTCGGCCGTCTCCAGCACCTGGCGCCGCGCCCATTGCTCGAAATGGTTGGACTGGGAGCGCTCGTAATGCGGGTCGTAGTGGCGCAGCATCAACTCCTCGAACAAAGGCGCCAGATCCCGTGCCTGTGCCCATTGCTGCCAGCGCCCCACGGTTTCATTGCCCTGAAGCTCCTTGAGCCAGCCCAGCTTGAGAGCCAGCGCTTCGGGGTCGTCGCCCAGATAGGCATAGTCGCGCAGCAGATAGGCCAGACGCGCCTGCGTGGTGGCACGCACCTCGATCACCGGCGCCTTGCGCATATATTCCACCAGTACCAGGGGCACGCCGAGGCGGCCGATCTTGGCGCTCTCGCCCTCCAGGTATACGGGGCGCGAGAGGTCGAAGCGCTCCAGCTGCTCGGCGATCAGGGTCTCGAAGCGCTTCTGGCTGGGCTGCTCCACCCCGGGCAGATTGCCCAGCAGCGAGCCCTTGTGGCTGGCATAGCCCTCCAGGTCCAGTACCTGCTCCCCCTGCTCGGCCAGTGCGTGCAGCACCCGGGTCTTGGCGGAACCCGTGGCGCCGCAGAGCACGCGCATCTGCAGCTGGGGCACGATTTCCTCGAGCTGGCTGATCACATGGCCGCGAAAAGCCTTGTAGCCGCCGGCCAGCTGCTGGGCGTCCCAGCCCACCAGGCGCAGCCAGGTCACCATCGAGCCGCTGCGCAGGCCGCCGCGCCAGCAATAGACCAGCGGCTTCCAGTTGGCGGGCTTGTCGGCAAAGGTCTCGCGCAGATGGCGGGCCAGATTGGCCGACACCATGGCCGCCCCCAGACGCTTGGCCTCGAACGGGCTGACCTGCTTGTAAATGGTGCCGATCTGCGCGCGCTCCTCGTTGTTGAGCACGGGGCAGTTGATGGCGCCGGGAATATGGTCCAGCTCATACTCGGCAGGCGAGCGGGCATCGATCAGGGCGTCGAACTGATGGCGGTCGGGAACGCGGATGGGCAGACGGTGGGACACGGCAGGCTATGAATGGCGGTGCCCGGCAAAGCGCAGGGCCGCCGGGCAATGGGCCGGGCGTAAAGCAGCGATCGCGCAAGATCTGGCTCGAAGCTCGGCAACATGAAACACCCGCTGCCGGCCAAGCCGGCAACAGGCCACGAAGCAAGGGTGTGGATCGAGCCTCGATACGCACGACGGCGGCCGCGGCAATGCCCGGCCCGTCATACCCTGAGGCTTGGCATTTTCGCAGATGCCGCGTCGCATCCGCATCCGGCGCCCCAAAACCGCACCGGGCGCAGCTGCTTGCAGCTCCGCTGCCCAGCCAATTCCCATCAAACCATGTTCAAATCATTGGCAGAATTGCGCAAACAGCTATCAATCCGGGAGTCACCTCGACCTGCCTCACACACTCTTGCGAGTCTCGCGGGCCTGGAGCCAGTATCAGGACCGCCGGTCAACGCCCCTACCGGCGCGGACGCAGCAGCATTTCATCGCCGCTCATCTGCACGTCGAAGAAGCGCAGAAAGTTCTGGCCCAGCAAGGCATCTTCGCTGTCTTCGCCCGTATAGCCCGTGCCCACGCGCACATCGCGCACGCTGAGGCTGGCGATGCGCACCTCGTCGGCCACGACGAGGCGGCCGTCGCGCTCGCCGTTGGCGGTGCGAAAGCGCGTCTTCTGCCCGCCCTCCAGCCCGGCCCTGGCCGCCAGCGCATCCGTCACGCTGACCGAGGAGGCGCCCGTGTCCACCAGAAAGGTCACGGGCTGGTTGTTGACATAGCCCTTGACGCGGAAATGCCCGTCCATGCCGCGCTCTATGCGCACGGCGCCATCGGCCGTGACCTTGGCCTGCGCGGGCTTGAGGAAATACTGCATGGCCAGATACATCACGCCCATCACCAGCAGCCAGAACAGCAGAAACAGCAAGGTGCTGCGCCGCGCCACCGATTGCGGCGTGGGTTCGGATTCCGGCGAGGACTTGGGCGGTGGTGTGACATTCAGGCGCATGGGCGGCAGACATGGAAACAATCCGGCCATTTTGCCAAGGTCATAGCCAAGGCTCCAGCGGCTGCGCGGGCGCAGCGCTTACATTGAAGCCTGTTTGCATTTCATTGTCTGAGCTCACATGGACACCTCCACCCTGCCCCCGCTGGTCCTGCACTATATTTTTGATCCGCTGTGCGGCTGGTGCTATGCGGCCGCGCCGCTGGTCAAGGCGGCACGCAGCGTGCCCGGCCTCGCGGTGCAATGGCATGCCGGCGGCATGCTCACGGGCGCGCATACGCGCACCATCACCGCCGACTGGCGCGAGCATGTCATGGCCAGCGACCAGCGCATTGCCGAGATGACCAGCCAGCCCTTTGGCGACGCCTATTTCAACGGCCTGCTCAACGATATCGGCGCTCCGCTGGATTCCGAGCCACCAACCACGGCGCTGCTGGCCGCCGAGGCGCTGGCCGGCAAGGGCCTGGAGATGCTGTCGGCCCAGCAACAGGCCCACTATGTGGACGGCAAGCGCATCAGCGAACCTGCCGTGCTGCGCGCCCTGGCCCAGGACCTGGGCCTGGATGCGGACGCCTACGACCAGGCCTATGCCGCCCAAAGCGGCGCGGCCACGCAACAGCACATCGCCGAGAGCCGCCAGTGGCTGGGCATGGTGCAAGGCCAGGGCTTTCCCACGCTGGCGCTGGAATTCAACCATCCCGAGCAGCCCGGCCAGCGCGCCGTGCAGCGCATAGACATCGGCCCCTGGCTGGGCGATGTGGAAGGCTGGAAGCAGCAACTGGCCGAGTGGGCCGAGCAGGTGGCCGGGCTCGAGCAGCAGGCCGATGCCGAAGCCGCTCCGGCCTGCGGCCCCGACGGCTGCGAACTGCCTCAGCGCTGATCCGGCAACCTATTCCCCCTAAACAAGAACAGCCCTTTTCAGGGCTGCTTTTATATCGATGCGACGGACCGAGCGATGCGGGGCCTGCTCCAGGTCAGGGACGCCAGCCAGGGCCCGGCCGGCCGCGCCATCCCGCGGCCAAGGCGTCGTCCCCAAGCCGCCACGCGGCCCGGGGGATTGCAGGGTCAATCCATCATGGAAATCACGATGTCCCCGAACCTCGAGCAAGACACCTGCACCGCGCCATCCATCAGGCGCGCAAAGTCATAGGTCACATGCTTGCTCTGGATGGCTTTCTCTAGCGAGGCCACGATGAGGTTCGCGGCCTCGCTCCAGCCCATGTGGCGCAACATCATCTCCGCGCACAGAATCATGGAGCCGGGGTTCACATAGTCCTTGCCCGCATAGCGCGGCGCCGTGCCGTGCGTGGCTTCGAAGCAGGCAATGGACTCCGACATGTTCGCGCCGGGCGCAATGCCTATGCCGCCCACCTGGGCGGCCAGCGCGTCCGAGATGTAGTCGCCGTTGAGGTTGAGCGTGGCCACCACCGAATAGTCGGCCGGGCGCATCAGGATCTGCTGCAAAAAGGCATCGGTGATCGAGTCCTTGATGATGATGTCCTTGCCCGTCTTCGGGCTCTTGAGCCGGCACCATGGGCCGCCGTCTATGGGCTGGGCACCGAACTCGCGCTGCGCCAGCGCATAGCCCCAGTCACGGAAAGCGCCTTCCGTGTACTTCATGATGTTGCCCTTGTGCACCAGGGTCACGCTGGGGCGGTTGTTGTCGATCGCGTACTGTATGGCCTTGCGCACCAGGCGCTCGGTGCCCTCCCTGGACACGGGCTTGACGCCGATGCCCGAGCTCAGCGGAAAACGGATCTTGTTGACCCCCATCTCCTTGGACAGAAAGTTGATGAGTTTTTGCGCGTTCTCGCTGCCTGCCGCGTATTCGATGCCCGCGTAGATGTCTTCCGAGTTCTCGCGGAAGATGACCATATCGGTCTTTTCGGGCTCCTTCAGCGGCGAGGGCACGCCGTCGAAGTATTTGACGGGACGCAGACAGACGAACAGGTCCAGCTCCTGGCGCAGCGCCACGTTCAGCGAGCGTATGCCCCCGCCAACGGGTGTGGTCAACGGCCCTTTGATGGACACGGCATAGTCGCGCACCGCGGCCACCGTCTCCTCGGGCAGCCACATATCGGGACCGTAGAGGCGCGTGGCCTTCTCGCCCGCAAACACCTCCATCCACTGGAGCTTGCGCTTGGCGCCATAGACCTTGGCCACGGCGGCATCCGCCACCTTGCGCATCACCGGCGTCACATCCACGCCCACGCCATCGCCTTCGATGAAGGGAATGATGGGCTGATCGGGCACGTTCAGCGTCATGTCCGCATTGACGGTGATCTTCTCGCCCTGCGGCGGTACCTGGATGTGCTGGGAAGCGCTCATGCTCTGGAATCTCCTAGTCCTTGATGGTGTGCGGCAACGCACCTTGCTGGTGCATTTTGCATATGACCGAATTCTGACACCACTGCACGGCGCAAATTCTAAGAAACCGCTGGTAAAAACCTGTCAACGCCGGCACAGCGCCGCCGTTGAATGAGTGTGAGGCGCAGATAGTCTGCACTGCACAAAACCCTGAAACCTGGCATTGCCGCATCTTTAGGAAATTGGCACACATGAAAAAACTACTCGCTGTCCTGATTGCCGGTACGTTCGCCGCTGGCGCATTCGCCCAAGCCGCTGCGCCTGCGAAACCTGCCGCCGCCCCTGCTGCGCCAGCCGCAGCCACCACACCTGCTGCCATGCCGGCCGCAGCAGCCCCTGCCGCTCCCGCTGCGGCACCAGCTGCAGCACCAGCCCCCGCAGCAAAGCATGCGAAGTCCATGCACAAGCATGCCAAATCGCACACCAAACACAGCACCAAGAAAGCCGAAAAGCCCGCTGCTTGACAGACGCTGAACTGCTGCACCGGCACAGAGCCTAGGTCCTGACCTCCGGCCTCTGTGGCCGGCAAGCGCGCAAAGCCCGCAGAATGCAAATTTCTGTGGGCTTTGTGGCTTGAGGCAGGCCGATTTCAGCCGAAATTCAGGCTCCATGCCTTAGGCTCTCGGCTTTCGATTCCTTTTTTGGCATGCAAGGCTTATGAAGAATTTCTCCAGCCAGACCTCTGACTCGCGCCAATACGGCTGGCGCGCCATGGCGCTGGCCGCAGCTACCCTGCTCGGACTGCTGGGCACGGCTCCGGCCATGGCCGGCGATCAAGGCCAGCCGCAGATGAATTTGCGCCGCACGGATCTGACGGCGGGCATGTACCGCATCGACACCCAGTTGGCCGTGACCGAGCGCCAGCGCGAAATCGGCCTGATGTTCCGCAAGGAAATGCCTCAGCAGGAGGGCATGCTGTTTGTGTTCGAGGTGCCCGGCGTGCAGTGCTTCTGGATGCGCAACACCATACTGCCGCTGACCGCGGCCTTTGTGGCCGACGACGGCACCATCGTCAATCTGGCGGACATGCAGCCCATGACCGACGACTCCCACTGCTCGGCCAAGCCCGTGCGCTATGTGCTGGAGATGAACCAGGGCTGGTTTGCCAAGCGCGGCATCAAGGCCGGCACCAAGCTGGGCGGCGCGCCCTTCGGCCGCCAGTAGCGCTCATCGCTCAAAGCGCTTTGCGCTATCTAGCTTCTGACTGACTCGCCTCCGCCCAACCCAGCCATGCAGCAAAGATAGAGCCGGCAGTGCTTGCAGCGCCGCCGGCTTTTTTCGCGCTAAAAACTCACTGCAACGCATGCCCAAACAGCGCCAGAAGCTTCATATTTCATAGCATCAGACGTCAAAAAGCCGGCGGCCTTTTCAGGTCCGCCGGCTTGGCGCTGGCAGGCGGAGCGAGCCCCGCACTGCAAACAGCTTGGCTTACACCGCAGCGATGGCGGCGTTGAAGGTGGCGCTGGGGCGCATGATGGCGTCCATCTTGGCCACGTCGGGCAGGTAGTAGCCGCCGATATCGGCAGCCTTGCCCTGCACGTCCTTGAGCTCGGCCACGATCTTGGCCTCGTTCTCGGCAAGCTGCTTGGCCAGGGGCGCGAACTTGGCGGCCAGTTCCTTGTCTTCGGTCTGGGCGGCCAGAGCCTGGGCCCAGTACAGAGCGATGTAGAACTGCGAACCGCGGTTGTCCAGCTCACCGGTGCGGCGCGAAGGCGACTTGTCCTCGTCCAGCAGCTTGCCCGTGGCTTCGTCCAGGGTCTTGGCCAGCAGCTTGGCGCGGCCGTTGTTTTCCTTGATGCCCAGGTCTTCCAGCGACACGGCCAGGGCCAGGAACTCGCCCAGCGAATCCCAGCGCAGATGGTTTTCTTCCACCAGTTGCTGCACATGCTTGGGAGCCGAGCCGCCGGCACCGGTTTCGTACATGCCGCCGCCGGCCATCAGAGGCACGATGGACAGCATCTTGGCCGAGGTGCCCAGTTCCATGATGGGGAACAGGTCGGTCAGGTAGTCGCGCAGGATGTTGCCGGTCACCGAGATGGTGTCCAGGCCGCGGGCCACGCGCTCCAGCGTGTAGCGCATGGCGCGCACTTGCGAGAGGATGTGGATTTCCAGGCCGCTCGTATCGTGATCCTTGAGGTACTTGTTGACCTTCTTGATCAGCTCGGCTTCGTGCGGACGGTAGGGGTCCAGCCAGAACACGGCGGGCATGCCGGAGTTGCGGGCACGGGTCACGGCCAGCTTCACCCAGTCGCGGATGGGAGCGTCCTTGACCTGGCACATGCGCCAGATGTCGCCCTGCTCCACGTTCTGGCTCATCAGCACTTCACCGGTGGCCAGATCGACGATGTTGGCCACGCCGTCTTCGGAGATCTCGAAGGTCTTGTCGTGCGAGCCGTATTCCTCGGCCTTCTGGGCCATCAGACCCACGTTGGGCACGGTGCCCATGGTCTTGGGGTCGAAGTTGCCGTGCCACTTGCAGAAGTTGATCATCTCCTGGTAGATGCGGGCGAAGGTGGACTCGGGCATCACGGCCTTGCAGTCGTAAGGCTTGCCGTCGGCGGCCCACATCTTGCCGCCGGCGCGGATCATGGCGGGCATGGACGCGTCAACGATCACATCGTTGGGCGAGTGGAAGTTGGTGATGCCCTTGGCGGAATCCACCATGGCCAGACGCGGACGGTCTTCCTGGCACTTGTGCAGGTCGCGCTCGATTTCTTCGCGCAGCGAGTTGGGCAGCGTGGCGATCTTCTCGTAGAGGTTGGCCATGCCGTTGTTCACGTTCACACCCAGCTCGTCGAACAGCTTGCCGTGCTTCTCGAAAGCTTCCTTGTAGAAGATCTTCACGCAGTGGCCGAACACGATGGGGTGGGACACCTTCATCATCGTGGCCTTGACGTGCAGCGAGAAGAGGATGCCGGACTCCTTGCAGTCCTCGATTTCCTTCTCGTAGAAGTCGCACAGCGCCTTCTTGCTCATGAACATGGAATCGATGACCTCGCCGTCCTTCAGCGCGACCTTGGGCTTCAGGACAATGGTCTGGCCGCTCTTGGTGACCAGCTCCATCTTCACGTCGCGGGCCTTGTCCAGCGTCATGGACTTTTCACCATGGTAGAAGTCGCCCTTGTCCATATGGGACACATGGGTCTGCGACCACTGCTTCCACTCGGCCATGGAATGGGGGTGCTTCTTGGCGTAGTTCTTCACGGCCGCGGGAGCGCGACGGTCGGAGTTGCCCTCGCGCAGCACGGGGTTCACGGCCGAGCCCAGGCACTTGCTGTAGCGGGCCTTGATTTCCTTCTCGGCGTCGCTCGTGGGGTTCTCGGGGTAGGCCGGAATCTTGTAGCCCTTGTGCTGCAGCTCCTTGATCGCCGTGGTCAGTTGGCCCACGGAAGCGGAGATATTGGGCAGCTTGATGATGTTGGCTTCGGGCGTCAGCGTGAGCTTGCCCAGTTCGACCAGGTTGTTGGGAACACGCTGTTCCTCGGTCAGGTAGTCGGGGAACTCGCCCAGAATGCGGCCGGCCAACGAGATGTCGCTGGTTTCCACATTGACGCCGGCGGAAGTCGCGAAGGCGCGGACCACAGGCAGGAAAGCGCTGGTGGCCAGACGGGGCGCCTCGTCAGTCAAGGTGTAGATGATGGTGGATTGCTGCGTGCTCATCTCTTGTCTCAGGTTGTGAAAAAGGTGGGGGCGTGCCTTGGGCCTGCATCCCGAGTCTGCGCAATGGGGCCTGACACAGCGGGAAGCATTGCTATCTTTTGCAATACGTTCCCACGATACAAAATTCTAAGCCCAACCGGGCCGATTTTTTTAAGTCTTGTACAAGACTCAGGGATTTAGCTGTACTTCTGCAAGGCACTTTCATTGGAGAAGCATCTAAAGACCCCTGTTTTCTGCCATGTAAAAAGTTGCGGCGCTGCGTCGTGCATTTCGGCCGCCTTGCGCCGTCTCAGGCACCAGAAAGTTGCGTTGAGTTGCGTTGCGCGGCCTTTGGCACAAATTTGCGCGAGCTTTGGCACAAAGTAGCACAGCCTTTGGCACCAAGGCTGACAAAACAGCAAGCGATCGCATCATGCGATGTGTTGCTTTGTTGTCTATTGGCTGGTGTGCGTCTGTCTCAGAACGACCCGTTACGCACAGTCGGCACTGCGAAAGTCCATCAACGTTGAAGATATGCGAACGCCGCAGGCGGCTTGTTTGACTAGCTAGGCGTGGTGCCGGGGGCTCAGCAGCAGAGGCCCTCAAAAATCACAGCGGCACACTGCCTTGCCCTGAATTACTTGTTTCCAGCAGCACCTCGGACGCCACATTTGGCGGGGTTCCCTCAGTCGCTGCAGCTTTCCGCTGAGCCTTCTCGGCCTTTTTTTTCTTCTTCTCTTGCTCGCGTTGTCGTTTTTCGAATTGGTAGTTGGGTTTGGGCACCAGACGATTCCTTTTGTGGTTTAGCTGCTCACCATACCTGATGTACCGCTCCCGAAAACTCCAACCTCTAGCGACGGTGCTTTTTTTGTGCTGTGGTCAGCTCAGCAAAGTGGGATGTGTCCAGTCAGATTTGTCCAAAGTGAAAGCGCTCTTGGCCACACCGTAGCAACGTATCTACTGCCACGATCTACATACACTGAAGGTCGCTGCGGATGACATGATCAGTCCGTTGGATCTGCTTACTGGAACTTGAATGTCTGTGCCTGTCCGGTAGCAACCTGCGACCGAGGACGGCTCACGACCCAAAGCGGTAGTAGCGGACTTTGGAAAGAAGTCGTTCAACGTTCGACATGGGCGCCAACCGTAGGCCTACGAAGTAGGCCGTAGGGCATCCGTTCTATGGAAGTGTTAAGTTGCCGCAGGGCGTGCCATCTTAGCCACCGCAACGAGCTGCCGTAACGTCTTGCGGGGCTCCTGCATCCCCTCGCCCAACCCACCGAAAATGATCTTTATCGACCATTTGGTACCTATCCTGAAACCCATTCTTAAGATGCACGGTAAATTCGGTGTCGCTTAGGAGGCTAACTGTTCCAGTATTTCCCGACTTACTCCCATCGTTTCCAGAAAAAGCGAAAGTAATAGTCCCGTTTGCAATCACTATTCGATTACTCCCATATGAATCTTGCGCACACCACGTTCCATTTATATATAAGGTCAATGGAGATTTCGGTGTGCCCAACTTCGTGCCAACGTCTCCTTGGGGGCCGGCATGCGTAACGGATTTGCAGATCTTGCAACTGACGCCGTTGATATTCTCGCGCGTGATCGGTTTTTGCCCCCAACTGCTGTCCGTTCCGCGGTTGCCTTGACTGAGGATGGTGAAATACGGCGTACTATCGATATAGTAATCGACCTTGGAACAGGCGGGCGCCGATGACTGAATCGTCAGGTCGACCGCATACGACCCTTTTTCAGATTTGGTAGGGATGACGGTGATAGAAGCTGAACACGATCCGACGAGCTCCTGACAGTCGCAGTTACTACTCTGGGCGCGTGCCACACCGCTAACACAGATGACGATGATGGATACGATAAGCCAATCGATAAGTAGGGCGATGCTTCTCATCATATTTTCTCCAATGCAGCCTAAAGACTGAGGTAAGCCAACTGCCGTAGGCGGGCCGGTTTGACCGATGGGTTAGACCCAAAGGCCAAAAGGAAGCACCCAGATTTGAAGACGGGCGCGACCCACGAAAAAGCGCTGTGCCACGGAAGCGGCGTTGAACGGCGCCACCATTTGTATGAGGATCGTGTGCAGTGGGCGCTTAAAAAGCGGTGACACTGGTGGAGTTTATATGCCGATTCAGCCCATATGTTGCGTCACTCGTTTGCCACGCGCCTGCTGCAATCAGGGACCGACATTCGCAACGTGCAAGAGCTGTTGGGCCACAGCTACGTCAGCACCACCATGATTTATACACATGTCCTCAAGGTGGCGGCGGGTGGTACGCCCAGTCCATTGGACTCGCTCATGGCGTGCCGATGACCGCTTTCGCGTCATTCTGCGAAGGCCCCCTTTTGGCCGGTAGCAGCCAACGACCGGTTGAATCCGCCACCCTGAGCGGCCCTTCATGCACGTATCTAAGGAGTCAACCAGTACCAGGCTGCAGCTCCAATGGCTATCCACAACACGATGATCATGATGGCGCCTGTGCGGCTACTTGGCTTCGATCCTTTCTCAGCCATCCATGCATCCGCTTGAACACGGCATGCAGCAAGAACTGGCTTTGGCAGGAGATTGACCGTCAACCAGATCAGTGCCGGAAGCAGGAGGATATCGTCCACATATCCTAGAACGGGGATGAAGTCAGGTATCAAATCAATCGGGCTTAGCGCATAAGCCACTACAAAGAGGCCCAAAGCCTTCGCAAACCAAGGCGTGTCGGGGTGTTTTCCAGCGAACCAGAGTGTCACGCCATCACGCTTGATCCGCTTTGCCCAAACCTTTAGGTTGCCACTGATCGTCATAAAAAGCTTTGAAGATGAGCCAAAATTTTCTCATCATTTGCGAAGACGGCTTATGGCCGAACGCAGCCAGTCCCCCTATCGCTTGCGATAAGACAGTGGTCGTGCAAGACAAGACGCTTTAGGGCCGGCCTGTCTCTACAGCACAGCCAACTTTTTTGGGTTGTTCCTCAGTTTTTTGGAATTGGCACGCGTCAAACTGGGACACAATGTGCGCGGTTACTTTCGCTTGAAAGCGAACCAACTGCATATACGACGTATCTCATGTATGAGTGCATCCTTTTGGTGCTAATTCGAACATTTACAGAGGACCTCTTTTAGATGAGTACACATTCTTATAAGGACTTGTTGGCACAACGCGAAGCTCTTGAGCAGCAGATTGCTGCTGCTCGCAAGTCTGAAGTCGCAGGTGCGGTGCAAGAAATCAAGGGCTTGATCGAGGCTTTTGGTCTGACGCAGGACGATGTCTTTCCTCCCGCCAAACAAAAGCGGGAGACCGGCTCTGTAGCCCCAAAATATCGTGACCCCGCGACCGGCCAAACATGGACTGGCCGAGGAAAGCCTCCGGCCTGGATCAAAGATCAAGACCGTTCTCAGTTTGAAATTTAAAAGTGGCCCTCGAGGCCACTTTTTTATTTCTTGGAGGCGCTGCAGCCTCCTATCTTGCTGATCCAGCTGGCATTGTTCAAAACAGCCCGGCAGGCTCCTCGCTCCTGGCCCAGCTGTAAATCACCAGCTCTCCTCGCTCTACCCGGTTCGCGCCACCACCGACGGTGTAGTCCAGTTTTAAAGCCTCCATCTCAAAATCCTTGAAGCACTCCCTGATCGCCGGGTGATCGTTGATGCTGATGACGGCCTTGCCCTTGATCGTCTTGAGCTTCTGGGCCATCCGCTCGTACTGTTCCCAGGGGAACGGCACGCCATAGCCCTCGGTTTCCCAATACGGGGGGTCCATATAAAACAAGGTGTGGCTTCGGTCGTAGCGGTCGATGCAGGCGGCCCAATCCAGCTGCTCGACATAGGTTCCAGACGCCAGGCGCAGATGCGCGGCCGAAAGGTTCTCCTCAATGCGCAGCAGATTGATGGCCGGGGCCGTGGTTGCCGTGCCAAAGGTCTGACCGGAGACCTTGCCGCCGAAGCTCTGCTGCTGGAGGTAAAAGAACCGGGCCGCGCGCTGGATGTCGGTCAGGGTTTCGGGCCGGGTGTCCTGCAGCCATTTAAAGACCTGGCGACTGGTCAAGGCCCATTTAAATTGCCTGACGAACTCCTCCAGGTGGTGGGTCACCACCCTATAGAGGTTCACCAGGTCGCCATTGACGTCGTTGAGTACCTCGACGTCGGCCGGGTGGCGGGCAAAGTACACCGCCGCGCCACCGGCAAAGACCTCTACGTAGCAGCTATGGGCTGGAAAGCGCTTCAGGAGTAGATCGACCAGGCGGCGTTTGCCTCCGATCCAGGGGACGATGGGGTTGGTCATGGGGTTCAGCTGTCGGCCCTCTTGGCGGCTCTGATGTGGCGCTCGAGGCGCTCAGCTGATTGAAGGCCCCACACCTGGGGCACTTGATGTTCAGACGTTGATATACGCCCTCACCTAACTTTTTGCGGCAGTTGCCGCAGCGGATCTCGTTCATTTGCAAGCCTTTAAACCTTTAAAACTCTGGTAGGCTCAGCGCCGCTCTGTACAGGGTGAGCGGGCCTTGCCGGCTTGCAGGTGTGTTCTGCAGTTGGGGCTTTGCTGGGTGTTACAGCACCTGGCAAAGTCGCCCGTTCTTTTTTCGTGGCGCTACATGGCTACACCTCCCCTTCGGTGTAGGTCAGTTCGGGAGCCGGCCCTTCGATAGCACCGTCCCGCACAAACACCCGCAGGCCCGCAGCGGCTTGGCCACGCGCCTGGACCATGGCGCCGCCTGGCAGCTTCACGGTGGCCACGCCGCCGATCACATATTCCACCGTCCCCACCATGAGCGGCTTGGGTGGCTGCAGATCCATGAACTGCTTGTAGAGGTTAGGCATGGGTCTCGACCTCCAGCACCTGGCGCAGCCTGGGCGCTGCCCAGTTGATCGCCGTCGACCGCACGATGCCCATGACCGTCTCCGGCCCCTTGTAGCGCACGAACTGGCCCGGCAGGATCACGCCGGTCTCCGGCAGCACCTGCATCGAGAGGGAAACATGAGCCTGGCGGCCAGTGTCGGCCAATTCGGCTAGGCCGCGCTGACGCTGGGCGGTCGCGTCCGTGATCAGGGCATGTGTGGCCTGGGGCGCGATCAGCTCGCCGGCCGTGCCGGCCCGCGTGACGGGGCCGAAGACGCCGGCACTGATGCCGCCCACAAAGACGCGGTTGTAGATCGGCTTGTCCATGAACTCGGTGCCCTCGACCTCGGCCGCAGCGGCCGGGATCTCGAAGTCGGGCACCACGTCGCCCCAGGCCCAGGGCGCCGTGGGGTACTTAGGCAGGATGCGCAGGATCTGTTCTGTGTTGTGTGGCTGGACATAGCCGCCCGCAGCCGACGCAATGTCGTTGATCGCGTCGATGTAGCTGCCTTGCATGGCCCAGGCCCCGGCCGGCACGACCCAGTCTTCCAGCTTCCAGTCCACGCCCCAGCCGATGGACACGCCGTTGATCTTGAGCGCCTCGACCGCGAGCTGCTGGGCGGTCAGCAGTTGGCCAGGATTGCCGAATGGCAGGCGCTTACCCCAAGGCTCACTGATCACGGCCGCCAGCCCTCGGCCGGAGACTGCCCAGCGCTCCTGGGGCATGAAGCGGCGGTCACGGCCGGTGCGCTCCAGGCGCAGCTTGAACGGCACGCCATTGACGACGGCCAGCACCACGGCGGGGTCACCCTGGGCGTCCCGGCCGAGGTGATGGGCCGCATCCTTGTGCAGCGAGGCGCTCCAGGTCCAGGTCCATGAATTGAAGTCGAGGGACATGCTGAAAGCCAGGGCCTGCAGCTCCACGCCCGTGTCCAGGCAGGTGAGCATGACTTGATTGAGCACGATATAAGCCTTTCGTGTCGGAGCGACGATCAGGGCACCAGGGCCGTCGTCCTTGCACTCACAAACAAAAATCAGCCGGCCATTGCGGACCGCAGCCGCACCAAACACCAGGTGCGGATCTGGCACATAGCAGCGGTCAATGGGCGGCTCGGGGTCAACCGGAGGCCCCGGCCGTTTGCTGATGCCGGGCGGTGGCGGCACCGCCTCTTGCCAGCGGCTGGCGATGCCCAGCAGCCATGGCAACGCGCTCTGGAAGTCCGTGGCCAAGCCCGCGACCAGCGGCAGAGCCACCTGGTGGCGCACGCGTTGCAGCGCAAAGCGGTCGTGCAGTCCATCCTGGTGCGGCAGCTCGGCCTGGCGCTGCATATGCGCCGCCACCTGGTGGCGGGCCTGCAGGTCGATATCCGAGCGCAATGCCGACTGCGCCTGTACGGCCGCCGAGGTCTGCAGGGGCTCGCCGTCCTGATGGCGCGCGGCCGTGGCCATGTCGCCCGGTCGCAGCGTGCCGGCCTGGCGGGCCTCCGTGCCCTCGGGCTGGGCCTGGGCCGTCTGCCACCGGGCCTGCCAGCCGGCCGGACTGCGTATCGTGCCCTGCATGCCGGAGGCAATCCCGGCCTGAAGCTCGTCGGTGGACCGCCAGGGCGCGACCGTGCTGCTCACCATGGGCCGCTGCGCGCGGCTGTCGTATGCCATGTCGCACACCAGGGTCAGCTCGGGCAGCTCGCCATCGAGCGACAGATCGACGCCAGGCACCCCGACCTCGCCACTGTCGTTCAAACCAAACACCAGCCGGCCGTCTGTGGCCGGCTTGCGTTTAAAGATCAGGCGGGCGTCCGTCATCGATCACCCCATGATGGCCGAGACCAGGCGCACGGCGCCGCCTGCATAGAGCTGCAGGGCCGATAGTCGGAAGGGGCCGTCGCCATTGGACGCCGTGCACAGGCCGTCGCAGACGATCTCGCCCGCGCCGTTGACCAGGCGGCCCCAGCCGACCACGCCGGTCAGTACGGCCATGCCGTCACCGGCCGGCACCAGGTGCAGCGCGTTGCTCACGATCTCTCCGGCAGGCAGCTGCAGGGTGATCACGGCCAGCAGACGGGCACTGGTCACCGCATCCGGGGCGCTGGGTAGCAGGCCGTCGAACAGCTCGATACGGGCAGGATTCGGCCCGGCATTGATGTCCGCCAGCGTGGCCTTGAGCCGCTCCAGCCGGTGCCTGGGCGTGACGCGCAATCCGCTCATCGTGTCGGCGCCAGGTTGTCGGCCAGCACGCCGCGGAACTTGTGCAGATGGTCCAGCGCCACGACCGTGAACCGGGCATCGGGATTGAGGCCGTCGAAGCGATAGGCGCCGGTATCGGCATTGCTCACGGTCTCGGCCACCAGTTGCATGGTGGGCTCCAGGAACAGCAGCACGCGGCGCGCAATCGGCAGGGGCGCGGGGTCTTCGGCCTCCTGTTTCTCGACGGTCGACGCGATATGGCCCAGACCACCGGCACCACTGAGCAGCGGCTTGATCAGCACTGCAGAGCCAAACAAGGACATGCGCGGCTTGCTTGAAGAAAAATCCAGCGGCGTCAGCAATGGCAAGAAGGCCGGCCCCACCAGCAGCGCGGGACCGCTCATCGCCAATCCTTCACCAGCTCGACAAAGTAACCACCGATACCCGCCAAGCTAGGGCTGCCACCGCCGTAACTGCCGTTCGATCCGATATGCGCGGGCAGCGGCAGCAACACGGAATGGGGCATACCGGCGGGTGTTTCGAGCGGGGTTACCGTCATTGGCCACAACATATCGGCAGGTACCGAATACAGGCCAGGCATCAAGGCGCGCGCGGTGAAGTTGGCGCCATCATTCAAGCCCGTCGGGCTATGCGTTGCAATGATGGCCTGCCCAAGCACGAATCCAGAGTCCGCAGGATTGACCGCATCCAAGCCGGCGCCTTGAACGGTATTTGACAACCACCGCTTGCCACTGGTGAGCCAGCCAAAGGGGGTGCCAGCGTACTGATTCTGCATCCCGAGGCCCAAATAGCGCATCGGTATGGCAACTCCCGTTTGGGCCAATGCCCTGGCGATCATCCGAGTGCCATTGTTCATCGCGTTCATGCTGCCGCCAGCCGCCCCGATCCCGTTCATATTGGTCGCAGGAGCATCGATAGATGGTGCGGCGCCCTCCAGCATCGTGGCGTACTGATCGCCTGCAGCCCGAGTATTGAGCTGTATGAAGTGGTTGCTGACGACCCCTATGCCGTTACCGATGACATCCACCGCCGAATAAAAACCGAGGGCGTCGCCCGTGATGATCCAGGGGCGCGCGACGGTGCCAGACACAGCAGCAGACTTGTACCACCAGGTAGTACCCAAGGTGGTAAAGGAGTCGATGGCGATCACGTCGCTGACCAGGCGCACCGATGCCATCGCTTTGTTGGTACCTGTGTTCCACCCGGAGACGGTGTTGGTGTCATCCACAAACAGGCTCACGGCATTGCGGCGCGGGTCTTTGCTGCGGTAGATGCGCTGATTGGCGGCCGTGGCCTGGATCTCGAAGCCCAGAGGGGCCACCTTGGTGGAGCCGCCGTTGTAGGTGCCGTTGGGCACGCCAGCCGCCTCAAAGGTGTAGGAGCTGCCCGTCAGCGCAATGATCCGGAATTCGCCATTGAGCCCGGCATGGCCGGCGTCGGCATTGAGCGCCACCTGCCATTTGCGGAACTTGTGGCCCAGCGTGGTCGTGGCCACGGCCATGCCATCGGTCACGACGATCTGGTTGATGACGGCCGCGCCGTAGCCGTTGACCAGCACGGCATCGAGCAGCGCCACATAGGCGCCGGCATCGGCATACAGGGCCGGCGCGCCGGGCGTGTCGGAGGTAAAAAACTTGGTCTGCGTCCCGTAGGGCATGGCAATGTGCTCCAGTGATTAGGGTTTGGGGTTGTCCACGTCGCCACGGCCGAGCAGCGTGAAGGTGTCGTCGGGGACGGTCTCGGGACCGGGCTGGACGGTGCGGGCCACCCACAGCGGCATGCCGGCCTCCACGGTGTTGAAGCGCAGCACGTTGCCCACGGCCCAGTTGTTGCCCCAGCCCTGCCAGGGCAGCACGAAATAAGGCACGCCCTCGGCCGGATTGATCGGCTTGCAGTCCGTGCTGGTGTTGCCCACGGCGATCACGCCCACGTTCTCGCCGATGACGTCGAAGGCCGTGGGCGTGGTAAAGCGCAGTGCCCAGCGCTGCGTGATGGCGCCGCGATTGGTGACCTTGATCGGGTACTGCGCCGCATTGAAGGACGCCAGCGCATCGGCGCCCTGGGGCACGTCGGCCCAGGTCGGCACCCAGGTCTGCTGGTCAAACACCGCGTTGACGCGGGCAAACAGGTCGCTGGCCACACCCGAGCCGGCCGTCAAGGCGCTGGAGATGTAGCTGCCCAGCGGGTAGTGATGCGAGAGCGCGCTCGCAAACGAGATCTCGCCGCTGATCTGCACGTCGCGCACCACGGCCATGTCCTCGATGCGGTGCTCGATGGTCGCGGGCTGCGACCAGGTGGCCACGTCCACGATATGCACGGTACCGGCTTCCAGATTGGCGGTGTAGCCGCCGTGGATGACCTTGCCGTCGGCTCCCACAATGCGCACCCGCGACAGGCGCACACGGCCGCAGTCCACGGTCTGGTCATTGGCGAAGGTGGCGGTGATCGACCCCGTATGCCCCACCACGGCCACGCCGCCCGGCCGAAAGATCGGCACGCGGCCGTCGCTGGGCAGGCGCACCGGGTCGATGCCCAGCAGGTCCGCATCCAGCGGCAGGTAGCTATAGGCCACGGCCGAGTAGCGCAGCGCGCTGGCGACCACCGGGGCGGGTTTAAAGATTTTGCCGTCCGGCTGCACGTTGGCCGGGTCGTACCAGGGCTCGCCCGCGTTGCCGGCCGCGTTGACCAGGACGCCGAACCCCAGGCGCACCAGGCCGGTCTCGTAGTCCACGGTGCCGACGACGCCAGCCGCGGAGATCGTGCCGTCGATGCCGGCAGTGACGTTCTGCACGCCGCCGCTGGCCCGGGGCACTTGCACGGTCAGCGAACCGGGGCGCAGCGGGCTCGATGCGGTGCGGAACACGTAGGCGCTGGAGATGGCATCGCCCAGGGTCGTGATGCAGCTGGCCCGGCGCACGGTATTGGCGTTGCCCGGCGTCCAGGATGTGAGCGCAATGCGCCCGGTTGCGTAGTTGACCGTGCCGCGCGTCACAAAGCCGGCCGGCGTCAGCACCCGCAGCGTGCCACGGCCGTCATCGCTCCAGGGTTGGCCGCTGGCCGGCAGCATGACGACCGAGCCCGGCACGACCGGCGCCTGCACGCCCGTGACCAGTGCGAACTCGGGAGCAAACTGCACTTGCAATGTGTGGCGGGTCGCGCTGCCCGTGGTCCGAAACCGCAGCTTGACGTAGCCGCTTTCGTCGTTCGGGTAGATCGAGGGCGCGTTGATGTACTCGATGCCCGAGTAATTGAGGCGGTACTTGGCGGCGTCGGCAAAGAAACCGCCGCTGCCACTCACCATGCTGGCCGAGTAATGGGGCTTGGGGATCTGGATCGTGACGTCCGGCAAAAAATCCATGGTGCCGGCCGCATAGTCCACGGTGCCGACCTGCAGGGTTCCCAGCATCAGCTTGCCCGCGCCATCGTCGCGCGCGATCTGGGTGGGGTCCACCAGGGTGACCCCCATCTCTGCGAGCTGGGCCCGGGTGTAAGTGCCGAGCACGCTCTGATCGGTTATGGTGTTCCACTCGACCTGGACCGTAAAAGGCACCAGGCCGCCCACGCCGGCAGCCACGGCCAGCCGCCCCTGCCCGTTGCGGGACGGATGGGCCAGGGTCACCTCGTTGGCCGGGGCCGTGTCGACCGTCACATCGAGCACGGTGCCGATGGCCGGCAGCAGCTTGGGCGCGAACAGCACTTCGGAGCGGCCGACGCGCACTTCGCCGCTCGCGTCACCCTGGAGCTGCCAGGCGGCGTTGGCGGTCGCCGCGCGCGGCGTTGTGCCATCCATCCACTTGATGTCGAACGCCCCGGGATACAGCGCCTGGCCCGCAGGCAGCTGCAGCGCAATCGTCTGCGAGATCAGCATGTCCAGGGCGGCATGCACGGTCTCTTGGGTCGGGACACCCCATCCGATGATGATGGAGCTGCCCGCATCGGGCAGCGCGCCCAGGGTGATGACGTAGGAGCCGGTGTCGGGGTTATAGGTGCCCGCGCCATAGCTGGAGTCGATGCCGCGCAGGGAGCCGTCGCCAGCGTCCGACAGCACATACCAGCGGCCCTGGGCGCGGTAGCTGAAAGACAGCGTGCCACGCGCGGCCGTGGGCGTGATGAAGCCCACATAGGACTGGCTGCGGGTCTCGGGGGTGATGCGGATCTCGCTGGACTGCGGCATGCGCTGCATATAGGCAGCCGGCCGGTAGCTGATGGTCTTGCTGCCGGCATAGTTGCCCGAGCTGCTGGCCACGATGCCGTTGGCGTAGTCGACCGTGCCCACTTGCTGGGTGCCCGACATGAGCATGCCCGCCGCATCGGTGAACTGCGCGCCGGAGCCGAGACGGATCTTGAGCGAGCTTGGCAGGCAGCCGCCCGGCAGCACCAGCGTGGTGTTGTTGTCCCAGGCCTGCGTCGTGGTGAAGGTCACCTCTTCGGCGCCGGCGGCCGGCAGGCCGGCCATCGCGTAAGGGATACCGCCCGGGATCGGTGTCTCGGTCTGGGCCGAGGGCACCAGCTGCGTGAACACCGACCGGGCCACGGCCGTGAAGTCGCCCAGCGCTGCGGCCCTGGCCAGGGGGCTGACGCCCACATAGCTGCCGGCATCGGCCACCACGGTGTCCCGAATCCGGGCGGCATTCGCCGCGCGCGTGAAAAAGCGCGAAGCAGGCGAGCCGATGAAGTCGGTGCGCAGCTTGTCGCTCAGCTCCACGGTGACGATGGCGGCCTTGTAGTCGGTGCCGTTGGGGTCAGTGAACATGCGGACAACGGAACTCACGCGGGTAGCCCGCACATACTGCTCGATCTGATTGGCGGCGCCCTCGTTCTGGATGATGACCAGGGTTTGGCCCACGGCCGGCCGCGCCTCGGCCTCGCGCTGGAAGATCTGGATCACGCGCTGGCCTGCGAGGTGGCCCTCGTACAGATAGCCCGCCCACTCCGGCCCTTTGTTCAGATAGGCCTCCACGCGCCGGATCGCTTCACCGCGCACGTCGAAGGCCTGGCCCGTACGAAACAGGGTCACGCTGACGCGCGGGTCTTTGGGTGGATCGGCCACGATCACGTTGGCGCCGAAGTAGGTATCGGTGTCGTCGGTGCGCACGCCCAGGGTCACTTTGCGCAGGCTGACACGGCCGATGGCCCGGTCGAGCTGCGAAATGTCTGGGAATATGGCGTTGCTCACGCCGTCGGGAATGGCCTCGCCCGTGGGAGCGCCGCCACCCTCGGGGGCGTCGCTCATGACCGCGGACTTGAGCAGCTTTACGTCGCCTGTCTGGATCGGCATGTCAAACCTCAATGAAACGGAAAGTCGGGAGATAGAGCTGCTCGGGGGACTCTTCGCCGTCCTGCAGCTTGAAAACGGGCTGGCCCACAAAGCCGCCACGGGCGTGGTCGAACATGACCTGGCGGGCCTGGCCACGCAGCACCAGGGTGAGCTCGATGCCGGGCAGCTCGGCCCAGGCCTGCAGCGTTGCGCAGAGCGCGCGGGTGATCCAGGCGGCGGTCTCGGTGCCCATGAGCGTGATCGGGCGGCCGGCCTGCTTTAAAGCCACGTCGACCAGCAGCGCGCCCGTGGTGCTGTAGCTGGTAGCCTGGTCGACCGGGCTCCAAGAAAACTCGTCCTGCCAGTCCAGGCGGTCGCTGATATGGGCCGTGACGCCGCTGTATGTGAGGGTGATCATGTGGAGGACCCTTTCTGGCGGCCCAGCTCGTTGAGGTACTGAGTCAACGTGGCGCCGCCTGCAGGGTCGGTGTTGACCTGGCCGTAGGGCTGGCCGTTGATCTGCAGATTGACGGTGGAGACCTGGCGCGAGACCATGGCTTCCAGCGGGGTCTTGCTGGAGGTCTCGGCGTTGCCGTTGCCCTTCATGGTGTTGCGCAGGTTCATGGCATCCACTTCCCTGCCCCACTCGAACATCATCAAGTCGTAGCCCAGGTTGCCCAGGGCGCCATGGCTGTTGGTAGAGAACGGGTTGTCGCGCTGGTACTGCTCTTTCTTCTTTTCAAGCCAGGCATCGGCCTGGGCCTGGCTTTCAAAGGAAGGCACGGCGTCCAGTCCTTTGATCGTCCCGGCGTTGCGTTTGGCCTCCATGAGCTGCAGCTCTCGCGTAGCCAGCTCGTTTGCCTTTTCCTGAGAGGCAATTTCGCGCTCACGCTCGGCATTCAGGCGCTCAAGAGCGGTACGGTGCTGGTCGACGGCGTTTGCGGCGCGGGTATGCGAGCCCGCCGCATCATCGGTCGCGCCCTTGAGCCTGAGCGTGGCCTTGCCTGCGCTGTCGACCGCCACCTCATAGCCACGCATGGCGGCTTCGGCCTGGACCCAGGACGGCGCAATACCTTTGTTGGCGGCAATCGCAGCATCCGCTGACTTCTTGAAGGCCTCGCTCAGCTCCCGAGCGCTGGTCGTGCCGCTGTCGCGCAGCACGTCATAGGCGGCTTTAGCGTCTGCAGCCGTCTTTTTAAGCGTTTCGTCCGAGGTAATGCCCAGCTGCTTGAGGGCTTCGCGCACGCTGTTGATACCGGGTTTGGCGGCGTCCAGTGCGTCCTTGAGCGCATCCGCTTTCTTTTTAGCCTGGTCAAGCAGCCCATCCGTAAGCTGCTGGCCCAAAGCGCTGCGCACCGATTCAATTTGCCCACGAACGGCTTTTAATGCAGCCTCACTATCCGCCGCTTCAATGGCTTTGCTGAAACTGGCCGTGAGCACGCGCCCGGTGTCGATACCCTCCTGCTTGAGTTTGCCCATTTGATCGATAAGGGCCTGGGTATCATTAATCGCGCTACGCGAAGCGGCACCGATACCGCCTTTGAGCACGTCATATTCAAGACCTGCGCGTTTGACCGCCTCGACCAAAACCGCCTCGGTTAATTGGGCAAGGCGTTCTGCCTCACGAGTACTGCCCAGAAATGCCGCGCGGGCTCTGGCTTCAAATACCGCTAAATCCTTGCCCGATAAAGCCTTGGCCCAGGCCGCCTCCACTTCACCGGCAGCAATCTTTCCGGTCTCGCCCAGTTTGTCCAGGGTCGCAGCAAAATCCTTAATGCCTTGGACCTTATTCAAATCAAAGCCATCGGTGACGCTCTTTAATGCATCCGCACTGGTTTTTCCCGATTTAGTGAGCTGCTCGAATTCGGCAACGGCATTGCGCGCGGCTTTGGACAGGTCAAACAGTTTGTCGGCGGCCAGTTGGGTCTTCTGGGCTTCAGCCGCCCTCGCCGCAGCCGCCTCACGAGAAACTTCTGCAGCGGCCTTTTCGGCTTTTGCAAGCTCCTCCGTCATATCTTTGTAGCCCATGAGCTTGGCGGTGGCCTCGCCCAGCCAGGTGCCGATATCCTTGATATTGGTCGCCAGACCGACCAAGGTGAAGGTCTTGAGTCCGCCCATGACGGCCGCAAAGCGGCCGGTACTGGCGGCAGCTCCAGCAGCCGCTGCCTGAGTGGCCACGAGCTGAGCATTGGCCGCTGCAATACCTGCTGCTGCGGCCTGGGTGGCTTGGCTAATGCCCAGAAAATGCTGCGCCAGGCGCAGTGCGGTAAAGGCGGCAGCCGCCTGGCCCAGGTCCATGAGCAGGCCGGCAACGCCCTGCAGGTTATTGGCCAGCAGTTGAATGGCCTTGGCTGCGGCCGCACTGGCGCCGTTGGCCTGGTCGACCTTCTGGACATACAGCGTCCACTGGGTGGACAGGTCTTGCATGGCCCGGCCCACGGTAGGAGGCAGGCGCTGAAACTCAGCGGCCACGGCAGAGCTTTGGCCTTGCAGCGCGGCGATCACCGTCTGGGTGGTCAGCAGGCCGGACTCGGCCATCTTGCGCAGCTCGCCCGTGGTCACGCCCAAGCCATCGGCCAAAGCGCGAGCCAGGCGCGGCGCCTGCTCCATCACGCTGTTGAATTCCTCGCCGCGCAGCACCCCGCTTTGCAGGCCCTGAATCAGCTGCGTAATGGCGGCCGAGGAAGACTCGGCACTGGCACCGCCGATCTGGATGGCCTGATTGATGGTTTCCGTCAGCCCCAGGCTCTGCACGCTGGCTTGCTGAGCGCTCAGGCCCGCATCCCGGCCCGCCTGCGCGATACGGGTAAATAGAACCCCGGTCTCTTCCAGGGCGCTATGGGTGCGCAGCGCGACCTCCGAGACACCCTCCCAAGACCTGGCGAAGTTCTCGCCCTCCCCGGTGACCAGCTTGAGGCGCGCCTGCAGGTTGTTGGCCTGGTCAGCGGTCGCAGCCAGGTCGAAGGCCATGTTTTTAAAGCCTTGCAGGGACTGCAGGCCCATGTAGAACTTCTGCAGCCGGGCCAATTGCTGGCTGATCGACTCCACGCCATCGCCAATCTGGCGGTGCGTGCGCACCATGCTGGCGCCCGCGCCCTGAGCCCCGGCCGCCGCAGCCTGGTGAGCCGGCGCCAAGGCGTGGACCGAATCGCGGACCCGCTCGACCTCCTGACGCAGACGCTGCTGCGCCTGCTGGGCATTCTGGCCAGCAACGCCAAAGCGCTGCAGTTCGGCCTGAGCCCCCGAAAGTGCCTGCTTCTGCTGATCAAAGGATGAGCGGGCACTATCGGCGGCGGCGTTGAGCCGGTTGAGTGCTGCGGCCTCTTTTTCCGTGGGCGGCCCCATCGCCGAGATCTGGCGCTGATAGTTCTTGGCCTCGGTCTCTGCCTGGCGCAAGCTGGCCGCAGAAGACTTGGCTTCGGCCTCCAGCTTGGTAAAGGCGCTGATCGCCGCGTCCTGCTGGGCCAGCTCCCGCAGCCTGGCCGCCGCCGTGCGGGCTTCGGTGGCCACCTCCCCTTCCAAGACTTTGGCCACATTCTCCAGATCGTCAGCCAGGCCCACGATGGACTCGCGTCCGCTGACCCCGGCGTCGATCTGAAGGCTGATTTGCTTATCTGTCATGGATTCTTACAATGGGTGCATGCCACGTCTCATCGCCTTCATTGCATGCATCGCCTTCCTGGTGGGCGCGGGGGTGTCTATGCGCGCGGGCATGGCACTAGCACTTGTGGCCTACGGCCTGCTCGCTGCCTATGTCCTGTGGAATGGGCTACAGGTGTTTTTCGGCCCCAGGCGGTGACGCTGCTTGAAAGCGGCTCTCAGGCATCACTGTCGGTTTTTGGGCGCCAACAAAAAAGGCCAGCGAGTGCTGGCCTTAGTGTTTTAAAGAGTGTGGTGCGGCGTCAGGTCTTGCGCACGCGGTAGTACTTGCTGATGCCGTCGCCCACCTTGGTGGAGTCCATCAGGACGGTGCCGGTCACCTTCAAATTGATGAAGCCGCTTTCCTGCAGCAGCGCGATGGATGATGCCACGCCCTGGCTGGCGCGCCAAATTTCCACGATGGCCAGCTTCCCGTCGTCGGCTTCGTTCAGGCCCTCCAGAATGATCTCCAGCTCCTTGGGCTTGGTGGTCAACGCCTCGATCACGGCATAGCCCACGTGGGAGTAGGCAACCTTGACCTCGTCGCCATCGGCCAGGCTTGCGGCGTCCTGATGCACAAAGATGCCGGCCGGACGGACGTCGTAGTTGCCTGCGGCCGGGATCACATCGCCTGTGGTCGGGTATTTGTAGCTCACCCAGATACCCTTGCCGTCCGTAACGTCGGTCGCAGCGGCATCGATCTGAATGCCCGCAGCCGTGACGGTGTAGTTGCCGGCCATGGTCAAGGCCGTGGCGCTGGCCACGCTGTCGCCGATGCGGACGGACACATTGGTGGCGTTGCCATGGGCCAGGGGCACCAGATCGCCCTTTTTCACATTCAGGTGCTCTTCGTCGGTCACGGTCGCCGTGCCCTGCGTGGTCCCCTTGGTCAGCACCACATTGCTGGGCTGCAAGTGCTTGGTACGCAGCAGACCACCACGGGTGACCGTCAGCGATTCATTGCTGGTCTGCCCCTTTTCCACTCCGCTGACTGTGCCCTGCGTGGCGCGCGCCAGGTTGATGGGATTGATGTCGGCCAGCGTCATGGCCAGCTCCACGTCGGTCACGCGGCGGATCTCGGAATGGGTGCCGCCGCCCAGCGTGGTCATATTGGGCTGCTTCTTCACATCCTCCTTGTGCGACAGCTCTGCGGCCAGCACGTTGCCGATGGGCAGCGGCGCGGCCGTGCTGCCGTATTCACGGGCATAGATCTGGCCGACCAAGGCGGCAGGGGCAAAAATGCGTTTGATGACGTCATCAGACATGGGTCAGTCCTTTGTGTTGACAGGTTGGATGGCGGGTTGAGCGGGAACGGCGACTTCCATGGCCTCAAGCCACCGGGCGGTATCGGGGTGAACGCAGACCTCCGCGCCGGGCTGGAGCCATTCGCCCAGGTGCTCGTGCTCTGCGGTCAGGGTCATGAGAACCATGGCCGGCTGGGCCGGCATGGCTTTGCGGGTGCGGGGTCTCATGGCTTCCTCCATTCGGCCCAGCTGCGCGTGCTCAGCTCCAACATGGCGCTGTGGCACAGCACTCCGGCAAACATCACCGGGCCGGCACTGGCCACCTGCACGCCGCGCTCCTGCTGAGTGGAGCCACCCAGCAGACCTGGCAGGCCCAGCGTGGTATCGACGCGCACCGCAGCGCGGATGCGCTCGACCAGCTCGTCAAAGATCAGCTCGCTCTCCACCGCGTCTTTAAAAGCCATGTAGCCCCGGATCAGCCAGTGGTGCTCGTTCAGGATGCGGCCGTTGGCATTGACCTCGGCTGTCGCTGTGCGGCGCACATACCAGCCGCGGATATGCGGGTCCACGCCAAAACCGTCCTCGGCCTGCGCCGGGGTGTATTGATAGAGCTTGCGAAACTCGGCCTCGCTGGCGGCAAAGCGCTCCCGCGAATGGACAATGCCCACGGCGGGCACGGTGGCCAGCACGGCCAGCAAGGCGCTGCGGGCCGCAGACAAAGTGGCGGCGGTCATGCCTTGCCTCCGGTGATGAAGTTGAGGATCTGGCCCGCTGCGGCCTCAAACATGGCAATGACCTGGCTGCGCGTGGACAGCACTGCACGCTCCATGGGCCGCTGGGGCTCGGTGCCTTCGCGGGCAATCTTTCTGGCAACCAGGAAGGCCACGCGTTTGACTTCCTTGGGCTCGCGGATGCCCAGCACATCCCTCACCCAGGGTTCAATGGCCTTGATCGGTGGCATGTGCGGCCTGGTGCCCAGTTCGATAAACAGGGCCGAGGGCTGGCTGCTGCCCACGATGCCCAGCACACCGGCCGGCGTGCTGGCCACATCGCTGGTGATGCTGCGGGCCGTGAGGCCGCTGACGCGCGGCATGTTCTCTTGCCATTCACGCTGCACCAGCAGCGTGGCCTGGTGCATGGTGGCTTCCAGCACCTGGCGGCTGTAATCGGGTGCCTCACGCAGACCTCGCTCGATGGCGGTCAGGTCGCCCAGGCTGACGTCGAGGTTCATACACCGCCCCTACTCACCAGGCGATGGCGCGGGTTGCGGCGAGGCCAGCTCACGACCGCCGACACCGCAGAGCCGGCAACGGCGTCCTGCAGGGCCGGGTCCAGCAGGCCAATGCCCGCGAAATAGGCAGCGCGGTAGTCCTTGGCCCGGGCCGCATAGTTGCGCGAGCGGCTTTCGGTGCGGGACATATCCGAGCCCATCGTGGTCTCGCGGTCGCCGGCAAAGCGCGTGGCCAGTTGCTGGCACAGCAGATGGGCGGCAAACGAAGCCACGGCCAGGCGGTGGCGCTGGGGGATGCTGTCGGAGCCGGCGTCCAGCACATGGGGCAGTTGATAGCTCACCCGCACCAGGGCGCTGCCAGGCAGAGCCCTCTCGCTCTCAAGGCCCCAGCCCGTGGCCGTTCGGTAAGCGTCCGCAAACACCAGGGATGCGGGACGCCTGCCCACGGGAAACTCCACGGCTTTCACGACCGAGCTGTCGGTCCAGCCTGCGGGCACCGGGCCGAACACGCCCGTCGCGGACCAGGTCACCTCTTCCACCTCCAGGCGCGGCATGTCTTCGCTGTAGCGCATGCGGGCCTGGTCAATGGCGCGGTCGCGCACTTCGGAGGTGATCGCATCGTCCTGGTCGGAGACCATGTCCTTGACCAGTTCCTGAAAATCCTCAAGCGCCACTGCAGCTCCTAGTGTTGAAAGGTTCGGACCATCGGGTTTGCAAAGACTCCGGGCCAAGCTGGGGGCTTTGCGAACCCGCCCCTTGTGGGGACGGGCCGGGAGAGTTCAGACCGCGTTAGGCCACGACGGCCTTGGTCGTGCCCTTCTCGCCGTCAACGAGGACGGCGCCGCCGTAGATGTGACGGATCTTGTAGGTCAGCTTGTCGTTGCTGAACATGGAGCCGCCGTTGGGCTGGTCCTGCACGAACAGCTCGGGCTCTTCCTGGCCGTCCAAGAAGCCGATGTCCAGCACCGGCAGCACCATGGGGTCGGCAACCGTGCACCAGTCGTTGCCGTCCGTCCAATAGCTGACCGGGATCACCTCGGGGTTGATCGTCTGCACAAAGGTCTTGTCCAGGTTCTGGTTGCGCACGAACAAATCGAACGCCGCCTCCTGCAGCTCGAACGGCACCAGGATGCTTGCCGGCCCGGTGGCCAGGCGCTTGTTGCTGCCGGCGCGGGTCTGCTTGAGCATGGCCAGGCGGTGCGCAGCAAACTCGGCGGCGGTCAGTGCCCCGGTGAACAGGTTGCCGTGATCGGCGTGGTACAGCGCCTTGCTGTCGTAGATCGGGCCATTGACGCGGAAGAAGTCGAAAACGAACTCGTACAGCGTGTTCTTGGCCGCCAGCGCCAGCTCGGTCGGAATACGGCGCAGCGCCTGGACGTCGTCGTTCTTGATGGCTTCGAGCGTCACATCCTCGGTGCCGCCGCGCTTGGTCACCGCAAAGGTGGCCTTGTCATCGCCCGGAGTGCCCAGCGGCTGATAGGCAGCGCCCTGAGCCACTGCGGGCAGATTGCCGTAGCCGCCGATGCGGATGCGCTCCTGCGTGCGGAAGTCCTTGACCGGCCCCGTGGTGGCCACGCGGCGCCATGCGTCCAGATTGGTCTGGCCCGTGTAAACGGCCTGCATACGGCGGGTGATGCTGTCGCCCAGCGCATCGGCCCAGCTGGAGCTGTTGACCGACTCACGCATGATGCCCAGGCTTTCTGCCATGCGGCCGAGGTCGCAGTCCCGCACCATGCCCGTCACACGGCGGTCGCCCGTGATCTCGATATAACACTCGCGCAGCGACTGCGCGTTGCGGTGTTCCTTGTGCGCCGGGTCGAAAAATGCATTGAGCATCTCGCGGATGGACACGCTGCGGTCTTCGACATGGATGGAGCCCGAACCAAAGGCAGGCACGCGAACCGTGCCGGACTCCGTCATGCGGGCGATGTAATCGCCCTCGGCCTTGATCAGCTCGCCCACGGCCGCTTCGGTGAGACGGTCGGCCGAAGCAATGGCGATCTGGCCCAGCAGCCGATCCTTGGCGGCCTCGGGCAGCCTGGCCGCAGCGATGCGGTCACGCGCCGCGCCACGCAGTTCATAGACACGCAGATCGGCACGGGTCAGAGGGGCGTCTTCGCCCTGGGCCTCGGTCATGCGCTGCGTACCGGGCTGGGGCACCAGCGGGCCGCACACGGCTTCATGCAGATTGACCACCTCGTCGTCGGTGATCGCTTCCAGGTTGATGGCGGCATGCTTCGCCGGGTCTTTGGCCTTGATGGCCTCCAGCATGCGTTGCTTCCACAGAGGCATGGTTTGGCTTCCTTGTTGAGATTCGGGGGAGATAGAGGGAGTGCTCGGGTCGGCGGCGGCTTCGGTGAGGCGGTCCAGCCCGCCGCCCGCGCCTGGCTCGACAATCAGGTCGACCGAATGCACCTTCACGAAGCGCACGGCCTCGCGCAGCTGCTCGGTGCCTTCCTTGCGCTTTTTGGTGCGCGCGTCGGCGTCGATGGACAGGCCCAGCAGGTCCTGCATGCCGCGCTTGACGGCTTCGACCATCTTGGTGACGGCCGCGTCCGAGGGGTCGATGGCTTTAAAGATGCCGACGAGCTTGCCGGTATCGGTCTTCTGCCCTTCCACGAAGCGCACGCTGTAGATGCCGCCGATCAGATTGCGCACGTCCTTGCCCTTGCCTGCGCTGTGATCGGCGTCAGACTTGGCAAACACACGCACGCCCTCAAACATGGGAGCGGCTTCGCGCAATGCCTGGTCGGGGTAGTAATTGCGATTACCGCTGCGGCCGGCGCGGATCAGGGTCACTTCGATAGAGCCGTCCTGGGCTTCGCGGAATGCGCCGTCGGCCAGGGACTCACGCACGGGGCCAGCCGCTGCTGTCACAGGCTGGAACTCGGCCACGACTTCGACGGCATCGGCCAGGGCCACGATGTTGTCAGCGCCGACGGTGTAGCCGTAGCTGTACATACGGCCCTTGTACTGAACCACCACGCGGTCGGCCCAGATGCCGCGCACGTCGACGTAGTAATCGCCGTTGACCGACAGGCGCAGCTTGTCGCGCACGGCCTGGCGCACCAGCTCTATGAGTTGCCCGTATTCAGAGGTGACCGCCTCCGTCAGGCGGTCAAAGCCCGTGCCAGAGGGAATGAGCTTAGCCATGGCTTACTTGCCGTTGCCCACGAGCTTCTGGCCATCGCGGGTGACCACGACCACATGCGTGCCGTAATCCTTGAAGGACAGCACTTCGTCTTCGGTCACGGCAACGCGGTTTTCACGCGGCTTGTCCTTGCCCTCGACGGCTTCGAGGATCACGCGCTTTACGCGCTTGGCGGCAGTGGCCGCCGTCAATTGGGCTTCTTGGGTCTCGGATTCGGACATGGGTCACTCCATCGGTGTTGCGCCGCGTGGCGCGGCATTGCGATGGAGTGACTGTGCCCAGCGAGGCACAAATAAATAAGGCCCGCAAATGCTGGCCCTATTGTTCCTGTACGTCTCACCTCGTACTCGGTAGATACTCACTCAAACTGAGTTCGAGTGTAGATAGCGTTTGTTACGCAAACAACCGTTGAAGGCTGTTCAGATCACTTCCGCTTCTTCGAGTCGTCGACCCAGAAACGGAAGACTCCGCCATTCTTTGGGTAGATCGTGCGCCCATTTTTGACGATGTAGCGACACACCACCCAATGGCCTCCAGTGCGAGGAGCAGTCATGGGAACCTTTCTCACGGACATACCGTGAAAGGGTTGCCAGGGGTTGCCGGTTGCAGCGCCAGACCATGAGACGTAGAATCTCTTGGCCTTCCCTTCAAAGAAAGCACCGCCGATGCCTCACCCGTAGTCGGCACCAAGGTGGCGGAAGCTGGTAACTTCCGTCATCAACCTTGGTCAGAACAGGTTCATCTGCCCTGGATGTGAACGCCAGTGCTGGCTCACCGTCTCCCAACGACCGTAGCGACGACGGGTGTAGCGGCGAACATACACAGATTTAGTGCGCATGTAGTACATCTATCTTCCTTTACAAAAGGATTGAGAAGTTTTGGCTCACCTACACGCTCTGAACTGATACAGTCCGTTCCTGTCTTCCCCAAGACATGCGTGTGTAGTTGGTTTGGTAGACCTCTATTCACCACCCCAAAGCCCCGAGTTGTTGGTAGCATCTCGTGGGCTTTTTCTTTACCCTTCATACCCGAACTCCCAAAGGGGGTAGTTCGGAGCGAGGGTCTTCAGCTTCTTCACCAATGTCTTGATGCGGTAGGTAGCGGACTCAACACTAGTTCCACACATAGCAGCAAGATCTGACGGTGATTTAGCAACCTGACATGCTGCCAAAGGCATCATCAAAGCCGCCGTGCACGCTTTTGCCTGCCATTCCGAGTCTTCAAAAAATGCATGCTGCGTCAAGGTTGCGCCTCTGTGCAGAGTAATTGCATGATTTTGGGCAACATGGCTCAACTCATGAATGACAGTGCTACGACCAAACGGATTGCCTGCGTGAAGCTTGTCGTAAATATCCTCACGCATCACCACCAAGTTGCAATCAGGTGCGGTAATTGTGAAAGCAGCGCATTCATCGATCTCATCGATCCCTGCTGTCCGGTAGTGATAACCGAGCTGGGGAAACGTGCACTCGAAAATCGTCAAGGCATCTAAACAGTAACGTTCACCACGCAATGTTGGAAGATTTCCACGAACAGAATCTGCGAGGGTCTCAATAGACAGATAGCTAGCAGCTTTAACTTTCAGGCCGCTAGGCACTCGAATCACGCCATCTTTCACAATCGTCGTCATACAGTTCCTCTAGTTATTGCGACTTGGTTTTCGTTCCCTCGATCCAGCTCAAGATTGCAGGTGTCGGCGTTCCGCCTTCTTGTAAGCGACGAGCAAAAGCTGCAAGGTGGCCTCTGGCCTCTGGAGACATCCCACCTGTATCGATAATTTGTTTAGATTGCTCGGCAGCGTCACGAACCTGACGAACTTGCTCTTGGTCACAGAAGCGTTCCAGGAACGAGATAGCACTATCAATGTGCTTTTGGGCCAAGCGTTTCTCACCAAATTCAATAGAGCTCAGGTAAGCGGAGCTGATACCCATGGCCTCTGCCATGGCCTTTAATGACAGCCCGTGCTTAACCCGCATCACGCGGACAGCCTCTCCAAATGGCGTCAACTTCATAATTTCTCCTACGCCGGGGGGATAGCGTTGGGTGGTTTGCGAATAGATTTTGCGTCTCGATGGTTTAGTTACCCCGGCGTTTCCAGTATAGCTCACAACTTTTCCAAAAAGTTAACAACTATGCAAAATTGTTCACGAAAGTGGTTTTCGTGCGTCTTAGAGACGTGCGAGCGATGCCAAGTGCACGCCATAGCTTTAAAGGCGCTTTAAACGCGTCCATAGCTGCTAAGCAGCAAAAACTCGATGCGGCATAGCGTTCTAAGCATTTAAAGCGCCTGAGCGTCCTCAAGTCACTCCACCCGACTCCCTGCCCTCTTCGCTGCCTGATCCAACGCAGCCTTTCGCCCATCCAGCTGCAGCTCTCGCTCGGTAAAGGGCTTGGCCCCTGGCGTCATCACCCGCCAGCTCTTCATCCACGGGACTGAAATACACCCGCAGTGGATGATCTGCTCGACGGGAGCCCTGGGGTCATGTGGGCACTGCATCTTGTCGATGCCGCCACCAGGGTTGGGCACCTTGAAGGGTTTGCTGGCTTCAACGACCTGGCCGTCGATGATGTCGTGATTCCAGCGGCTGTGGATCTTGCCGCTGCGCCGCCACTGTTTGCCCAGGCCTGGCACCAGGGGCTCGGCCTGCAGCAGACGCTCATTGGAGGCCACGGCAAACGCCCGGCTGACTTCGGTACGCACAATGGTGGCAGCGCGCCTGGGCGACTCGGCACCGAGAATCTTTTGCACAGCCTGGATGGCCTGGTATGGCGTCTGCGCCCCGATGGTGGTCTGGCCCAACTGTTGCCCGATCTTGCGGGCAGCTTCATTGCCCACGTCCTTGAGGCGCAGCGAGCCAAAGGCCTTCATTTGCTTGAGCACCCCGACATCGAGCTGGGCCAGCTGCAGCTCCACCCTGTGGCCGATGATGGCCAGGGGCTTGTCTACGAAATCCTCCCCCTGTGTCCAGGCATCCTGCATGCGCATCTCGAACAAGGCACCGGCGCGGCTGGTGGCTCCCGTCAGCACATCCTCAATCTGCCCCAGCAGACGCGAGAGCTGCAGCTGTTGCCAGTCTGCTGGCAGGCCCGCCAGCGTGACCAGTATCTGATCCCGGGCCGCCTTCAACAGTTGCAGCACCTGGGTTTCACCAGCCAGCAGCAGCCTGGCGCGCTCTCGCAGGCGCCGGGCCAGCTCGGCCTCAAACGCCTTGTCTGGCTTCTGGCCTGCCTCCTGTTCGCTTTTTTGCTTCTTAGCCATGGCCACGACCAGTTGCCCCAGCCGCTTCAGCCCGCGCCGCTGCAAGGTCCGCAGGCAAATTGGTGAACACGTCCGCTGCATCCCTCTTGGCCTTGCGCTCGGCGGACTCCTTGCGTGCGGCCTCCAGCTCGGCCTTGGCATCGAAGTCCTGGCCGAATCTCTGGGCCACGTCCGCGACGATCTTGAGCGCAGTCTCCTCGGTCATCAGCCCGGCCTCGATCATCTGTACGACGGCCGCCGCCAAGGTCTGCATGGCGCTGGCAAATTTGGTGATGTCGCGGTTGAGCAGCTCGGGGAAGACGGCCGTCACCTGCCATTTATCTTCTGACCAGTCAGGCGTGACGCCCTTGGTCCGAGCCTTGCACAGCAGCACATGGCGGCCGATCTCTTCGAGCATGATCTTGAGGAAGGACTGGCGCATGCTGTACATCTTGAAGGTGGGCTCGCCCATCTCCGAAGCTGCGGCGCGATTCACGTCCCCGCCGCCGCCAAACCAGTGCTCGGGCATGGTGCTGCCGCCTAGTACATGGTTTCTCAGTAAGCGGGCGCTCTCGCTGGTGTCTGCCGCCTGCAGGCTCGGGCTCTTGGCCTCCAGCGTGACACTGTCGTTATGGACAAAGGTGCTGTTGGGAGCTGGCGGCACAAAGGTCTTCTCGTATTCCTTGACCTTGGCGTCGTCCGCGCCCTTCAGCTCCACATCCCAGACAAAGGAGCGCAGATAGCCAATGCGATCCAGCTCGTTGAACAGGAACTCATCGTAGGCATCCAGCCAGTCCATCTGGCCCAGCAGGTCGGAACGGCCACGGCTGCCATTGGGAAACTTGTTGAGCTGGTAGAGCAGACACTCACCATCTGTAAAGTCCTCGGCGCGGATGCGACGGGTGTTTTCGCTGAAAAGCTCCGCGTCCTCGCCTAGAACAATCACCTTGTATTTGTACTGCCGACCCCGGTTGTCGCGCTTGGTGATCACGCCGATGGGCTGCTCAGGGTTGCCGGGGTCGTTGACCACGGTGGCGATCTGGCGCGGGTCCAGATAGCCCAGACGCACAAAGCCATCGCCCTCACGCACATTGGCGATATAGCACTGCTCTCCCAGCAGGCCCAGGGCGCGCACCCGCCCCTGCAGCTTGAGCGGCCAGTTGTTGATGGGGTCGGTCCAGAACTGGTTGAGCAGTGCCTGGTGCTCTTCGTCCTGGCACTGCAGAGAAACGCCTTCGGCCAGCAGATAGGCCAAGGGCAGCTCAGTCAGGCGGTTGGCCAGCAGATTGCTTTGCCACAGATACTCGGCCAGCTTCTGCATGCGGTCCTGGGCCATGGGGGCCAGGTCGCGGTCGTTCAAGGTTTCGAGACCGCCTCCGCCGAGCCTGCGCCAGCCTTCGTCGCTGCTACCCTGGGCGCTTGCGGCTTCACGCATGGGCTGCGTCTGCGGCTGCGGCGATTGGGCCATGACCTCCGCGGCCGCTACCTGGTCAAGGCCGAGGAAGGATTTGAACCGGCTCCATGCCTTGGGCTTCATGCATTTCTCCTGAACATTCGTGTCGCCTGACGCGCATAGCGCTCGCGGGCGGTCTGTGCCTGGTGGTTATTTCCGCCCTGAGTGGCCGCAGCAACGCCGCCCGTGACAGCCAGCATGTAGAGCATCTGGAGCATGTCGGGACCGTCGTCGTGGTCGGCCTTGGGGAAGTGGCGAAACTGGTCGATCAGCGTGGTCTGGCTGCTGTGCAGCCGGATCAGGCCGTTGTGCATATGGGGCTGCAGGCTTTCAATGCGCAGCAGCTTGTCGCTGATAGGCAGGAGCGCGCGGGCCGGCACGGGCACGCCTTGCTGGGCGCTACGCTTGACCAGCTCGGTGCGCAGGAACTCCTGAAACTGCACGGACTCGAAGCCCCAGACGATGCAGCAGTACTCGCGCTGCATCTCGATCACGTCGCTGATGATGCGATCCGGCACGCGCTTGCGAATGGCGGCCTCGACCACATCCATGATGCCGGTCTCGCGGTTGTAGCCACCAATGCCGATGGCGCTGGGGTCGCGGCTATTGCCCGCCTTACCCAGGCTGGGGTCGCATGCGCCATAGAACACCCACTCGGCCAGGCGGTTGACCCAGAAGCGAATGGAGTTGGCAAACGGTGCGTCCTCCCCTGCGGTCGGGTCGTTCTGCTGCTCGGAGTCAAAGGCCGAGTGCCCTTCACGGGCGCGGCGGATCATCAGCTTGACCAGGGGCCGCAGCGCCGGCCAGGAGACCTTGGCGCCCTCTTCCATCTCAGCCTGGTGCTCTCTATATAGAGCCATGGCAGCGGCCTCGCCCTCCTGGGGCGTGTCGGCATTGAGCAGAAAGCCCTCGAACTGCTCCCACAGGTCCATGCGTTCGGGCCACTGGATGATGGCTTTAAAGACCTTGCGGTTCCACAGCGGGTTCTTGAGGAAGCGCGCCAGCACGCTGTCGTAGTGCAGCACGGTGCCGACCAGGATGGCATCCATGGAGTCGTCGGGCGGCCCCAGCGACAGCACGCTCTTGGTCACAAAAGCCTGCAGCTTGTCGCGCTGGGCCGGCGTGTTGACGTTCTCGTCGTTCTCGATGTCGTCGCAGATGGCCAGATCCGGACGGTGCGCGCCATGGCGGCGGCCCCGGATCTTCTTGCTGGAGCCAAAGGCCTCCACCTTGCGACCATTGGCCGTCACGATCACGCCGGCCCGCCAGACGCGGCCCTGGCCGCAGGCCTCGGGGAAGTCACTGGCAATGCGCGGGTTGGCTTCCAGCTCGGCCTTGATGGCTTCCAGCATTTCTGCGGCCTGCTCGAAAGCATCCATCACGATGATGGCGTACCACTTGGCTCCGGTGACCAGGCACCAGCTCACAAAGCTCATGCTGATCTTGGTGGACTTGGCCTCGCCGCGCGGGGCAGCAATAGCATCGCGCTGACCCGCCGCAGTATTCACTATCTCGGGCAAGCGCTTGTAGAGGTACTTGTGCAGCTCACTGGGCTCGGCCCGGCCGTAGTGCGGGAAGTAGTTACGGTCCCAGTACTCATAGCCATTGACCGGGTCGCAGACCTTGCGGCGGCGCTCGGCAATCGCTGCAGGGTTGGTATCCCAGCCGTCCAGGTTGGCGTCGATCTGCTTGCGCAGGTCGTCGGCCAGGGCCGTCAGCCCCGCCAGAAAGTCCTTGCTGTTCTTGGCCATGGCTATTTCACCTTGGCCAGCTCTTCGCCAAACGGCTCCAGCATCTCGACCAGGGCGGCCAGATGCTGCGGAAAGCGCTGCTGGGCAAACCCGGCAAAACGCTGAAGGACGTCCAGCTGCACGGCCTGGCGGTTCAGTTCGGGATTGAGGCGCTTGAAGCTGGACATGGTCTTGTTGAAGCTGTCGCTCATGCTGGCCAGGGTCTCGGCGCGATCGCGCGGCCCCATGTCCTTAGCCTCGCGCAGCAGATCCATGGTGGCCTGGTGCTGAATGAGATAGTCCTCGAGCAGCTTGGCCGAGAGGTTCTTGAAGTTCTCATCGCCCATGGCCACGGCAGCTCTGGCCGTCTCCCAGTCATCGCCCTGCTCCGCAGCCTCCTGCTTCCAGCGGTTGCCGGTGCTGCGCGGCAGGCCCAGCTTCTTGCAGGCGGCTTCCATGGCCATGCGCTGAAACACATACAGGCCGCGCAGCTGGGTGCGCTTTTCTTTGCCGTGTGCCATCAGTTCCCCAGGCCACCGCCACGAAAATACGTCTTGATGCCTTCGACGATCAGGGCCGTACCCACCGCCACGGCGCCGCCCGAGACGGCGCCGGCAACCGCCGCTTTTTTCTCGACCTCGCGCAGGCGCGTATCAATGGAGTTGAGCCGCTGGTCCACGCGCTCATCCAGCTCTTGAATGCGTTGGTCCTGGCGGTTGAGATGCGCGGTGATGCCGTCCAGCTTTCCGTCGATTTTTCCCAGCAGCATCAGTTCGTCTTTTTCGAGTGACATGGTTCCTCTGTGTTTTTGTGGCGAGTCATGGGTGCAGCAGTTGCGACCGGCAGGACGCATAGGCCGCGTTAAGGGTTTCGATCTCCTGGATCACTCCTGCAAGGCGCGCAGAATTTGCTGCTGGAAGTAGCCCGTAGGCCTCGGCTGCGTCTGCTGCACCAGAGTCGGTGCTGGCGGCTTGCTCACCTGCGGAGCGACAACCACCTGCCCCACTGGCTGCGGGCTGGGAGACGATGCGCACCCGTACAGGGCGCTGCTGAAGCTCACCAGTAAGGCGAGCGATTTCTTGGACTGCCTGGGCATCGGTTTTTTCCTGCTGTTGGTAAAGCTGATCCAGCCTGGCCTGGGCCGCGTTGCGCTCGGCCGTCAGTCGCTCCAGTTCGGCCGTGGCGGTGCGCTTCTGGGCGGCCACGCTGTCCTGCAGCTGCTTTAGCTCGGAAGTAGCGACCTGGGCTTTGGTCTTGAAGTGCTGCATGCCAAAGCCAAGCACCAGGCACGCCAGCAAGGACAGCGCCAGCAGCCCCGGGGCGATGAATTCCAGAAAGCGCTTCATGGCTGCGCCTTCCAGGTGCCGGTGGCAAAGTCGTAGTTGGCGCGCAGCAAAGCCACGCCCTGCAGGCAATCAGCGCGCTCTTTTAAACGGCGGTTGTAGAGGCCCTGGACAAAGCGGTACTCCCATTCGCCCTTGGCATTGCGCCTGCCGGTCTTGGTATAGCTCCAGACAGGAGTGCCGCTCGGCGCATGGGCCAGCGCATCGCAGGCATCTTCATAGCGCCTGGTGTTGAGCAAGCCCATGGCGCGGCTGGTGCAAGTCGCTGGCTCGCCGTTGTTGTGACCGTGGCTTGAAAAGGCGTCCAAGATGGACTGGGTCACTGGCACCTTGATGCAGTCCAGTATCTTGGCCTGCCCATTGCCCAGCACCTGGCTGCCCACGGCCATGCATTGCGCATCAGGCCAGTAATCGCCCAGCACCACGGGCACCGGGCTGGCAGCCTTGGTCAGCCCCAGGCAGGCCGTTGGCAGGCCCGCAGCCAGCGAGTCTGCATAGACCACATTCTTGAACTGCGGTGTGCCGTCGCGCCTTGCCGGGCCGTCTTCATAGCTGGAGATATACCCAACATAGGCACCGCCGCCCAGCACCAGCGGGATGCCAAAGCGCAGTACCGTTTTACCGAGGGAAAGTGTGTTTGCCATGCCCTCGACTTTCGTGGGGCAGGCTCAAACAAAAAAGGCCCGCAAATGCTGGCCTGAGATGGGATGCGCGGATTTTTTACAGTATCACGCCAAAAACCAATTCGTCAAGAAGTTGGAAAATCCACCTTACTTGGCAACTTCTATTATTGCGGGGACCTCAATTCTCGTCCCTTTTGTGGTGACAGCAAATATTTTTGCGCTTTTATCTTGACCCAATTGAAAATTATTCAGAAGTTGATTTTTTATCTTAACTACATTTTTTTCCATCGGAAAATATGCTTGCTCCCCTGGTGATAAATTCTTTGCTTTCTCTCCGCTAGAGTAATAAACATGATTTGGCATATCAAAATCATGATAACCAACTTCCAGTAGTCTAATGGAGGTGCTTCCTGTATTGGTAACAAATATAGCAGCCTCTAGATCTTCTCTTTCTTCCACTCCACTTATGATTCTTAATTCGAGGGGACTCAATGGACGCCCATCATTCGTCATCTTTACTTCTAGCTTCACTCTCTCTTCAACGGCATCCTGTCGTGTTTGATATTGGAAATACCCAGTACCTGCAGAGATAATGAGTGCCAGAAAAGAAATTCCAATCGAAGTAAATTGATATTTATCCATAAATAATATATTAAAATTAATAGAGCAAATTATCCATAACAACAATTCCCTTCACTTCATCAAGGCAATTTGATCTATTTTTTTTGCATATTTTTTCAAATTCACGGTATATTCCAGAATTAACAAAAAGCAATGTTGCCTCTTCTAAAGAGAACTCCATATCATCTGGAACTCGCCATTCTCTTTCGTGAGTCCAATCCACAAAAGCCGTGGGGTCAGTTAAATCATAATTAACGATTCTCCACCACTCGGATTTTTGAATATATTTTTTAGCTTCAGAAGTTTTATCGTATATTACGGGTCTTCCACCCTTTTTATAAACAAATGGCTTCGTAAAAGCTATACCAACAGCTCGATAGCGATCTTTTGACTCAGGATTGGCTTTTTTATATTTTTGCTCATAAAAGACATTTTGGCAAATTGATACTAACGGAGCATCTTGAAAGCAAACAGCAGTGCGAGATCCACAAATGAATCCGCTCTTCGTCGAACTTCCTTTTAATTTTTTTCCGTTAACAATATCAAATAACACTTCACTTATTTTTTTACCTTCAGCCGCCCTTGTTAAATGGACCACTTGTGATGAAATATCCGTACGCTCTGCAACTCTTTTGCGCCATGTGTCCAAATCGTATCCCATATCACCTCCCAATTTTCTGTTGATTTATTTGATTATTTTTTAGCCATGATGTAGCTATAGGTCTTCTGCAATTGATCTGTCGCAAGCTCGGCCAGTGATTCCAGTTTGAAGTTCTTGCGAATGTATGGCCTGTATGCATCAGGATCATTCAGCTGATTCCGGCAACGGGTCTTGATCGCTGCAATGCGCTTTACTCGCCACTGATCATCCTTGGATGGCGCGGATCTCATGCTCCTAAGCATTGCCATTTGCTGTCGAATGTACAGGGTCACCACCTCAAATTTTTCACGATGGATCAGGTGGTATGAAGTGCTACCCGCAGCTTTATTGATGAGCACCCAAGCCGCTGCATCGGTAAGCTTGCGTTTCTTCAATGTGTTGTGCAAAGCCACCCATTCAGCCCTCAGATCAGTGATGACACGACGCTGCAGGTCATCGATGTGTTCAGGGCCTGGGCTAATTACGTTACGCACAACCGGTCTCTTCTGGACTTGAATCACATCCCGCCCGGCAGTCACATTCCCCCAACCTGTGACGTAGATAACGTTGCCTCCTGACTCGCTCTTCTGATCACTCACTATTTTTACTCCGTTGCTTTCGAGCGCCTATTGCCTGTGCTGTCGCCCTTTGCGGCCACACGACAGGAGAGCCACAGGAGATGACTCACAGGCGATCTCTTCCAAAATTTATGCGCCGCAATTCCACATCAATTTCTCGTATCGCTTTGGCAGCCACCACGACCTGCTCGCTTGCTTCACGCCGTATTTTTAGATGCATCGACTTCGCAACGTAAATACTCAAGACCAGGGCTGTGACAAAAATCAGCTCAGGGACGAAGACTCCAGGCTTGCTAAGCGCCGCGATACCGCCCCCAAGAATCACAATGATTTCATTCAAGAAATAGACAAAAGATCCCAGCAGCATGATCGCCAAAATGATCAGAAATAAAAAAGGCGCATTCCATTTTTGACGACGTCTTGCTTGCGTGTATGACTCAAACGCCTGTGCTCGATAAGCACGCAAAGCCTCTTCATCAAGACCTGTCCACTCCGACATGGGCATGTAGTAATTGTTGACGTCTCGTCCCGCCGTCACATTAGCTTGGCCGGCAACGCTGATGAACTGGCCGCCTGGATAGTCACTCACCTCTGCCTACTCCCTGCTTTTGTTTTCTCAGATCCATTGACGTCGCGCCCGGCAGTCACATTGCCGCTGCCACGAACATGAACACCGCCACCTCCAGTCGACGGCATTCCTGCAGCAAGCAAAGCAGCTGATTGCAGCAAATTTTTTCTCGCTGCAGCGCTACACATTTCATAGCTATTCAACAATGCCTGATGCTCTTTAGGTAGAGATGCCTGCACAGGTACCGCTTGACTGCGCTGCCCAGTAACTACAAACAAAACATCCACGCCAGCAGATGCAAGCGCGGATAGCTGCACTGCGGTCGGTGAAGAAACGCCTTTCTCCCAGTCGATCAGTGTTCGCTTACTCGCTCCTGCGATTTCCGCGAACACCGGCTGCGTGAGTCCAAGCCTCTCTCGCTCGATCTTTAGCCGCTCATTGATCACGAAAATATCCTCACCTTCATATTGCATAGTGCAGATATCTGCACCATAATTCAGCCTAAGACAGCGCCGAACTCCGTCCGGCGCTGATTCACCTAACTACTTAGGCAAAGGATATCAAAGCAATGCATCCGGAAGAGATCAAAGCAGCAATGCGCATCGCAGGAACAACACCCGCAATGCTGTGCGATGAGTTGGAAGTTGCAGCCTCGTCCATTTCGCAAACGATCAGCGGCCATATCAAAAGCAAGCGCATTCAAACGCGCATTGCAGAAATCATCGGCAAGCCTATTGATTTCATCTGGCCCAACCAAGTGGTGCTGCGCCGCACTCGCGCCCAAATTGATTCCCAGCGCCAAACCGTTTCGGCCCGCCACCAGCGCTCGATATCCGGAGCACCTCAGCTCCACTCAAGCGAACACCCTTTTGTAGAAAAAGGAGGCGCAGCATGAACGCCGTCACCATCTTCAACACAGGCATCCGTCAGGACTCTGAGGAACGTTTTTGTCTCAATGACTTGCACCGAGCCGCAGGAGGAGAAAACCGCCATCGTCCATCGCTCTGGGTGGAGAACCAGCAAACGCGTGCTCTTGCTCAAGAAATAAGCAAAGCAGGATTTCCTGCTTTGGTCTCCAACAAAGGAGGCAAGACTCCAGGTGTCTTCGCAGTGCGCGAACTCGTCATTGCATATGCCGCATGGATCAGCCCAGCCTTTCACGTGAAGGTGCTGCAAGTTTTTCTGGCTGCAACGTCACCTGCCAGATGCTCGATGCAACGTACTGCGCCTGGCTACATGGGCGAAGCATGGTTTGCCATCCTCCGACATCAGGCGGGCTGCACCATGCATCGGGCCCTGGCTCGGGCTTTACAGATTCATGAGTCCACGCTGAGCCAGGTTCTCAATGGCTCCGGCTACTACGGCGCGGGCCGCTGCTCTACAGATCGCATTGCACGCCGCGTCATGCGGGTGTTCTGCGCCAAGCAGCGTATTCACCCCCGACAACTAAGCCTGGTCTAAGGAGCAGGCTTATGTGGCTCACCTCCAAGCATCTGGCAGGTCTTGATGGCTTGCCTTTTTCTGAAAAAGGTACTCGCCTCTGGCTGCAACGCCACGGCGTACCTAGCCGCCCACGCAATGCCAGCGGAGGCGGTCTTGAATACGACTGCTCCAAGCTGCCAGAGGCCGCTCGTGCAGCCTTGAGCACAAGGGTGATTACAGAGGCAGGCTCCAAGGCCCTCGCTGTAGTGGACACGCCTGCCGTGCGCAGCTTTGTGCCTGCGGTGCCCTCTGTTTCGGTCAGCACTACCCATGTGCCCAGCCAGGCCGAGAAGGATGTGGCCGACGCCCGTGTGCGCCTAGTCAATCTGGTGCATGAGCTGATGCCCATGCACGGCCTGCGCCGCGCCTGCCAGTTGCTGGCCGCACGCATCGTGACCGGCGAAGCGGGCGCTGAGGCGCAGAACATCGCGCGCCAAGCCAATCAGCGTGCACGCGGCTCCGAGGTCAGCGCACGCTCGTTGGAGCGCTGGGTCGGCATGCATCGCAGCAATGGCTGGTTCGGTCTGCTGCCCGCGGCATCTCAATCAGCCCCTACGCCGCAGGTGGATGATGATGTGGCCGCTGTGCTGGGTCTGTTCCATAGCAAGGACCACCGCTTTCGCAAGCTGAGCGGCGCGGCCAAGGAAGTCACACGCATGCTGGGCCGCGACTTTGACGAGTGGCGCAAGTTGTACCACCGCGCCCGCCGCGTGCTGGACAAGCTGGGCCAATCTGCCGAAGCCAGTGTGGCGCTGATCAAGTCCCGCCATACCGGCGCGCAGCGCGATGCCAAGCTGCCTTTCAAGCGCCGCGACACCTCCATGCTGGCTTTTGCCGATGTGTTCGTGATCGACGGCCACACCTTTAAAGCCAAGGTTCGCCACCCGGATCATGGTGCGCCGTTCGCGCCTGAGCTGACCGTGGTGCTGGATGCCGCGACCCGCCTGATCGTGGGCTGGTCGGTCAATCTGTCCGAGAACGTGATCGCGGTGGGCGATGCCCTGCGCCACGCCGTGGGCCAGCACGGCATTCCTGCCATTCTTTACGGTGACAACGGTGCTGGCGAAACCGCCAAGGCCATGGATTGCCCGATCGACGGCATCTGTGCCCGCCTGGGCATCGATCACCGCCTGGGCCTGCCCGGCAAGCCCCAAGGCCACGGCATCATTGAACGCAGCTGGCAGACCCATGCCATCAATGCGGCGCGCAAGTTCGGCAGCTTCCAAGGCGGCGATGTGGACGCGGGCACCTTTCGCAAGGTGGCAGCAGTCCTGGCCAAGGAGCAGCGCGCCATCAAACGCTCGGAGCAGACCGGAGAGGTCATTGCCCTCACTCCCAAGGCTCCGACCTGGAAGCAGTTTGTGGACGGCATCGAGGTGATGGTCCACGAATACAACACGCAGCACCGCCATCGCGGCCTGCTCAAGCGCGCCGACGGCAAGCACCCGACACCCATGGAAGCGTTTGAGGCCTGCTTTGACCCAGCCCTGCAAGAGAAGCCTTCGGAGCTGGAGCTGCGCACGCTATTCATGCCTAGCGTGATCCGCACGGCCAAGCGCGGCCAGGTGCAGTTCTTCAACCAGTTCTACCAGGCACCGGACCTGATGCGCCGCGATATCGACGGCCGCGAAGTTAGCGTGCGCTACGACATTCACAACCCGAACTATGTGTTGATTTACACGCTGGGAGGCGAGTTTGTCTGCGAAGCCCAGTGGGATGCCAACCGCATCGACTACTTCCCCAAGCCCGTCATCCAGATGGCCCGCGAGAAGCGCGTGGCCCAGGCCGTCAAGCGCCGCGAGCTGCAGATCGACACCGCTCTGCGCGAGCTAGGTCCGACCATGGACGCCGGCCCCCTTTCCCTGCCGGAGCCCAGCACCCCATTCGTGGCGGTGCCCTCCTTCGTGGAGACACCTGTCTCCGCCATCAACTCTCCCTCCACGGAAGCGACTGCGCAAGCAGCCGCAGGCAGGCCTTTCTTTAATGGACCCAGCGACCGCTACGAGTGGCTCATGCGAAACCAGGACCAGTGGACCCACGCAGACGGCACATGGCTGCGCAACTACACGGCATCGGAGAGCTATGCAGATCTACGCGACTACTACGAGGGGCGGGGATTGGGATGGAACGACGCGGGCGAGGAACCCGGTTTTAAGAGTGCTCTGTGATGGCGGCAACCACCACAGAGCGTGCCAGAGATTTTTGAGAACAACCAGCGGGAGAAATGTACTGTGAAACGAGGCTTTGTCAAAACTGAAAACTTCAAGCGCCTATCCGAAGCGCAAAAGCTGGTGGAACGCCGCGGTGCTCGCGAGGCCGGCTTGGTGCTGATCCAAGGCCGCTATGGCATCGGCAAGTCTGAGCTGACCGAGCGCTGGGCTGCAGATAGTGGCTGGGTGTTTGTGCGCGCCCAGAGCACCTGGACCAAGCGCGCCATGCTGGACGTCCTTGCAGAAAAAATGGGCCTGGCCAAGACCGGGCGCAACCAGGAGGTGCAGGCCCGCATCATCGGCAAGCTCGCCGTAGAGATGGTCCCCATGATCATCGACGAGGCCGACTTCCTGGTCGGCTCCACCGCCAGCCTGCTGGAGGTGATCCGCGACATCACCGACCTGACCGGCACCATGTGCTTTTTGGTGGGCATGGAGCACTTCCCCATGAAGGTGGCCCGCTTCGGCCATATCGCCAGCCGGGTGGCCAAGGTGGTGGAGCTGCAGCCGATCTCGCTGGCGGACGTCAAGGCCACAGTCGCCGCCAAGTCGGAGGTCGATATTACTGACGATGTGCTGCCCGAGATGCTGACCCAGGCAGAAGGCCGCATGCGCCTGCTGCTCAATGCGATTGCCAACATCGAAGCCTGGGCCGACGCCAATGGCTGGACCAAGGTCACGCTCGAGCAGATCAAAGGCCTGCCTCTGTGCCCTGAGTTCAACGGCAAGCCGCTGGGCCGCAAGGGGGTCCAGAAATGAAGCCGACATCGGTGAAGCCATACGGATGGTTCATGCCTGCCACCTTGATCGCTCTGGGCCGCTACACCGCCCATGCGGTGCAGCCCTTTACGGCGGCCGAGCTGCAAAAGATCGTGACCGAGCTGAGCGAAGGCAAGGATGCACGCGCGGCATGCAAGCTGCTGGAACAGCGCAAGCTGGCCTGCCCCAGCACAGCGCGGCCACGCGCCTGGGAGCTGACCCCCACGGGTATCGAGGTCTGCAAAGCAGCCCTGCACTCCTCGCTGGTGGAGCGCAAAGGCAAGGCCGCGGCTATGCGGCCCAACAAGGCCACGCCGGTCACCGTGAGCGAGCAACTGTGCCCACGCCTGTGGAATCTGCTGCGCATTCGCACCGTGCTCACCAGCGTGGATGCAGTGTCTGTCCTGGCCAATGCGGGCGGCAACACCGTGTATTTACAGGCGGTCATCGGTCGCCTGCTGCGCGCCTGGAGTCAGGCCCGCCCCGATGCCGTTGAGGTCGGCAAGAAGCGGGTCAATGGCGCGCTGCGCTATGTACTCAAGCTCGACATCGGCCCTCAGCCGCCCGAGCTGGCCAAGCCGGCCATGGCGAAAAAGGAGGCGGCATGAAGCCCAGCTACATGCAAGAGCCTTGGTTTGCTTTGCTGCAGGAGCGCGCCCAGCGCCCGGAATCGGTGCGTGCCCATATGGCCAAGCAGCTCGGCATCAGCGCTGCGGCGCTAAGCCAGGTGCTCAATGCCAGCGGCTGCTACGGCAACGGCACGGCCAGCACCGGCCGCATCGCTGAAAAGGTGATCCACACGTTTGGCCTCTACACCTGCCCTCACCTCACGGCCGAGGCCAGCGGCGACGACCAGGTCATCACTGCCGAGCAATGTCGTGCATTTGCCCACCGGGAGGCCCCGACATCCAGCCCGCGCGAGATGCAGCACTGGCAGGCCTGCCTTCAGTGCCCGCACCGCGAAGCCAGTGCCCCGCCTGTGCCGCGCGCTCTTCAACCCAGGGGAGGCCGAAAGGTCATCCCTCTCGTCAACGGCAACGCGCAGGAGGTCCGCCATGCATCACCGCGTTAAAGACGGCGCCCTGCCTCTGGTGATCGGCTTGGCGCTGCCCATGGCCGAGGCCGATTACCAGCGCCCTCCTCTGGCATGGATCAAGCGCCGCGCCAGACGCCTGATGCGCGCCTACAGCATCGGCCGCCGCTATGCCATCGCCTGCGCCGCCGACGACTACTCCGACTTCACCCATATGCACCGCGAACGCCTGTCTCAACTGCTCAAAGGAGAACACCACTATGTCTAAGACCACCCAGCCCAAACAGCGCCCCCTGCCCGCCTGGACCATCGAGCACGCCAGCACAGCCCCCGCGACCCGCCGCGAAAAGCTGGCCCTGACGCTGTTCATCTTTGTGCTGCTGATGGCCCTGGGCTTCCTGGTCGCAGCCATCACCGGCTACGTGGAAATGCGCTCCGTTTTTCCTTGAGCGCCCGCACGCCCTTCTCACCACCAACAGAAAGAACGAAATGAATCAGCAGATTTCTCTTCCCGAGATCCCCGCAGGCTATTGGGAGAACGCCAAGGGCGACCTGGTCCCTGAAAGCAAGGTCTCCGACATCGACAAGCTGCGCGACCAGCTGGTGCGCGACCTCTGCGCCCAGGCAGAAGCCAGGAGCCAGGATCTGGCCAAGTTCAAGCTGGACTCCATGGGCGATGTCACGGCATTCGTGGCCACCAGCGTGGAGCAGTACGGAGTGAAGGTGCGCGGCACCAAGGGCAACTTCACGCTCATGACGTTTGATGGCAAGTTCAAGGTCGTGCGCCAGATGCAGGACCAGATCACCTTTGGCGAGCAGCTCCAGGCCGCCAAGAGCTTGATCGACCAGTGCGTGACGCGCTGGGCCGAGGGAGCCAACGACAACATCAAAGTGCTGGTGGCCGATGCCTTCCAGGTCGACAAGCAGGGCCTGATCAACACGGGCCGCGTACTGGGCCTGCGCCGCCTGGACATACAGGACGAGGACTGGCAGATGGCCATGAAAGCCATCTCGGACAGCATCCAGGTCGCCAGCACCAAGCCCTATATCCGCTTCTACAAGCGCAACGAAACCACAGGCGCTTATGACGCCATCAACCTGGACTTGGCTGCCGTATGACGACCACCCGCCTTGCCTCTACTGCCGATGTTGCTCACTCCGTCTGTACCAGCGAAGGGGCGCAATCGCTGCCCTTGATGCAGATCACCAAGATCGTGGACTTCACCCTGCGCACGGCCATCGGTCTGAATTGCCAGAACGGCAACACCCTGGAAATCAATCTCGACAACGGCCATGTCTTGAGCTGCTGTATCAAGAAAGCCATCGGCCCTACAGACGTTTAAAGGAGGCGACATGACCCGCTTTGTTGCTCACACCTCGCCTTTTGCTGCAAAAGATCAGCGCCGCCGTGAGCTGGGCCACATTCACCAGGGTCGCACAGCCTTGGGTTGGACGGATGACGACTACCGCTTCCACCTGGTCGAACTCACGGGTGTGGCCAGCTCCGCGGATCTGGACGCAGCGGGTCGTGCCAAGGTGCTTGCTCACATGGCTAAGCTGGGCTTCCAGCCCAAGTCCAGCAACTTCAAGCCATTTGGTCAGCCCGAGAAGATCAAATGGCTCTGGAAAAAGCTGGATGAAGCGGGAGGCCTGCGCGACGGCAGCGCTGCGGCCCTGCTCGCCTTCGTGGCCCGAACCATAGGCACTGAGGTGTCGGATGTGAAGTTACTGCCAACTGCCCAGGCCAGCACGGTCATTGAGGCGCTGAAGTCCATGCTGGATCGGGCCAAACGTCAGGCGCAGGTGAAATGAGCCACGCCATCACCGTCCCGATCGACCTGCTGCCGCCACTTCTGCAAGAGTTTGAGCGCCTGGTGGGTCTGCAAACCACCATGGCGCTGGTTCAGAAATGGGGTGGACTGCGGGTGTACTTCCCGACGCCGGAGCGTGTCACTGAAGAGCACCCCTATGCCGCAGTCATTGGCATCGACGCGCTTTTAAAGCTGGCAGAGGAATATGGAGGGCTGCCTCATTTTCAGCTGCCGAAAGCGGAAAGGGCGCTCCAGGCCGTGCGCAATGCTCGGATTGCTGCCGACTATGCAACGAACAAGACTGCTCGAGAAATTGCTGCGGAATATGGCCTGACAGAAGGGCAAGTGGTAAGGATTGTGGCCATATTGGGAGTGAATGCCCCACCTGATCGCCGCCAGCGGACACTTTTTTGATCTAGGATGCCTGCTCCACATATGCAAGCGCTCAACCCTTCACGCGGTTGAGCGCTTTTTTCTTTGGCTGGCGATTTAAGCCAAGCGCTGCAGCCCCCCCTAGCTCTAGGACTAATGTGAATCAAATAATTGTGTTGTCTTTATTCACTTTGACAACACAACATCCAAAAAGACATGATCCACCTTATGCAAAAAATCAAAAAGCCGGTGGGTCGCCCCGCCCTCCATATTAAGCCAGCAGTGCTCGCACAACTTCGTGCAGATGCTGGGTTTACACAATTTCAACTAGCTAGGGCCGTTTATGAATTGGCAAACAAGCGCTGGGAAAGCACAAACAGTCTGAAGAGCACAGCTCAACGCTGGGAGACTCGGGGCACCCTGGACAAAGCACTGGCTATTCACCTCGCAGCAGTCCTCAAAACAACGCTGCCAATTCTGACCGGAGAGCATCCAGTTTCCGCCCCCAGTCGCGTGGGCGAGCTGGAGGAAATTCTGAAAACACGCATGCAAGACCCGAGCAATCTGAAACTGCAGGAAGTATTGCGGCAAATGGGTGAACAGGGGTCAGACAATCCCATTCCCGAACTCGCCAGCGATCTGAACCGCTTTATTGAAGTCGCACAACTCAGTCAGTCCCCACAAGCCTTTGAGCACATCACCGCCCTAACGGGGCTGGAGCGTACAGAGCTGGAACAACCTACCAGTCACTTTGGTCTCTGGCTGATGATCGGTAGTGGTCATGGTCTTGCATTCCGTGAAATTGTCACCGGTATTGATAGCCTCATGCATAAACTGAGAGATGAATGGGAAGACGCATCAAAGTCCTTTCGCATTCGGGACTGCAGCATTGAATTTTCGGAAGAAAAGCCCTGGTTCAAGGTTCGCTGGACTGCCAGTGGCCTTGTTGGTTTTAGCCGCACAATCCGCTTTGTGCGCTGCCAGCCCAGCGCCAAAGGGCTGAGCTGGGTTGCTCCCTCAGAATGGGACAAATTTCATCTGGAATCTTTCGCCCCTTCGGCCCGACCATATTTCGACGTTGTAACCGGCTTCGATGCGGTGCAAATTCCGGCAGCCCTCAAAGACTTGCGGGTACGAGTCGAGAGAAATTATTCACCTCGTGAGTACGAAGCGAACCCATCCAGGGGGTACTCAGAAACATTGGCACTGCATTCAGGAGAACTGCCTGAATACGCTGGCCAAATTATTGAGACCTACTCTGCCTCCGCCAGCATCAGTTTAATGGCAATCCAGCATCTGTGCTTTGGCCTGTGGGACACTTTACTGCCACATCTTTCAGGGTGGCCATTGAAGTACTGGTCTATTCAGTCGGGCTTGAGTCATATCAGCGTTGTGCTGGGAGAAATTCCCCTAATGGAATGGCCATCATTGGACACTATGCCTCCGCTGGGGCACAGATTTTCCATCTCACTGGTGGAACTGCAAGCAGACGGCAGCTACCGCACAGCGCCATGGAGAACCGCCCTTGTTGAATTGATCTGTGAACGGCTCAACAAAAGGCTGGAAGAAGCGCGCACTTAATCAAGTCTAAATTTCAGTTGAAAAAAAGCTGCACGTGGCTATTGGTCCCGGGCTCGGTGTAGCTCATCCATTTTTCGGGACTAGGAGATAAATTATGAAGAAACCAGCACCCTTCAATGGACCCAGTAAGACCGGTGGCCCGTCTGGCGGTGGTCGCGGCAATAATCCCCCTCGCCCCAAATAAGGCAAGGCATATAAACACCTAATTCTGAAACTATAGTAGTTTAACGGCACCCAACTCCCAAGCGGCTGGGTGCCTTTCTTATGCGATCAACAAGGCACAGTATTCGTGAAATTTTCATTAAAAATATAAATCAGTACAACTTTTTCATTTCAGGGAAGGATGTGAAACAAATTCCATTTTTTCCAATGGAATGACACGGCTTCGCTGAATCTCAGTATCAAAAATTGCGATATAGGACGCAGATGTATCAATCACAAACCCATTGGCGACGGTGACACCATCCTTCTTTATCTCAACACAAGGCGTTCTTGGCTGCCAACACCCTTTTATCAACTCGGCCTTCTGACTTGCAGCTGCTGCCTCCCCACCACTTTCACCGAGAGCGGCAGGGATCACCATAAGTGCGGTCAACAGAATAAGAGTCAGAGGCATCATTGCCACAGCCATCGCTGTCAGAACGATATATCGAGCAAGACGCTGCTGCCACTCAGCCCGCCTTAATACCCAATTAGTCAGTTTGCCTGGCGTCTTGGAAACTGGTGTCTGTAGAACAAACACATACACACCTATAACTACCGTCGCAACCAACAGCCAGTGTATGTTCCCGAAGATTGCAGTCAAAATCACTGCAAACCTGTCGACGATACCGTAATACCCATTGATCAGTATCCAGTCCGTCGTTTTTGGGAACAGACCCGCATCAATGCCCCAGTAATGAAGGTACTGTCGGTGTCTAACATCGCCTATCAGATGCAGAGCTACTGTGCCTATGGCCACGAACACCGTGAGAACGCGGAGCATGGCAGGCCACTGCAAAGCAAGCCGCTCTTTGGACGAATCAGAGGTCTTTTCTTGTGTCATGTGCTTACTCTACCCTTAGAGCTGACCCAGCCCTTTAAGCCGCAGGACTGACAACAGTCAAAGCAATGCACAAAGGATTGAAGAATCTGTACAAAGCTCCAGTCCCAATGTCCGACCACAGAAAGCTCGGACGGCAATGAGCATTTACGTAGCTCACAGTAAGTATTTGTTTTTATTGAAAAATAGGAGCCTACAAGAAAGTGTGTCCGACCTATATGCGTCCGACCTTAGAAGAGATCGTCTACTTGTGGCGGAGCATAAGCCACACCTCCCCCCCCCACATTCCATCGGCGCATCATCAGCCCATTTTGGCCGTTTTATGCCTCTGGTCGGCCCAATCGGTGCCAAAGCTGCCAACATGCTCAACACCCTCGAAATCGCCTACAAGCCCGCATCAACATTAGCAAACCTGAAATTTCACAGGTTCCAACTCTGTGCCAAAACGGTCACTCCCCCACAGTTGCGCGGCCTTTGGCACAAATTTGCGCGAGCTTTGGCACAAAGTAGCACAGCCTTTGGCACCAAGGCTGACAAATCAGCAAGCGATCACATCATGCGATGTGTTGTTTTGTCGTCTATTGGCTAGTGTGCGACCGTCGCTGAACTCTCCCTTTGCGATCTCTCCGAGAAGTGCTGCAAAGCGGTTAGTTGATGCACAGACTATACTTTTGTAACAAATACGCCTGTGAATCCAATCCAACTGCATTCTTGCACTGCAAGGCCACAAGCCACTTGGAGAGCGGGGTCCACAGACTGGGGCAGCGGTCGAAGGGTAAAAGGATATGGTGGTCACCCAGATGCTTAATAGAGACATCAACTCGCGCTTCGAAGATTGGCTCTTAAGTCCGCGTGAGACACTCGATTTTGAGGTTAAGCAATGGCTCGATATGAGTGATGCCGAGTCACAAGGAGTGGTCGCTAAAGCTCTTATCGCATTGGAGAATCACGGTGGTGGCTTCCTCCTGTTCGGCTACAAAGAGAATGACGACAAGTCTCTTAGTCCAGACCAAAATCGTCCTGCTTCTTTGGAGCCGTACTTGACGGATGCGCTGAACGCGATAGTTAAGCGCCGCGCTGAGCCTCCATTCCACGTGGAGGTTATTCTCCAGCGGCACCCCACCTCAGGCGACGAGTACCCGCTCGTTCGCATTGCAGGCACTTCAAAGGTACCTGTGCGCTCCGATAGCGCTACGCCGGGAGGAAGCCTAAAGCAGCATGTCTACTACGTGCGGGCTCCTGGTCCAGAAAGCCGAGGGCCATTGAACGCGGGGGAATGGGATTCCCTACTCCGTCGCGTGATCATGAACCAGCGTGAGGAGAACATTAGCCTACTCCGAGCCCTCTTACCTACTTTTGCCACTGGAGTGGCATCGCAGGCGCCCCCCACAGAGGCAGACACTCTTCATGCATTCGCAGAAAAGGCGAAGCTGAAATGGAATGCACTAAATGATGCTCTAGATGCATCAAACCAGTCGAAAATCACCCACGGCACTTTCTCCTTTGCTGCACGTATTGTCGGAACTTCACGTAACCTTGACCCACGTCGTATTCTGGAGATAAATGAAAGCGCTAGACGCTACACAGGCTGGCCGGCCTTAGTGACTCTTAACCATGAGAAGACTAGGCCACGCTTGGTGGACGGTTGCATCGAGGCATGGCTTGCCGATATCAGCAACCCAGGCGTTGGATATGCAGACTTCTGGCGTATCGATCCTAAGAACGGAAACTTCTTCTTACTCCGCGGTTATCACGAGGATTCACTTGATCCAAGTCGTTTTGGCAAACCCGGAACCCTCTTTGAACTTACGCTCCCGGTTTGGAGGCTTGGTGAGTTCCTTCTTCGGGTTCTTGACCTGGCCGACGCTATGTACGACCAGCCCTATGAAGTGCTCGTTGAGTGTGAGTGGGACTGCATTGCTGGTCGTCATCTGTTCTCTCACAACTACAGGCGTCACATTCCCCCATACAAGTCTGCCGAGTCAACTGTTCGCACGACAGGGTCGTTTCCGCAAAACGTTCTTCGCGAGCTTTTGCCAGAGGCGGTCAAGGCGCTGACGAAACCGTTGTACGAGCACTTCGAGTTCTTTGTCCCGCCGGACAGCTTTTTCGCGGAAGAACTGAGCGAAATGACCAAAAATCGCTTCTAAGGCTCGTCACAGATAGCCGGCCCTGTCATCAATCGGGCCCCCGGTCATTGTTCCGGAAGACGTTAAAGGATAGTTTTTCACCGCCGTCGCAGTCTGCTTCTGGCCGACACGAGTCGGCCATTCCACTTTAAAACAGCCCTGCCGGCTCCTCGCTCCTGGCCCAGCTGTAAATCACCAGCTCTCCTCGCTCTACCCGGTTCGCGCCACCGCCTACGGTGTAGTCCAGCTTGAGCGCCTCCATCTCAAAGTCTTTGAAGCACTCCCTGATCGCTGGGTGATCGTTGATGCTGATGACGGCCTTGCCCTTGATCGTCTTGAGCTTCTGGGCCATCAGCTCGTATTGCTCCCAGGGAAACGGCACACCGTAGCCCTCGGTCTCCCAATACGGTGGGTCCATGTAGAAGAGCGTATGGGCGCGGTCGTAGCGGTCGATGCAGGCGGCCCAATCCAGCTGCTCGACATAGGTTCCAGATGCCGCGCAAATGCGCGGCCGAGAGGTTCTCTTCGATGCACAGCAGGTTGATGGCCGGGGCCGTGGTCGCCGTGCCGAAGGCCTGCTTGGAAAGACAGCGCTCATTCAAACGCTGAGCAGCCGGCTAGAGCCACGGCTCCAGCCCGTAGCCGGCCTAGGCCGCCGTACGCTGCTTGCGCCGCAGAACGACATGTGTCGCCTTCTCCGAGGCCACAAATTCCACACATTCGTATCCCAGAGCCCGCATATCCAGCCCCTGGAACAACGACTCCCCCTGGCCAAGCAGCACCGGTGCGATGGCAATGTGCAGCTCATCGACGAGGCCTTCGCGAAGATATTGCCGGATGGTGTGTGGCCCGCCGCCGATTCGCACATCCAGTCCCGCAGCGGCCTCGCGTGCACGCGCCAGCGCCTCGCGAATGCCTCCGGTGATGAAGTGGAATGTCGTACCGCCCTCCATCTCGATGGAGGGACGAGCATGATGGGTCAGGATGAAGGCCGGCACGTGATATGGAGGATTGTCTCCCCACCAGCCCTTCCAACTGGTGTCAGGCCAGGAACCACGGATGGGGCCGAACATGTTTCGCCCCAGAATCCAGGCCCCGACATTCTCAAAGCCGCGGGCCGCAAAATCGTCGTCGACCCCGCCGGTGCCGCCGTCCTTGCCAAACAGGGTCTGCTGGAAGGTACGCGTCGGGAGCAGCCACTGGTGCAGCTCCATCCCGCCAACGCCCAGCGGATTGTTGAGGTCTTGATCGGGACCGGCTCCATATCCGTCTAGCGAGATGGTGAAGCCCTCAACGCGAACTCGTGTCATCGCCTGCCTCCGTCCAGACACCTCGCGGCCAATCAGGCCTGCGTCCGGATATGCATCTTAGCCGGGAGCGAATGATTCGGCCGTTTCGAACATCGGGGCTCTGGTCAAAGCTTGTGTCGAAATGCTGAAGCAGGATCATGGCCGGAGGTCCGGATCCTGCGCCAAACCGGCGATGTGACTCCAATTGCACCGCGACCATAGCCAGCCTTGCGAACAATCCAGGCGCCGACGACCCCGCTAGCTCTCCGGCAATCAGCGGCCTCCATCCAGAGTCCAGCGGCTGCGCAAGTCACAAGCTATAGTGCCTGCAACTACATAGGGGGGATGGACAGAGCATGTTCAAGCGCGGCGATCTAGTGGAGTTCGATGGCCCGCTGGCCGTGGGCTCGTTCGAGGACGGCGCGGCGCCTGAGGATCATCTGGCCCTGTGGTTTGGCACGCCCCAAGGCATCCGCCAGTCGCAGGGAGGCCCGGGCGGCCTGCAGCCCGAGGTCTGGACCGTACCCTCCGACTATTGCCAGCCGGCCTCAGAGCCCATCGTCAGGCACTGATCTACGGCCTCCAATTCTCACCCCGGCCTGCCCTATTGCGCTTGAGCCGGCGGCGTCTGCGGTGCGGCCCGCGCTTCGCGCCGCAGGATCTCGCCCACCAGGGCGACAAATTGCCGCGCCAGTATTTTGCGCACCACCAGCTTGCCGACCAATGGCGGGATCGTGAAGTCGGGCAGCAGACGGCCCGCGTATGAGAGCCGAACTTTGCCATCGGGCAGAGTCTCCAGCGTATAGCTGCCATCCATCTGCTTGAGATTGCCGCCCACGGCATGCGCAACGATGCGCCGCGGCGGCGATTCGGTCACGGCCAGCCTGACCTGGATAGGCTGCTGAAAGAACAGAAAGCCGAACACTCCGGTCTGCTCCAATACCAGCTGGTTGCCGTTGCGCTGAACTACGCGCGAGCTGCGCATATTGGGCAGGAAGTCAGCCAGATGGTCGTAGTCGGAAATCACGCTCCAGGCCGTGGCCGGCTGGACTCTCATGTCGGCCGAGGCGCTCACCATGATCACTCCGCTGCTGTCCGAGGTCTCTATGCTGAGTTCCTGCGTCCATGCCGCATGGCAGACCCAGAGCAGGAGCGGCATAGTCCAGCGAACGACAAGGCCGCGAGCGCTCATGGCACCGCCGGGCGCTCGCTGGCGCGCACATCAAAGCGCAGTTCGACCCGGTCTTGAACCTGGATCGCCCCGCCCAGAATCGAGAAAGGCGCGATGCCGAAAACGGATTGATCGAAAGCCAGGCGGCCATGGACTCTCAATCCGTGGCCGTCGCGCTCGATGTCCGCCGGCACACTGAAGCTGCGCGTGACGCCGTGCAGCGTGATGTCCACCGCCAACGGCACAGCGCCCGCCGCGGCCGGGGCGGCGCGCACATGGATGAGTACAAAAGGAAACTGCCGTGTCTGCAACACCTTGGTCAGCATATTGGCGCGGGTTCCGGCGATGTCGGCCGCGCTGGGCTGGGTGTCGAAGCCGGCCTCGGCGCGCAGCGCCGGCTCGTCTACCGACAGGCTGTCCAGCGCAAGATACAGGTCGGCCCGGCCTTGCTCGGGCGCCACATAGCCTTGGAGTTCGCGGCTGGAGACCACATGGTCATGCCCCAGCCTGGCCAGGGGCCCGCCGCTGCGCACGGTGATGGCGATCTGCGAAAGCGCGGGATCGACCCTCAGCACCTTCTGCCTCTGGGCCGCGACCTGCGCATAGGCCGCGGCGGGAAACTCTGCTGGCGCCGAGGTCGATGCGGTGACCGGCTGCGGCCCGTGCTCCGGCTGCGCGCAGGCCGCGAGCAGCGCCGTCAAGGCCAGGACCAGCTGCGCACGGAATTTCATAGCGGCTTATTCAGCTTGACGCGAAACTTCACCTTCACATCGGCGCCCACGGTATCGGTGGCCGCCCATTCCCCCGTGCCTATGCCGAAGGCCGCGCGCTGCAGCACGAACTCGCCCTCCAGCATGGCACCAGCGCCCACCGCCATCCAGGCAAACGGCACCTCCACCGGCTGCCGCACGCCTTTCAGGGTGAGGACGCCGCGCGCCAGATAGCGACCGGCGGAGGCATCTCCGGACAGGCGGCGGATATCGTCGGTATGGAATTCGGCCTGCTGATAGCGGGCGAAGTCGAACCAATCCCGCGTCGCGATCGCCTTGTTGATGTCGACGCTGGCCATGTCCGCACTGGCCACACGGATGCTCACGTCCAGATGTCCGCCGGCCGGCTTTTCAGGGTCGAAATCAAGCCGCACCGCGAAGTCCTTGAAGACCCCGGTTGCAGGCGCCTGCTCAAAGGTAGCAATGAACTCGAGCCGGTTGCCCGCGGCCGTATCCATCGTCCACTCGGCGGCCTGGGCCTGGTGCAGGCAGGCCACGGCGGACAACCCAGCGAGGCAGAACGCGATTTTGCTCATCTCGATGGCTCCTGAAAGGCGGAATTCGGCTCCACATGGCTTTGGCACTGCGGCAACGGGACAGCCCGCGCCGCTGGCATCAACCGAGCCGCGCCGCTTCGATCGCGGCGATATCGATCTTTTTCATTCCCATCATGGCTTCGAACACGCGCTTGGCCGCCGCGCCGTCGGAATCGCCGATGGCGGCGCTCAGCACGCGCGGCGTGATCTGCCACGACAGGCCCCAGCGGTCCTTGCACCAGCCGCAGGCGCTTTCCTGGCCGCCGTTTTCCACGATCGCGTTCCACAAGCGATCGGTTTCGGCCTGGTCGTCGGTCGCGACCTGGAACGAGAACGCTTCGCTGTGCTTGAATGCCGGCCCTCCGTTCAGGCCCAGGCACGGGATGCCCATCAGCGTGAACTCGACCGTCAGAACATCGCCCTGCTTGCCTGCGGGATAGTCGCCAGGCGCGTGATGGACGGCGTTCACCGCACTGTCGGGGAATGTCTGCGCGTAGAACTGCGCGGCTTCCAATGCCTCGCCGGCGAACCAGAGGCAGATCGTGTTCTTGCTGACCATCTTCGCTCTCCCCAATCCGGAAAACCTGGACCGATGGGCGCCCGCAAGCCAGCCGCTTCATGGCTGCGCATGCAGTGCCGCGCATGCATCTCACTTCATCGAACGATTGGACTCGTATTCGCCTGCGGGATCAAGCCTCGGCTCTCGGCCCTGAGCTCTGCGCAGCTGTGCCGCTGCGGAAATGAAAAAACCTCCTTGCGGAGGTTTTATTCATGGCGACAGATCGTGCCCGCACCCATGCGGGCCGGGCCCGGATACTGTCATCAAGCCGCGAAGTTGGCTTCGGCGAACTTCCAGTTCACCAGCTTTTCCAGGAAGGTCTCGACAAACTTGGGACGCAGATTGCGGTAGTCGATGTAGTAGGCATGTTCCCAGACGTCCACGGTCAGCAGAGCCTTGTCGGCGGTGGTCAGGGGGGTGCCAGCAGCGCCGGTGTTCACGATGTCCACGGAGCCGTCGGCCTTCTTGACCAGCCAGGTCCAGCCGGAGCCGAAGTTGCCCACGGCCGAAGCCTGGAAGGCCTTCTTGAACTCGTCGAAGCTGCCCCACTTTTTGTTGATGGCGTCCAGCAGAGCGCCGCTGGGAGCGCCGCCTCCGTTGGGGATCATGCAGTTCCAGAAGAACGTGTGGTTCCAGATCTGGGCCGCGTTGTTATAGATGCCGCCGGAAGACTTCTTGACCACGTCTTCGAGCTCCATGTTTTCAAACTCGGTGCCCTTTTGCAGGTTGTTCAGGTTCACCACATAGGCGTTGTGGTGCTTGCCATGGTGATACTCCAGGGTTTCCTGGCTGTAGCCAAACGGTGCCAGTGCGTCGATGGCATAAGGCAGTGGGGGCAGAGTGCGTTCCATGATGGTTTTCCTCGTGGTTGAAATATGGGGCAGTCTCGCGCCCTCATAAAGGCTGAGGGACGCGGGCGATGACCGTTGTGCTTGCAAGGCCGGCTGGCACATTGCTGTACTACAGCCGTCAAGTATTGCACTAACCAAGCCATTGTAGAAAGAACTCGGGGCCCGAACGCCGTTCAACAGGACTATTCGGCGGCAGACCCTGAGCAGCCGCTCACGCTCCGATGCCTGTCGCTTCTGGACTTTCCGCCATTGAGCGCCCCGGCGGCAAAAGAGACCTGATCAAGAACCCGGTTAACTCTGAGGTCAAATCGGCCCATGCGCATCACAGCAGGCGCGGCTGCGTGACCACCACATCAACCGTACCGTCCGACAGCTGCGCCTTGAGGGCCGCGCCCGGCGGCGCCTGCCGCACCTGGGTGACAGGCCTGCCCTGCTCATCGCTGAGCAGCGCATAGCCGCGCTGCAGCACCAGACGCGGGTCCAGCAGCTGCAGGCGCAGGTCCATGCGCTCCAGCTTTTGCCTCTGCTGCTCCAGGCCGCGCTGCAGGACCTGAGGAAAATGGCTCTGCAACGCTTGCTGGTTCTGCGTCAGCCGCTGCAATTTCAGAAGCATTGCATGCCGCAGCCGCTGCGCCTGCCGGGCCAGCTGCAGCCGATTGCGGGCCAGCTGCTCGCTGGGGCGGCCCAGGCGCTGGGCCGCCAGGTCCAGGCGCTGGGCCTGCCTGTCCAGCAGGCGCTGGACGGCGTTGTCCAGCCGGCCCTGCAGCAGATCCAGTGCCCCCAGCCAGACCTCGCGCGGCTGGGCCACCAGCTCCGCCGCCGCGGTAGGCGTAGGCGCGCGCAGGTCGGCGCAGAAGTCGGCAATGGTGAAGTCGGTCTCGTGCCCCACCCCGCTGATCAACGGCACCGGGCTTTGCACTATGGTGCGTGCCAGCTGCTCGTCGTTGAAGGCCCAGAGGTCCTCGAGCGAGCCGCCGCCGCGCACCAGCAAGATGGTGTCGATGATGGGGCCATCACCAGCAGCCGGGTCGCGCTGTGTCGCTTGCCCATCCTGCGCCATCCGATACAACTTTGATAGCGCCTGGACCAGGGACTGAGGCGCCTGCGCGCCCTGTACCAGGGCCGGGACAATGAGCACGGGGATATGCGGCACGCGCCGGCGCAGCGCCGTGACCACATCGTGCAGCGCCGCCGCCCCCAGCGAGGTGACCACGCCTATGCCGCGCGGCAGCGCGGGCAGCGGACGTTTGCGAGCGGGCTCGAACAGGCCTTCGGCTTCCAGTTGGGCCTTGAGGCGCAGGAACTGCTCGAACAGCGCGCCCTGGCCCGCGCGCTGCATGCTCTCCACCACCAGCTGCAGATCGCCGCGCTGCTCGTAGACGCCCAGCCGCCCACGCACTTCGACCAGTTCGCCATCGCGTGGCGCGAAGCCCAGATGGTCGGCCGCGCGGCGGAACATGGCGCAGCGCAGCTGGCCGCTGGCGTCCTTGAGGTTGAAATAGCAATGCCCGCTGGCGGCGCGCGAAAAGCCGCTGAGTTCGCCGCGCACGGCCACGGGGTTGAAGCGGGCCTGCAAGGCATCGCCAATGGCGTGGCATAGAGCGCCAACTTCCCATACGCGCGGCGCGGCTGCTGGGCTCGGGCTTTCAAAGATTGAATTCATGCGGTGTTTACAAGGTCTGGCTCGGGCTGAATTTTCCACAGATGTCGGCGTGCAGCCTTCTCGGCGACAAAATCCCTATCGGCTCATCAAGCAGGCTACAAACAGAATGCAAGCCATTGATTTCAATCATCAATTACTGATTCACCGAGTCGACACACTCGTAACCAGCCGATTCCTCGGCCCTGCAGCCGCCGCGTGCGGCGCAAAAGAGCACAAAGTTATCCACAAAAGCTGTGCTATACGCGTGTAGGCGCACAAGCCGCCGGGCTGAAAGAGCCGCGGCAGGCGCCCTGCCAGCCGCATGCGCTCTGAGCAGGCGCAAATGCGCTGTCGATTACGGTCAAAGCAGCCGCATCGCTGGGTGATAATCGCCGACTGCAATTTCGAACGACGAGGGAGAGCAAAGTTGCTGTCGATCATACAAGCCGCAGGATGGCCGATCTGGCCTTTGATTGCCTGCTCCATTCTGGCCCTGGCCCTGGTTTTTGAACGCTTTGCCTCGCTCAAGACGGCCAAGGTGGCTCCGCCCAATCTGCTGGACGAGGCAATTTCCGTCTCTACGCGGGAGCTGCCCAGCAGCGAAACCACGCAGCAGCTGGCCCAGAGCTCGGCCCTGGGCGAGGTGCTGGCCACGGGCCTGCGCATGCTGCAGACCCACCCGGAAAGCAATGAGGACGAGGTGCGCGCCGCCATGGAAGGCGCCGGCCGTGCCGCTGCCCATAAGCTTGAAAAATATCTGAGCGCCCTGGCCACCATTGCCTCGGCAGCTCCTCTTCTGGGCCTGCTGGGCACGGTGATCGGCATGATCGAGATCTTCGGCTCCCAATCGGGCGCCGGCGCTGCGGGCGGCGGCAACCCCGCACAGCTCGCGCATGGCATCTCGATTGCGCTGTACAACACCGCCTTCGGCCTGATCGTGGCCATACCCACGCTGATCTTCTGGCGCTACTTCCGCGCCCGCGTGGATGCCTATCTGCTGGGCATGGAGCTGGCTTCCGAGCAGTTCGTCCGCCATCTGGCCCGCCTGAAGCTGTCCAAGTAAGCGGAAAGCGCGCACCATGAACTTCCGTCCCCGCCACCGCGATGAGCCCGAGATCAATCTGATCCCCTTCATCGACGTGCTGCTGGTAGTGCTGATCTTTCTGATGCTCTCCACTACCTACAGCAAGTTCACCGAACTGCAGCTGACCCTGCCCGTGGCCGATGCCGAGCAGCAGCGCGACCGGCCCAAGGAAATCATTGTTGCCGTGGCTGCCGATGGCCGCTACGCCGTCAACAAACAGGCGCTGGACGAACGCAGCGTCTCCGCAGTCACGGCCGCACTCGCCGGCGCCGCAGCCGCCGGCAAGGACAGCATCGTCATCATCAGCGCCGATGCCACGGCCCCCCACCAGTCGGTGGTGACGGTGATGGAAGCCGCGCGCCGCGCGGGTCTGTCGCAGATCACCTTTGCGACCCAGTCCTCTACGGCAGCCGGCCAGGCCAAATAGGCTTCCCCGGTCCGCCCGAGCCGTCGGCAACTGGCGTCCAGCGCGAAACTCTCATGAAGCATCTGCTCCTGCGCACGGCCATGCTGGCCTCCCTTGCCGCGCCGGCCTGGGGCCGCACTGTCGCGCACAAAGCCGGTGAAATTACGGCCTGCGTACCCAATGCGCAAAGCCAAGCGCTCGCGCAGCCCTACGACGGCTACCAGCCCACCGGCTACAAAGGTGCGCTGGAGCGCGACAGGGCTTGGTTTGCGGCGGTAAGCAAAACCAGGCACCGCGATGGCACATCGCGCTATGTCTTCAGGCATGCCCGGGGGGCCGGACGCCGCGTCGAGTTCGAATCCATTGAAACCGTGTCGCTGGGAGGCAGTGCCGTCGGCTTTGCGGCCTATCGCCAAGGTTGCGGCGACCTGTTCGATGCGCGCGGCCAGCAGCTCGACGTGCCGGCCTTCGAGAAGCTCGAATCCGACGGCTGGGATCTCCCGCCGCAGAGCGCGCGCCTCAAACGCAAGGTCTCCGGTCCCGAGGAAAGCAGCGGCGCTTTTTCCTATTTGCTGTTCGTTAATGGCCAGCTCATGGCCGCCTCCCCGCACCAATACCTCGCGAGGTATAGCCAGGCAAAAATTTCGTCCGCCAACACCCAAATAGCAGCGACGGAAAGGGCCATCGTGGCCGTCACCCCGTCGGCAGGCATCGGTCTTCTGGACCTGCGCACTCTGCGCGAAGTGCTGGCACCGAGCTGGGAAGGCGTCGATCAGATCAGCGACTTCACTCTCGGCAACGACAGGTCGGCTGCCAGCTATCTGCTGGCCCTGGATCAAGACGGTCTGCACCTGCACACCTTGGACGGCCGCCCTATTGCGCTGCCGCGCTTCGACAGCATCAGCTTCATCCACGGGTGGTACGCACAGGACAACGCCAGACTGTCGCCCGACAGTGATCCGCTCGTGATTCAGACTCAGGAATTGAGCCGCGATGCGCACGGAAAAAACGCCGATGGTCCGTGCCGGCTGTACAACCAGGCACTCCAGCCGCTGCTGGAATCTGCCCTGCCGGCCGGCGCCTGCCTGCGCAAATCGGTGCGCAGCGCACGCTACTTCGCTTACTCCAGCGACGGCAGGACACAGATCTACCGCAAGCAGTTGACGGGCGACCATCTCCTCACACTGGAGCGCATCGCCACCGACGTTGATGGAGCGCTGGTGTATGCGCTTGACGGCGGCGCGCTGCTGCTGCAAACAACGAGACAGCCGCCCTACCGCCTCGTCACGCCCGAAGGACAGGATGTACCCGAACGCAACTTCGATGCATTCCACAACATGGGTTGCGGCTTTGTATCGGTTCGCCGGGGAGACAAGCGCTGGATGCTGCAGCAGGACGGCAGCCTGTCTTCGCAGCTGCTCTACCCCTTCAGTTGCTGAGAGCAGACCGGCATCAGCGCACCGACAGCCGCCGTATGATCGGCGGCTACCCGATAGACATCCAACATGCTCCAGACCTCCTCCAGCAACAGCTCCCGGCAGACCGGCTTGCGCGCCCTCTGGCGCCGGCGAGGCCTGGGCGCCTGGCTGCTGTGGCCGTTTTCCTTGCTCTATGGAGCGCTGCAGGGCTGGAACGCCAGGCGCATGCGCCAGGGCCAGCAAAGCGCGGGCCTGCCCGTCATCGTGGTCGGCAATGTGATTGCGGGCGGCGCGGGCAAGACTCCCGTGACCCAGGCCGTGGTCGCGCATCTGAAAGCCCGTGGCTGGCGGCCCGGCATCATCTCGCGCGGCTACGGCCGCCAGACCTCGGACTGCCGCGAGGCCCTGGCCGACAGCCCCGCCAGCGCCGTGGGCGATGAGCCCGCCCTGCTGTCGCGCAGCACCGGCGTGCCGGTATTCGTGGCCGCCCAACGCCTGGAGGCCGTGCGCGCTCTGCGCCGCAAATACCCGCAGGTGAATGTGATTGTCAGCGACGACGGCCTGCAGCATCTGGCGCTGGCCCGCGATGTGGAACTGTGCGTGTTCAACGACGAAGGCCTGGGCAACGGCTTTCTGCTGCCCGCGGGGCCGCTGCGCGAACCCTGGCCACGCCCCGTCACTGCGACCCTGTATGCGGGCCGCCCGCCCGAACCCCAGGGCCAGGCCCCGGTCTTTGCGCTGCAGCGACAGCTGGCCGCGAGTGCCCGCAACGGCCGGGGCGAAAGCCGGCCGCTTGCGGATTTTGCGGGCCAGAAGGTGGAAGCCGTGGCCGCCGTGGCGCGGCCCGAATCCTTTTTTGCCATGCTGACCGCTTGCGGCATCGCACCGACCGCTACCCAGGCCTTGCCGGACCACTACGATTTTGAGAGCTTCTCACGCAAGTTGGAAAAAGACCAGCCGCTGATTTGCACCGAAAAAGATGCGGTCAAGCTCTGGCGTAATCACCCCGAAGCCTGGGCCGTACCGCTGGAGCTGCAGCTGCCGCAGGCCTTCTGGGAGCTGCTGGACGCCAAACTGGCCGCGGTTTGCGCTCGAGGCGGCGCGGCCTGACTATCATTGAACCATCTGTTGCGGCCGCCCTGGCTGCCGCCCACCTCTTGTTTGCAGGAATACTCCATGGACGCCAAACTTCTTGAACTGCTGGTCTGCCCCGTCACCAAGGGCCCTCTGCGCTTTGACCGCGAGCGCCAGGAACTGATCAGCCACAGCGCGCGCCTGGCCTACCCCGTGCGCGACGGTATTCCCGTGTTGCTGGAAAACGAAGCCCGCACACTGTCCGACGAAGAACTGGAAGACGACAAGCAATAAGCCATGAGCTATACGGTACTGATCCCGGCCCGCCTGTCTTCAACCCGCCTGCCCGGCAAGCCACTGGCCGATATCGCCGGCCTGCCCATGGTGGTGCGCGTGGCCCAGCGCGCGGCCCAGGCCGGCGCGGCGCGCTGCGTGGTGGCCGGCGACGATGAAAGCATCGTGGCCGCCTGCGCCCGCCATGGCGTGCAAGCGATTCTGACCCGCAAGGACCACCCCAGCGGCAGCGACCGCCTGGCCGAGGCCTGCGAGCAGCTGGGCCTGTCGGGCGACGACGTGGTCGTCAACGTTCAGGGCGACGAGCCCCTGATAGACCCAGCCCTGATCGATGCCGTGGCCCGGCTGCTGCCAGCGCGGCCCGAAGCCAGCATGGGCACGGCCGCCCACCCCATCCACAGCCTGGCCGACTACCGCAACCCCAATGTGGTGAAGGTGGTGTGCGATGCCCAGGGCCTGGCCAGCTATTTCAGCCGCGCGCCTATCCCCTTCTCGCGCGACCATGGCGACGAAGAGTGGTGGCATACGGCAGCGCCCCGGGCCGGTCACACAGGTTTCACACCGCTGCGCCATATTGGCATCTATAGCTACAAGGCCGGTTTTCTGCGCGCGTTTCCGCAGCTGGCTCCGGCCCCCACCGAGGCCATGGAGCAGCTCGAGCAGCTGCGCGCGCTGTGGCACGGTCACCGCATCGCCGTGCATCTCACGCCGCAGGCGCCGGGGGCCGGGGTGGACACGCCCGAGGATCTGGAGCGCGTGCGCGCGATCTTTGCCGGCTAGGCTCCGCCAATCGCCTGATCCGGGCCACCCTTGAAAAGTGCCCAACCCCAGGTCGGACAAGCGCTCAAAGCTATACTTTCCGCTTAGTCCGAACAGCACATGCGGTCTACAGCCTGCGTGGCTTACAACTGCAGCCATCGTGTTTGCAGCGAATGCATGCCGCCAATCGGCTGCACGGGCGACAGTCTTGACTGGGCCGTGTAAGCCAGCGTTGGCCTTGTGCGTGCTATCCTTGCTCGCGAAAAAATATAGCTGGAGGACTACAGGCGACCACCCGCCTCCTCCGGCAAGCAAGAATTTCTACTCTCCTCAAGGATTTCCATGAAACTGATTTTGTTGGGTGCGCCTGGCGCCGGCAAAGGCACCCAAGCGGCCTTTATTTGCCAAAAGTACGGAATCCCTCAAATCTCCACTGGCGACATGCTGCGTGCAGCCGTCAAGGCCGGCACCCCCCTGGGTCTGCAGGCCAAGGCCGTGATGGATGCCGGCCAGCTGGTCAGCGATGATCTGATCATCAATCTGGTCAAGGAGCGCATTGCCCAGCCCGACTGCACCAAGGGCTTTCTGTTCGACGGCTTCCCCCGCACCATCCCCCAGGCCGATGCCATGAAGGCCGCCGGCGTGAAGCTGGACTATGTGCTGGAAATCGACGTGCCGTTTGAAGCCATCGTCGAGCGCATGAGCGGCCGCCGCAGCCACCCCGCATCGGGCCGCACCTACCACGTCAAGTTCAACCCGCCCCAGGTCGAAGGCAAGGACGACGTGACCGGCGAGCCCCTGGTGCAGCGCGAAGACGACAAGGAAGAAACCGTCAAGAAGCGCCTGGACGTTTACAGCAACCAGACCCGTCCCCTGGTGGACTATTACAGCAACTGGGCCAAGGCCGATGCCGCTGCCGCCCCCAAGTACCGCGCCATCAGCGGTACGGGCACGGTGGAAGAGATCACCGCGCGCGCCCTGGCCGCTCTGGCCGAGTAAGCCGGCCTTGCCCACCTCCGCAAAAAAGCACCTTCTCAGGTGCTTTTTTGTTTTCCGGCCCCCACAGGGCAAGCGCCATCCGCGTCCATCTCAGGAGCCTGAAGCCAGGGCCAGCATCAAGGCCACGCGGGCCTTGCTGGGCGGCAGCAGCACGCAGTCCAGACCTGTCTCGTCGCCGGCCTTGAGCAGTTGTGCCGGAATTTCATCGTGTTCCGATCCAGCGGGTAGCCCCCCCTGGCCCACGGCCTGCCCTTCCAGGCAGCGCGTGCCAAGCCACACGACCACGCCCTGGCTTCTGGCCCGCAGCAGGGCCTGCAGCAGATCCCGATGGATAGTGGCGTTGCCGGTGCCCGCCACCACCAGCCCCTGCACCCCGGCACCTACCAGCGCCTGTACCGCCCGCTCGCCCTGCAAGGCGCCCGACTGCACAATCTCCACCCAGGGCAGAGCCTCGCAAGCCAACAGCTTCTGCAGACGCTGCTCGCCCCAGGGCGCGCGCGCGGCCACCCCGGCAATCCAGCGCACCCTGGACTCTTCCACATAGGCGCAAGGCCCGCCTTCATAGGAATGCAGCGCATTCAAGCGATAGGGATGGACCTTGAGCACCCGGCGCGCCGAATGCACCTCGCCCGCCGCCACCACCCACACGCCCGCCCCCCCATCCGCGGCCACGGCCACGGCATCGCGCAGGTTTTGCGGACCATCGGCCTGCAGCGAGGTCGCGGGGCGCATGGCACAGGTCAGCACCACGGGCTTGGCCGGCTGCAGCAGCGCCTGCAGCAGCCAGGCGGTTTCCTCCAGCGTGTCCGTGCCATGGGTGATGATCACGGCCTGTGTGTCCGCATCGTCCAGCGCCGCCTTCACGGCCTGCAACAGGCTGCGCCACACGCTCCAGTCCATGTCCTTGCTGTCGATCTGGGCCAGTTGCACGGCCTCCAGCATGGCTCCGGTTCGGCCCGCAGCCAGCTGGGACAGGTCCGGCACGGCCGCAAGCAGCCCCGCCACACTGATCTGCCCTGCCCGGTAGCCCACACCCTGGGTGCTGGCCTGGGCCTGGCCCGCGATCGTTCCACCCGTCCCCAAAATCACAATCTTTGGTTGTGCCACTTGCTCTCCGCAAAAAACTGGTTAAAAATACAGGTACTGTATAAACCAACAGATCAGAATTCCAGCTTAGGCCCAGCCTACTGAACGACCGGAAGCCAGACATGCTAGACCATCCCAAGCTCACTCCCCGCCAGCAGCAGATTCTGGATCTCATTCAGTCCACCATCGCCCGCACCGGCGCGCCGCCCACACGGGCCGAGATTGCCAGCACCTTCGGCTTCAAATCGGCCAATGCCGCCGAGGAACACCTGCAGGCCCTGGCCCGCAAGGGCGTGATCGACTTGGTCAGCGGCACCTCGCGCGGCATCCGCCTGCGGGCCGATACCGTGCGCAACATCAATGCCGCACGCGGCACCAGCTTTGCGCTGCCGCTGACGGCGCTGGCACCTCTGGTCCTGCCCCTGGTGGGCCGTGTGGCCGCTGGCTCGCCCATTCTGGCCCAGGAACATATAGACCAAAGCTATTCGGTGGAGCCCGGTCTGTTCGCCGCCAAGCCCGACTATCTGCTCAAGGTGCGCGGCATGTCCATGCGCGACGCCGGCATCATGGACGGCGACCTGCTGGCCGTGCAAGCCACCCATGAGGCGCGCAACGGCCAGATCGTGGTCGCCCGCCTGGGCGACGATGTCACCGTCAAGCGCTTCAAGCGCACCCCGCAAGGTATTGAGTTGCTGCCGGAAAACCCCGATTACAAGGTGATCCATGTGGCGCCCGAAGAGCCTTTTGCCATTGAAGGCCTGGCCGTGGGCCTGATCCGCAACAGCATGTTCATGTGATGCCATCCATCGGCGCGGCCTGAACGGTACGCCGAGTCCCGATCCCTCTCCAGTCCAGGTGGTAGGCGCGAAGTCGGTTTGCTTCGCCCTGGGCGGAGCTTTGCCCGATAACTGCAATCCTGCCCTTATCCATGCCGCAAGGCTATCGAGAGGAGTTGCCAAATGGGATTCGCCGCACCTTTGCTGTCTTTGAGCCGCCTGGGGCTGAAAGCCTTCCCCGCAGCCATGCCTGCCAATCGTGCGCATCTGGTCCGCGATGTGCACGAGGATCCGGTCACGGCCTCTCCCGACAATGTCTTCACCATGCGCAAAAGCCGCAAACGCCAGCGCAGCAGCGCCAAGGCGCTGCCGCTCAATGCACAACTGACCCTGCCCTTGCAGACCGAAGCCCTGGATAGGCAAGAGCCGCGCGTGCTGAAAATCGTACAGCGCGAGCCGCGCAAGCAGCCCGAATGCCTGCTGATCTCCGGCCGCATGGCCGATGTCTGCGCGGCGCTCGAGCGCATGGCCCGCAACGAGCACACGCTGCAGGCCTAGTCTTTCCTCAGGCCTGCATCTGCATGGACCGCGGCAGGCGTAGGCATGTTCCATGCCGAGGCCCGGGTCGCAGGCATTCATCATGGCGCTTTGCCTGGCTTGATGCCCGGGCTGCAGCACATGCCGGCTGAATGCCCCGACCGCTCCCGAGCCGGGTGGGCATGCAACTGTCACCCGGCATGCCCGGACATGTGCCGCACCGCATCCCTGCTTTGGCAGCTCAGCCCCGTCCCCATGGCATGGTCCGAGTTAATCACACGGCTTCTGCTGCCGGGGACCTCAAACCCAGCGCTTTTCTGGACCGATATTGCCCGGATATGCCAGCCAATACCGGAAATGATATTGGCTGGCGTTTTTCTCATGTCTCCGCTCATCTGAAATTTGATGTACTTCCCAGCGGCAGGCTCTGATATTCACCAGGAATACAGACGCGGCACTGTATGCTTTACAGTTAACATCGTGGATTAATCCAAGCCTTGACTGGATTCACTCAGGCGCAGGAGAAGAAACTGTAACCGGGTTTTATGCAGCCAAGGCCGCATATAGCGGACAGTGCTTCCGCATTTTTTATTTAGGAGTAATGGATGAAAAAGCGCATGCCACGCATCAGCCAAACGCTGGCGGCCTTGCTGATTGGAGCTTCCGGCCTGGCGGCCGCAGGAAGCGCATGGGCCTGCACCCGGCTGGTTTTTCATGGAGCCAATGGCCAGGTGATCACGGCCCGCTCCATGGATTGGAAAAGCGATATCGTCAGCAACCTCTGGGTATTGCCGCGCGGCATGGAGCGATCCGGCCAGACGGGTGCCAATACCGTTCGCTGGACCTCCAAATACGGTAGCGTTATCACCTCGGGCTACGATATATCGACCACCGATGGCGTCAACGAAGCCGGGCTGAATGCCAATCTGCTGTGGTTGGTCGAATCGCAATATCCCTCGTTCGATGCCGGCAGCAAGCCCGGCCTGACAATTGCCGCCTGGGCGCAATATGTGCTGGATAACTTCGCTACGGTTCAAGAGGCGATAGCGGCCCTGCAAAAGCAGCCATTCACCATAGTCTCCGATAATGTCCCCGGAGAAAACCGGCTCACCACCTTGCACCTGTCCATATCCGACGCCAGCGGCGACAGCGCGATTGTGGAATATATCGGCGGCCGCCAAGTCATCCACCACAGCCGGCAGTATCAGGTCATGACCAACTCACCGGTTTTCGAGCAGCAGCTGGCGCTCAACACATATTGGAAGCAGATCGGCGGCACCACCATGCTGCCCGGCACCAACCGGGCCGCAGACCGCTTTGCACGCGCCTCGTTCTATGTCAATGCAATCCCCAAGGACCCAGACCCCAACAAGGCTCTGGCCAGCGTTTTCAGCGTGATTCGCAATGTATCCGTGCCCTACGGCCTGAACACGCCGGAAGAACCCAATATCTCATCCACACGCTGGCGCACCGTCTTCGACCACCAGCGCAAGCTGTACTTTTTCGAGTCGGCGCTGACACCCAACACCTTCTGGATCGACCTCAAGGCACTGGACTTTGACCGGAGCAGCGGCAAGGTCCTCAAACTCGATCTGGGACAGAACCAGAATCACACTTTTTCCGGAGACGCCACCAAGCAATTCCAGCCATCTGCCCCATTCCAGTTTCTTGGCATCTAATTCCTTTCCGCCCCCTCTCCTCCAGCCCGCCGCCGAGCGAGCTTTGCTTTTTCCGCCAGCTCCTGAAACAGGCTCTTCAGACAATATCCGGGCGCACGGTGGACTGCCAGACCGCGGCGCCTCTTCGCCGGCAGCCCCATGCCTGGTTCAAAAAAGTCATTGCCTGGAGGCTCTGGCTCGCGCAGTGTCAATGCCTGCAATGCTGCAGCTTTGTGCCAATAAACCCCATGTTTTCCTTGGCCTCCACAATCACCGGACAAACCGTCGGCAGTTGCAAGCATTTGAAAATTTATGTGCCCAAGAATCAAAAAAGCAGCGGCATCCGTGAACCTTAGCCAAGGGATGCGCAAGGCTTGAGACGACAGGGGGCTGCTCTATGTGCGTGATCTGTATCGCCAGCATAGGCAATGAGATGTCGGCCGCCGACGACCGCATCTTCCTGCTCGCGCCGTCCCTGGCCATGCTGTTTCTCGCCGGCCTGCTCGGCATCTGCTGGCTCAACCAGCGCCAGCAGCGTTTTCTGCTCTGGCTATGCTCGGCATACGCGCTGACGGCGCTGTACCTGGGCATTCGCAGCCTGCTATCTCCCGAGGACCTCGATCATCACGCCACCGGCATCGGCACGCTCTACCTGCTGGGCTCATGGTGCCTGGCCCGAAGCTTTGCGGAGCGCAGGCGGGTATCCACCCACCCCGGACTTGCGCTGCTGATAGGCTTGGTGGCCCTGGCGGCGCTTTTCTATTTCACCCATATCGACCAAAACTTCTGGGACCGACTGTATTCGTTCAACCTCGGCATTGCGCTGATTCTTCTGCTTCCGGTCTCCGATGTCTTCAAGAAGCCCCGCGCCAAGGACTGGCTCAATCAAACCCTGCTCTGGTCCTACATCACATATGCGCTCTTCACCATGGCGCGGCCCCTGCTGGTCTCGCTCTGGGGACACACGGGCCTCGGCGGCGCCATGCAGCCCAACTCCCTGTATTGGGCCACCACCTTGATGAGCGTGCTGTTCTTCGCGCTGCTCTTCACCGTGCTGATATGCGCAGTCACCATGCGCGACATCGTCAGCCAGCTGCGCAGCGAACGCGACCACGATGCCCTGACCAAGACACTGAATCGCCGGGCCTTCAACGAAGCCGCCAGGCTGCGGCTGGCGGACCAGCGCCTGCACCCCATTGCCATTCTGGCCGGCGACATCGATCACTTCAAACGCATCAACGACGGCTGGGGACATGAGCGCGGCGATCGGGTGCTGCAGCTGGTGTCGGCCACACTGCAGCGCAATGTGCGCAGCCCCGATCTGGTGGCGCGCTTTGGCGGAGAAGAGTTTGTGCTGCTGCTGAAGTGCATCGATCTTGCAGGCGCGGGGCGCCTGGCCCAGCGCATCCGGCTCGAGCTCGGCGCCGACAACACCGTCCTGCCTCACGAGGCCCAACTGACCATGAGCTTTGGCATCAGCGCCGTCAAAGCTTCGGCCCAGCTGGATAGTGCGCTCAAGGAGGCAGACAGGCTGATGTACAGCGCCAAGAATGCAGGCCGCGATCGCGCGCACACTGCCGGGGTGCTCTATCCGGACGCTGGGCCCGGCTTGCAGATGCTGGCGGCCACACCCTGACCTGAACAGCAACAGCACCTGCCAGCGCGTTTCCTGCCCGGAGCTTCCTTAGCCTACATCGCCCGGGAGCCTCGAAGCTGCAACCCAATCCCTGCGCGCCGGCTGCCAAGTCCGGTCCCGAGCATGCATACATCGATGACCTGGGACTTGTACCTATAGACCCAACTTTTGCCCGATGCGCTTGCCTCGAGCCTCAATCCCGGGCAACCTTGGACGACAATACGCTCATCTGCCGGCCTGGCTTTGCGAAGCGCGCATCAAAATGCATGCGAGCCGCTTCAAGCGGCATCGATTTAAGAGCTGCGCCCAAAGCGACGCCAGATGATGGAGTGTATGGAGTTGCATTGATGGTTTGGTGGCCTGGGTCTTGGCACAGCTTGATGCCAGAAAAGCTCATGAACGATTGATTGCCTTGGATTTTCCCAACAAATTCAGCCACTTATTTAAGGATCCCGGTGGTGAACATAGTTATCCTAGACGATTACCAAGACGCGGTACGCAAGCTCGATTGCGCCAAGCTGCTTGATCCCTTCAACGCCAAGGTCTACACCAATACCGTCAAAGGCGTGGGCCAGTTGTCGGTACGCCTGCGCGATGCCGATGTCATCGTCCTGATCCGCGAACGCACCCAGATCTCCAGGCAGTTGCTCGAGAAGCTGCCGCGCCTCAAGCTGATCGCCCAGACCGGCAAGGCCGGTGCCCATATCGATGTCGAGGCCTGCACCGAGCGCGGCGTGGCCATTGCCGAAGGTGTGGGCTCCCCGGTCGCGCCGGCCGAGCTGACCTGGGCCCTCATCATGGCGGCCATGCGCCGCCTGCCGCAATACATAGCCAACCTCAAGCATGGCGCCTGGCAGCAGTCGGGACTCAAAGCCGCGTCCATGCCGCCCAACTTCGGCCTGGGCAGCGTGCTGAGTGGCCGCGTGCTGGGCATCTGGGGCTATGGCCGCATAGGCCGGCTGATTGCCGGCTATGGCAAGGCCTTTGGCATGCAGGTCTGCGTCTGGGGCAGCGAGAGCTCACGCCAGAAGGCCGAGGCCGACGGTTGCCTGATTGCTCCCAGCAAAGAGGCATTTTTCGAACAATGCGATGTGCTGTCCATGCATCTGCGCCTGCATGAGGCCACGCGCGGCATCGTCACGGCACAGGATCTGGCTCGCATGAAGCCCACGGCGCTGTTCGTCAACACATCGCGGGCCGAGCTGGTCGAACCCGAGGCCCTGCTGTGCGCACTGAACCGGGGCCGCCCCGGCCTGGCCGCCATCGATGTGTTCGAAAGCGAGCCCATCCTGCAAGGCCATGCGCTGCTGCGGCTGGAAAACTGCATCTGCACCCCGCATATAGGCTATGTGGAGCAGGACAGCTATGAGCTGTACTTCCGCACCGCATTCGAGAATGTGGCGAATTTTGCCAATGGCCATCCCACCAACATCCTGAACCCCCAGGTCTTCAGCGGCCCGGTACGGCTCAACCGCTGACCGTGCTGGGAAGTAGGCTCAGCCCTCGGATCTGATTTGCGCCTGCTGCGCAAGCTCGGCCTCGACGGCCTCGTACACGGACTGGCGCACCACGGACTCCACCTCTTCGCGCAGGCGCAGGACCATGGAGCGGGTCTGCTCCTGCACGGCCAGCACAATCGCTTCCTGCAGCCGTTGCTCCAGCACCAGGTCCACGCGCTGCATCAGCCTGTGGACCAGATACTCCTCGGTCACCTGCGGGGCCTGCGCGCTCCAGCCCTGGTCTTCGGTGTTTTCCGCAAAAGTCTGGACTGCCGCAGCGGCCTCGTGGCCGTCATCATGACCGGCAGCCAGATCGCAACCAGACTCGTCCGGCAGAACCTTCACCGGCAAGTGTTGCTCCTCGGCAGATTCCGGCTCCGGGACCGCTGCAGATTGCGCTGGCTCCACCAGCCCTGGCTCCAGGGCGGACTCCAGCACAGTCTCTGAATCGACCTCGTCCAGACTGACCCCGGAGCTGTCCGCAAAAGGCTGCTGGGGCGGCAAGGACTCCGGCAGGGGCGGCAGATCGCGGGGAATGGTCGCGGGCTTGCGGCGCACATACAGCCCGTCTGCAAGCCAGGGGGTGTGGAAAGACGCCAGCGGCGCGGCGATAGGAAGCTCCGTATCGGCATTCTGCTCGGGCTGGGGCGGCGCCGGTTCAAGGCCCGCGAGCGCTGCGTCGGGCGCCAGACCCGGGGAATCGGCCGCTTCACTCTCAGCGCGTTGGGCATCGGCCTGCACGACCTCGGTCAAGGTGGGAACAAAGCGCGGAGGGACCTTGGAGGAAGAATTCATGGCCTAGCCCTTGAGATTCAGATCGTGCCGGACAATGGAAAAGCCGCGCGCTGCATAGTCGCGCCAGCGCGTGCGAGCCTCCTGGCGATCCATCTCGTCGCCCGACGAGACAATCTCCACCACGCGTGCAAAACGCTCGAAGTCCTCGGGCACCTGGGCCGTCAGATTGACCAGCACATCGTGGTGCGGCAGCTCCTGCAAGCGCTCGGCCAGCACGATAGGCGATGCGGCCAGCATCTGCGCGCCGTCTGCGGCCGTGGCATGGGCCAGGAAGTCCGTGGCAGACACGCTCCAGAGTCTGGCGGAGAGCTGGCTCAACGTCGCGGCATCGCCCAGTATGACCAGACGCGCCCCATGGCGCAGCGCCTTGCGGGCAAAGCGGCACACATAGGCCAGCTTGTCCGGTGCATTGAAATGAAAAGCAATTTCAGTCACATCTTGCTCCGGCCGGCATGGCTTTGATCAAGCCACACCGTCCGGCTCTCCATCAGGCAGATGCCTTGGCTACGGCTTTGGCGCCAGAGCGCCCGGCGGGCTTGGCCGCGCGGCGGGGCGCGGGCGCGGCCTGCGCGGTTTTGCCAGCCTGGGCCTGGCCCAGCAGATATTGCAGCAGCAGGCCCACGGGGCGGCCCGTGGCACCTTTGGCGGCGCCGCTCTTCCAGGCCGTTCCCGCGATATCCAGATGCGCCCAGGGAATGTCGCCCACGAATTTCTGCAGGAACTTGGCAGCCGTCACCGCCCCGCCGGCGCGACCGGCGACATTGCCCATGTCGGCAAAATTGCTCTTGAGACCTTCGGCGTATTCATCGTCCAGCGGCATGCGCCAGCATGGGTCCAGTGCCGCCTCGCCCGCGGCCTGCAGCGCGGCAGCCAGCTTGTCGTCGGTGGAGAACAGGCCGCTGCGCAGACCACCCAGGGCGATGACGCAAGCGCCCGTCAAGGTGGCCATGTCCAGCAGCGCCGCAGGCTTGAAGCGGGCGGCGTAATGCAGCGCATCGCACAGCACCAGACGGCCTTCGGCATCGGTGTTGAGAATTTCTATGGTCTGGCCGCTCATGCTGGTGACCACATCACCGGGCTTGACCGCAGCGCCATCGGGCATGTTTTCGCAGGCAGGAATCAGGCCCACCACATTGATGGCCGGCTGCAGCCGGGCCAGGGCCTGGAACACGCCGAGCACGCTGGCCGCGCCGCCCATGTCGAACTTCATCTCGTCCATCTCGGCCGCAGGCTTGAGCGAGATGCCACCGGTATCGAAGCTGATGCCCTTGCCGACCAGCACGATCGGCGCCTCGGCCTTGGCCGCGCCGTTGTAGTGCAGCTCGATAAAGCGCAGCGGCTGGCTCGAGCCCTGGGCCACGGCCATGAAAGCGCCCATGCCCAGCTTGGCCACTTCGGCGGGGCCATGAATCTTGCAGCTCATGCGCGCGGCCTTGGCAAGGCTCTTGGCCGCGTTGGCCAGCATGGTCGGCGTCGCATGGTTGGCCGGGCGGTTGGCCCATTCACGGGCCATGGCCACGCCTTCCTGCTGGGCCACGGCGGTCTCGAAAGCCGTGGTCACGGCCGCCGTCTTGGACGGCAGGCCCAGAACCACCTTCTTGAGGCCGATGGCCTTGGCCTGGGACTTGGTGTGGGTATAGGCATAGGTCGCATCGGCCACGGCCTGCACGGCTGCGGCCGCGGCCTGCGCATCGGCGGCGAAGGCCAGGCTCACCACGGCCTTGGCCACGCCCTCGGACTTGAGCGTCGCCGCACATCCGGCCAGGGCGCTGCGTACCTCCTTGGCGGAGCCCGCACCCACGCCCAGCAGCAGCACGCGGCGCGCCGCGATGGCGGGCACTTGATACAAAGGCAGTTGCTGGCCGCAAGACAGGGCAAAATCACCCTGTTTCACCGCATGGGCCACCATGGCGCCGATCGCGTCACTGCCAAGCGCAGCCTGCTCGGAAACCAGCACCAACAGCAGGTCACATTTTTCACGCGCTGCGGCCGCAGCGGTCAGAGCCTTCAGTTCAAAGTTCATAATCGGTGTTTTCCTTTTAGCCAATGTTATTCGATTCATCCATACGCAAAGAGCTGGCCCGCAGCTTTGGTGCGACAGCCGTGGTCCTGATCACCGTGGTGATGACCATGATGCTGATTCGCACGCTGGGCCAAGCTTACAAGGGCAGTGTCAGCCCTTCCGACGTGATGCTGGTCATGGGTTTCACCGTGCTCGGCCAGCTCCCGACCATTCTGGGCCTGAGCCTGTTCGTGGCCATCGTGGGCTCGCTGTCGCGCATGTATCGCGACAGCGAGATGGTCATCTGGTTTGCGGCCGGCCAAGGTCTGGCCAGCCTGCTCAAGCCGCTGCTGCGCTTTGCCTGGCCGGTGATCTTCATCACCGCCGTGCTGGCCCTGGGCGTGCTGCCCTGGTCCTACCAGCAGATCGAGCAGATCAAGACCCAGTTCCAGCAGCGCAGCGACCTTGACCGCATCGCGCCCGGGGAGTTCCAGGAGTCCGCGGGCGGCAAGCGGGTTTTCTTCATCGACAAGGACACGCCTTCGGACATGACCGCCAGCAATGTCTTCGTGGTCTCGCGCGAGCCTGGCAAGGAATCCGTGACCTCCGCCAAGGGCGCACACCTCGAAGTCATCAAGGGGGAGCGCATGGTTATTCTGCAAAACGGCCAGCGCATGGAGACCCGAGCCGATGACGGCTCGGTACGCGTGACCGAGTTCAAGGAATACGGCGTCAAGGTCGATGGCGACAACCCCGTGGCCATGGAAGAGATGGCGGCGCGGACCATGCCCACCAAGGACCTGATCCACCGCAACGAGCCGATTGCACGCTCGGTACTGGGCTGGCGCCTGGGCCTGCCCTTGGCGGCGCTGAACTTCGTGATCCTGGGCCTCGCTGTCTCCAGCGTGAACCCGCGCGCCGGCAACAGCACCAGCCTTATGATTGCCCTGTTCGCCTTCATCATCTACTACAACCTGATGACGCTGGGCGAGAGCTGGGTGGGCGCCAGCAAGATCAGCATGTGGGACCTGCTGGGCCTGCTGCATGGCGGCATTTTTGCGGGCAGCGTGCTGGTGCTGCTGGCGCGCCACTTCCGCTGGTCGCCGCGCGACCTGCTGGGCGGCGCTGGCAAGCGCCGGGGAGCTGCACAATGAAGGTTCTGCGCAATCTGATCTACCGCGAGGTGATTCTCGCGGTGCTGTATGTGACGCTGGCGTTTCTGGCGTTGTTCTTCTTTTTCGACCTGGTCGACGAGATGCGCTGGGTGGGCAGCGGCAACGCTGGCTATACCGCCGGTCGCGCCCTGCTCTTCGTGGCCCTGTCCATACCGGGCCATCTCTACGAGCTCATGCCCATCGCGGTGCTGATCGGCGCCATTTTCGTCATGGCCCGCTTTGCCCAGAGTTCCGAATTCACCATCATGCGCACCAGCGGCATGGGGCCCTGGCTGGCGCTTCGGACCCTGCTCGCCCTGGGCCTGGGCTTTGTGCTGCTGACCGTGGCGGTGGGCGACTATGCGGCGCCCGCGGCCGACAAGTTCAGCCAGAAACTGCGCGCCATGACCGGAAGTCAGATCTCCAGCGGCGCCACCGGGGCCTGGCTCAAGGAAAAGCAGGGCGAGCATTCGGTGGCCATCAATGTCGGCAGTATCAAGACGCCCGGCGATTTTCTCAATGTGCGCATCTTCGAGTTCGGCGCCGATGGCCGCATCCTGTCTCAGATCAATGCCCAGGCGGCCCAGGTCGATGAGGACAATGATCAATGGCTGCTGCAGGGCGTGCAGGCGACGCAGCTCAGCCAGGATGGCACGAAGACCAGGCTCACCCGCGTCAACGAAGCCACGCTGAACTGGCCTACCAAGGTCACGGCGGCCATGGTTTCGGGGGCTTTGCTCAACCCCGACCGCATGACCACGATTGCGCTGTTCCAGTTCATCCGCCATCTGCAGGACAACGGCCAGGCCGCGCAGAAGTATGAGATCGAGTTCTGGCGCAAGGTGTTCTATCCGCTCAGCTGCCTGGTGATGGTGGTGCTGGCCCTGCCTTTCGCCTACCTGCATTTCCGCTCGGGCGGCATTACCGCCTATGTGTTCGGTGGCGTGATGGCCGGCATCAGCTTCTTCCTGCTGAACAATGTGTTCGGCTATATCGGCACGCTGCAGAGCTGGTGGCCGTGGCTGGCGGCCGCGGCTCCGGGCATGCTGTACACGGCCTTGTCGCTGTCGGCCTTCGGCTGGCTGGTACTTAGGCGCTAGCACCATGCAGGACCCGGCTTCCTCCGCCACCATCCGGCCCGGCCTGATTCTGCTGGCCCACGGCTCCCGGGACCCGCTGTGGCGCCAGCCCATCGAGGCCGTGCAGCACGCCGTGCAGGCCATGCAGCCCGCCCTGCCCTGCCTCAGCGCCTATCTGGAGGCCTGCGCTCCCGATCTGGCCACGGCTGCGGAAACACTGATCGCCCAGGGCAGCAACCACCTGACCGTGCTGCCGCTATTTCTGGGCACGGGCAAGCATGCGCGCGAAGACATTCCGCGCCTGCTCGATATGCTGCGCCAGCGGCATCCGCAATGCCGGTTCGAGCTGCAGACCGCAGCCGGCGAAAATCCCAGGGTGACAGCCCTGCTGGCCCAGCTGGCCATGGAGGCCGCGGCATCCGGCTCACCCACAAACATAAAAATTCAAGATAAAAAATAGCTTCTTTAGATAAATGAAGCATAATGATGCAAGTTCTTAGTCCATGCCGTCATGAACCTGCATCAATTTCGCTTCGTCCAGGAAGCCGCGCGCCGCAACCTCAACCTCACCGAGGCGGCAAAGGCCTTGCACACCTCCCAGCCAGGCGTTTCCAAAGCCATCATCGAGCTTGAAGAGGAACTGGGCATAGACATTTTTGCCCGCCACGGCAAGCGCCTCAAGCGCATTACCGAGCCCGGCCAGGAAGTCCTCAAAAGCATAGAGCTCATCATGCGCGAGGTGGGCAACCTCAAGCGCATAGGCGAGCAGTACAGCGCCCAGGACAGCGGCACGCTCAGCATCGCCACCACCCACACCCAGGCCCGCTATGTGCTCCCGCCGGCCGTGGCGCGGCTGCGCGACATGTATCCCAAGGTCACCATCAGCCTGCACCAGGCCACGCCCGCCGAAGTGGCACGCATGGTAATCGACGAAGTGGCCGAGATCGGCATGGCCACCGAATCCCTGGCCGACTACCCGGACCTCGTGACCCTGCCCTGCTATGAATGGCAGCACGTGCTGGTGCTGCCCACCGGCCACCCGCTGGCGCAAAAAGAGCGCATCACGCTGGAGGACATCGCGCATGAGGCCTTGATCACCTACCACCCCTCCTTCACGGGACGCGGCAAGATCGACCATGCTTTCGAGATGCGCCGCCTGTACCCGCATATCGTGCTCGAGGCCATAGACGCGGACGTGATCAAGACCTATGTGCGCCTGGGCCTGGGCATTGGCATCGTGGCCGAGATGGCCATGCGCGACGATCCCGCGGGCGACCTGGTCGTGCGCCCCGTCGGCCATCTTTTCGGCACCAGCGTGGCCCGCGTGGCCATCAAGCGCGGCGCCTATCTGCGCAACTTCGTCTACAAGTTTGCCGAGCTGCTCAGCGACCGCCTCTCGCGCGATCTCATCATGCGTGCCATGAACGGCAGCGTGGACGATTTCGGGCTCTGATTTCCCAGGCACGGGACCAGTGGGCCCCGTCCATGCATTGCAAGACCATCGTGACTCCGACCTTTCCCAGCAAGCTGCCCCATGTGGGCACCACCATCTTCACCGTGATGTCGGCGCTGGCCGCCGAACACCGGGCCGTCAACCTGGGCCAGGGCTTCCCCGACTTCGGCTGCGACCCCAAGCTGCTAGACGCCGTGGACCAGGCCATGCGCGCTGGCCACAACCAGTACCCGCCGATGGCGGGCTGGCCCGCGCTGCGCGAGGCCGTGGCCGCCAAGATCGAGGCCCTGCACGGCCGCCGCTATGACGCGGGCAGCGAGCTCACAATCACCGCCGGCGCCACGCAGGCGATTCTCACGGCCATTCTGGCCACAGTGCACCAGGGCGACGAGGTCATCGTGCTCGACCCCTGCTACGACAGCTATGTGCCGAATATCGAGCTGGCCGGCGGCGTAGCCGTGCGCGTGCCGTTGACGCCCGGCAGCTTCCGCCCGGACTTTGCCAGGATCGCCGCAGCCATCACGCCGCGCACGCGATTGCTCATCATCAACAGCCCACACAATCCCAGCGCCACCATCTGGACCGACGCCGAGATGCGCGAGCTCGAGGCGCTGTTGGCTCCCACCAATGTGCTGCTGATCAGCGACGAAGTGTATGAGCACATGGTCTACGACGGTGCCCAGCACCTGAGCAGCGCCCGCTACCCGGGCCTGGCCGAGCGGGCCTTCATCGTCTCCAGCTTTGGCAAGACCTACCATGTCACGGGCTGGAAGGTCGGCACCGTGGCCGCGCCCGCCGCGCTCACCGCCGAATTCCGCAAGGTCCACCAGTTCAATGTGTTCACGGTGAACACGCCCATGCAGGCGGGTCTGGCGCAATACATGCAGGACCCGGCCCCCTATCTGAATCTCTCGGCCTTCTACCAGGCCAAGCGCGATCTGTTCGTGGGCGGCCTGCAGGGCTCGCGCCTGAAGCTGCTGCCCACGGCCGGCACCTATTTTCTCTGCGCCGATATCTCCTCGGTCTCCGAGCTCAACGAGGCCGAGTTCTGCCAGTGGCTGGTCAAGGAAGTCGGCGTGGCCGCGATCCCGCTGTCGGCCTTTTATGGCGACGGCTTTGATCAGCGCGTGGTGCGCTTCTGCTTTGCCAAGAAGGACGAGACCCTGGTCGAAGCCGCGGCGCGCCTGCGCAAGCTTTGAACCCGGCTGCTGAATAAAAAAGGAGCGCTTTCCGCGCTCCTTTTCTCATTTTTGGGTAGTTGTAAAGCTGGAATGCCCATCCAGCCTGCGCCAGCAGCTAGCAGAATATTCGTCACCAAGGCTGTTGCCATCAGTCCAGCGCGGCCAGGCGCTTCAGGGTCAGCGCGGCCCCGAGCACAATGCCGGTGACGGCCACAAAGCTGCCAAGACTGAACATGGACATCGCGCTGATGCCCTGGCCCACGGTACAGCCCATGGCCGTCACGCCGCCCATGCCCATCAGCGCTGCGCCGAGCAGATGGCGCGCCAGGTCCCGGGTATCCGCAAAGCCCTGCCAACGGAAATCGCGGCGCCACAGCGCATGGGCCAGGCTGCCCAGCACCATGCCCAGCACCGAGGCTATGCCCCAGGTCAGCACCTTGCTGCTATCGCTGAAGAACATCAGCCAGTCCAGGGTATGGGCCACCGGGGTCACAAAGCTGAAGGCCTCTATGCGCCCGCTATAGGTCGTCGCATAGACATGCTCCAGCGTCTGCGGATGTTCGGCCACTTCCGCGGCACGGCCGCCGAGCCACCAGGCAACCGTCACGCACAGCCCCACCAGGGCGCCGCCCAGCAGCGCGCCGCGGCTGCGCTGCGCATCGCGCACGGGATTGAACGCCAGCAAGATCAACAGCCCGCCCAGACCCAGGCCCAGCCACAGGCGGCTGGCGGCGACGGACCAGCCCGCGAACCTGGCCAGCAGTTCCGGCAGCAGCGCCAGGGTGCCGAATTCCAGCTGCCAGCCGTCCAGCCAGCGCACGCGCGCCACGGCCGTGATGCCCTTGAGCGTGGCAAACCCGGCCACCGCCATCACCAGCAGCACGACCAGGGCCTTGAGGCTGCCGCCCCCGAGGCGCGTGAGATTTCTGGCCCCGCAGCCCGAAGCCAGCACCATGCCCACACCGAACATCAGCCCCCCGGCCAGCGCCGAGACCCAAAGCAGCCGGGTACTCGCATACAGCACATCGCCGACCTGCAAGCCCCCCCACAGCGCCAGCGCCGTGAAGCCGAGCATGGCCACCCCGACGGCCATGGCCCACTGGCGCACCCGCCCCCAGTCCTGCAGATACACCACATCGCTGATGGCCCCCATGGTGCAAAAGCGCGTCTCGCGCATCACAAAACCCAGTGCTGCCGCCAGCAAAAAAATGGCCACCAGAATGGTGGCCGACAAGGTCTCAAACTCTGCGGGATTCATGCACGCATTGGAATGCGCATCGCGGCCTCAGCCCACCCGCATATACCCGCAGCCCGGCAATAACGCTGCGTTAATCAAGCCGGGGCCAGGCCCTGGTTGGGCTTGACGTTCAACAGTCCGGGCTCGTTGAGGCGGCGCGGCTTGAGCACCTTCTGCTCCTTGAGCCAGGGCTCCACCACCTCCCATATCTGCTGGTTGCCGGCGCTCCTGGCTTCCTCGGCCACCGGCGCCCAGCCCGCGACCTTGTATTTCTTGTCGGCCTCGAGCAGCTGGCCGTTCAGCCGCATCTCGCTGATGCGCTTGCCCGCGCCCGCCGCCGGGTCGCACTGGTATTGCAGGCCACCCACGCGCACCATGTCGCCGCCCTGCTGGTAGTAGGGGTCGGGGTTGAACAGATTGTCGGCCACGTCTTCGAGCACCGTCTTGATGGTGCTGCCCGTCATCTCGGTCACCGTGGCATAGGAATAGGTGGTGGCCGTCATGTCCAGCAGCCACTCGCGCGTGATGTCCTGCCCGGCCAGCAGCGAAGTGCCCCAGCGGAAGCCCGGCGAAAACGCGATGGGCGCATCCTGCACGGCCATCATGGCGTCCAGCAGCAGTTGGTCGCCCGTGCCGTTGAAGTTGCCGCGGCGGTACAGCGTGCCGTCGGTGGTCGCCAGCACCTCGTTCAGCCGGGACTCGTAGGGCGCGCGGATCTTGGTGATGAGGGCCTGCATCTCGGCATCCGCGGGCAGGATGTTGGCGAACACCGGCAGCAGGCGATAGCGGAAATCGCGCACCTGGCCGTTCTTCACGTCGAAATCCAGCACGCCCAGGAACTTGCCGTTCGAGCCGGCGTTGGTGACTATGGTCTTGCCGCCCGCGTTCTCGACCAGCGTGGGCACGGGCATGCCGTCATGGGTGTGGCCGCCCAGGATGGCATCGATGCCGCGCACGCGGCCGGCCATCTTGAGGTCCACATCCATGCCGTTGTGCGAGAGCACGACCACGACCTTGGCGCCCTTGGCGCGCACCTCGTCGACCATCTTCTGCAGATTGTCGTCCTGGATGCCGAAGCTCCAGTCGGCCACCATATAGCGCGGGTTGGCGATCGGCGTATAGGGGAAGGCCTGGCCGATGATGGCCACCTGCACACCGTTGATCTCGCGCATCACATAGGGCTTGAACACCGGGTCGCCGAAGTCCGCGGTCTTGACGTTCTGCGCCACGAACTCGAGCTTGCCGCCGAAATCCTTGTCGATGATCTCCTGCACGCGCTGCATGCCGTAGGTGAACTCCCAGTGGCCCGTCATCACGTCCACGCCCAGCAGCTTGCAGGCATCGACCATGTCCTGGGCATTGGTCCACAGCGACGTGGCCGAGCCCTGCCAGGTGTCGCCGCCGTCGAGCAGCAGCGCACCGGGGCGCGAAGCCTTCATGCGCTTGACCAAGGTGGACAGGTGCGCAAACCCGCCCAGCTTGCCGTAGCGTTGGGACGCGGCCTCGAAATCCAGATAGCTGAAGGCATGGGCCTGCGCCGAGCCGGGCCGGATGCCGCTGGCCTTGAGCAGATGCTCGCCCACCAGATGCGGGCGCTGGTTGCGCATGGCGCCCACGCCGATGTTGACGCTGGGCTCGCGGAAATGAACGGGCTTGAGCTGGGCGTGGCAGTCCGTCATGTGCAGCAGCGACACATTGCCGAACGGCGCCACCTCGTACAAGGCCTTATCGGCCAGCTTCTGGTCCGCATGCGCATAGCGCTGCAGGCCCATGCCCGAGACGCTGGCCGCCGCCAGCACCTGCAAAAATTCGCGTTTGGAAAGGCTCATAGTGCTAAGAAGCCGGCAGCCCCAGTCTGAATCGACGCTGCCAGCTATGCTTTCAAGAGTGATGTATCAGCGGTTGACCGGCGATTGGGGATCGACCAGCAGCGCCACCAGATCGCGCACCTGGGCTTCGCTCAGGATGCCCGCATGGCCGAAGCGCGGCATGCCCGAGCAGGCGTTGTAGGCCTTGGCGTTCCAGACCTTGCCCCAGGTGTATTCGACGATGGCTTTGGACTCCGGACCGTCCGGGTTCTGGATGCCGCGGATCTTGCCGTAGTGGTAGAGGCTGGGGCCCAGCGTGCCGTAGGAGATCTCTTCCTTGCTGATCTGGTGGCAGTTGTAGCAATTGCCGCCGTTGACGCTGCCGGCCTTGTCGCTCCAGGTCATGCCGCGGCCGTTCTGGGCGATCTTCTCGCCCTCCCGCCAGTCGCCGACCAGCCTGCCGTCCCTGGGCCATTGCACGCTTTTGAGGTTGGCCGCCTCTATGGCCTGGGCGCGCCCCGCATCCAGCGGCTGGCCCGCAGCTTCGGCCTGGCTGCAGGCCGCATTGGCCTCGTCCTGCTGCAGGCGCTCCACCTTGGCCATGCCCTCGTCGCGGAAGGAGGTCTGCACCATGCTGCGCGTCAAGGCGTCGATATCGGCCGTGCTGTTCACCGAGGCACAGCCCAGTATCGCCAGCGACGCGGCAACGGCCAGGTAAGGCAAACACTTTTGCTTCGACATGAGGCTTCCTTATCGCTTGATGGCCGGCGCCGTGGAAACGCCGCCCTTGCCGTTGACACCCATGAACACGCCCAGCGCGATCGTCGCCTCGCTGGCGTAGCCGGGATAGGGGAAGCGCTGCTGGCGGAAGCAGTCGTTGAGGCGGCGCTGCATGCTCCACAGCTCGCCCGAGGAAACACGGTAGGCGGGCCAGGCGCCAAAGCCGTCGGCCGCGCCGGGGTTCTTGGTCAGATTGGGCAGGTCCTGCATGCGTATGCGCTTGCCATCGGCGCCATGGCAGGTCGCACAGGCAAAGTCGTGCGGGCCGCCGCGCATATAGAACAGGCGCTTGCCGGCCTCGTACATCTGCTTTTCCTGGACATGGCCCTGCGGCAGGTCGAACTTCAGGCCCTTGGACTGCGATGAAATCCAGGCCACCAGCCCCTCGATGTTCTTTTGCTCGTCCTTGCCGAACGGCGTGGCGGCAATCTTCTTGGCGTCCAGGCCCTGCAGCCTGTCCATGCAGGTCAGCAGCCGCGACTCCAGATCCTGCACCTTGGCGGTGTCGGCAAAGTAGCGCGGCAGCTCCACAAAAGCCCCCCGGACCACGCCCGGCCCCTTGCCCAGATCGCATTGCTCCAACGAGGCGTTCCTGGGGCCGCGCTTCTGCGTCCACAGCTCCTCGCCTTTCATCTCGAACAGCTCGGCGGGGTTGCCGTCCTGCAGCATCTCGCGGTATTCGGCAATGCCGTCCGCCGTACTCTTCTGGGCCAGCGCGGGCAGGCCGGCGCACAACGCCAGCACGGCCGCCGCGGCCAGGCTCCCGGAGGAGAAGGAAGGTCTCATGGGGCACCTCTCTTTTGTAGGACCTGCGCAGGCATGGACGCTCATCAGGCCTTGGGCCGGGCCGACTCTGCGCAGGTCTGGTTCTGGTTCGGACTCTGTCGACGCGGGCGGGCCAGGCCCGCGCGCGGTTCATGGGCTCAGCTGACGGTGGCCTCGTCGGTGCGGGTCTCGCCCCGGCTGTCCTTCCAGCTGACGGCGATCTTGTCGCCGGCCTTGGCGCCCTTGACCACGAACTGCAGAAAGGGGTTCTTGGACACCGCCGGCCCCCATTCGGCCACCAGCACCTGCTTGCCGTTGAGCGAGGCCGTCACCTCCTGGATGAACCAGGCCGGCACGGTCTTGCCTTCGGCGTCTTTGCGCTGCCCGGTTTCCATCTCATGGGACATCAGCACGCGCACGGTGGTTTTGTCGCCCGCGGCCTGCGCGCGGATACGCATAGGATCTGCCATGTTTTTCTCCTTGTTCCCGATTGATCAGCCGCCGCAGCCGCCGAGAGTGACCTTGACTTCCTTCTTCGCATAGAAGGCCTTGCCGTCGCCGGTGATGGCCACCGCATAGACGTCCGAGGACTGGCCCAGCTTGGCGCGCGTGAGGAAGTTGGCTTCAACCGCATCGCTGACCGCAAACGACGCCACCAGCGTGTTCGGGTTCTTTTCCACCAGCACCAGCACCTGCTTCACATTGGGCAGGCTGGTCGCCGCGCCCAGGGGCACGACGGCGCCGTTCTCGGCGATATCGGGCGCCGTCAGCGTGACCTCCTTGCTCTCGGCCGGCGCCGCTGCGCCCAGGGCCTTGAGCACCTCGGCCACGGTCTTGGCGTCGAACGCGGCCTTGTTGTAGCCCGCATATGCGGCCTGGGGCAGCAGGCCGGCGGCCAGCAACATGCCCAGCACGGCAGCGCTGTTCTTGAGTGCATCTCTGCGTTTCATCTCTTGTCTCCTTGTCATGGGGGGATCACATGCGCGGTGCGCTTGTCGTTTAAGGCTTGGCCGCGCCGGCCAGCCATTGGGCAATGAGCTTGGCGTCCGCGTCGCTCAGACCGGGCTGGGGCGGCATGGGCACCGAGCCCCAGACGCCCGCGCCGCCGCTCTTGACCTTGGCCAGCAGATAGTCCGCCTGGCCGCCGTACTTGCGGGCGATGTCGCTGAATGCGGGGCCCACGATCTTCTGCTCCATGCCATGGCAGGCCACGCAGCTGTTCTTCTCCAGAATCGCGCTGGGTGCGCCGTTGCCGGATTTCGTCTGCGGCACGGCAGGCTTGGCCGCGCCCCCATCGGTTTCAATGCCGCGCTGAGCACCGACTAGGCGGTTTTGCTGAGCCAGATTGCCGTGGTTGTTGCTTGCATGCTGCGGCAGGGCCGAGCGGATCTGCGGCGCGGGGCCGCAGTTGCTCATGCAGGCCGCAGCCTGCACATCGGGCCTGGCGTTCCTGGCGAATTCGCTGCCCGGCCACAGCGCATGCTGTGCACTCATGCCGTTGCGGTTGGGCAGCTTTTGCTGCACCTCGGCAATGTTCTTGTCGCTGAGCGTGAAGCTCTCGGGGACGACCCCGCCCAGGTTCAGCAGATAGGCCGTGACCGCATAGACCTCGTCGGTCGACAGAGATTTGGGCGCATTCCAGGGCATGGCGCGGTTGATGTAGTCCCACAGCGTGGAGACGGTGGCGACCTTCATCAGCGTCGTACGGCCCGGAAATGCCGGATCCTTGAGGCGCGCGGCATGGCCGGTCTTGATGTCCTCGGCCGTGGTGCCGCCGATCAAGGGGCTGAACACCTCGTTGGACTCGCCGAACACGCCGTGGCATGAGGCGCACTTGGCCTCCCAGACATCCATGCCTTTTTGCACCGAGCCCGAGCCCGGCGGCAGGCCCTTGAAGTCGGGGCGCACATCGATATCCCAGGCCCGGACCTCGCCGGGCGTGGCATTGCGGCCCACGCCGGGAAAGCGCTGCTCGCCGCTCTTGCCCTGCGCCAAGGCGGGCGCCGCGACGGCTCCAAGCACCGCAGCAGCGGTCAGGATGAGCGATTTACGCAAGCTGAACATTGGCGACCTCCCCGTTGGCGCGCACCGCCCAGGACTGAATGGCATTGTTGTGATAAATGGAGCGCGCGCCGCGCACCGCGCGCAGCTGCTGGTAGCTGGGCTGCACATAGCCGGTCTCGTCCATGGCACGGCTCTGGATGATGCATTCCTCGCCGTTCCACACCCAGTCGAGGTTGAAGCGCGTCAGGCATTTGCTCATCACCGGGCCTTCGAGCCTGGCCGTGCGCCAGTTGCGGCCGCCGTCCACGCTCACGTCCACGCGCTTGACCTTGCCGCGCCCCGACCAGGCCAGGCCCGTGATGTTGTAGAAGCCCTGGTCGAGCAGCATCTGCCCGCCCGAGGGCGTGGTCACCACGCTCTTGCATTCCTGGATGCTGGTGTACTGGCGGTGCTGGCCGTCGGGCATCAAGTCCACATAGTGAATCGCCTCGTCCTTGGCCGCATAAGGCATGTCGCCGACCTCGATGCGGCGCAGGTACTTGACCCAGCTCACGCCCTGCACGCCGGGAACCACCAGCCGCAGCGGATAGCCCTGTTCGGGCCTCAGCATCTCGCCGTTCTGGCCATAGGCCACCAGCACCTCGCCCGAGGTGATGAGCTCGACCGGAATCGTGCGCGTCATCGACGAACCGTCGGCGCCTTCGGCCAGGATGAACTTGCCTTGCTTCAGATCGGCCCCGGCCATCTCCAGCAAGGTGATCAAAGGCACGCCCGTGAATTCGCTGCACGACAGCATGCCATGCGTGTACTGCACCGTGGGCACGGCCACATTGCCCCATTCCATGCCGGTGTTGGCGCCGCATTCGATGAAATGAAAGCGGGAGACCGCGGGCAGGCGCATGATCTCGTCCATGGTGAAGACCTTGGGGTTCTTCACCAGGCCGTTGATCATCAGCCTGTGCTTGGAGGGATCGATATCCCACCAGCCCTGATGGTGGCGCTCGAAGTGCAGGCCGCTGGGCGTGACGATGCCGAACAACGACTGCAGCGGCGCAAACGACACCGAAGCCTGCTTGGTCTGCGTCAGACCCGGACTTTGGCGACGCTGCACATTGGCTTCGTATTTGGAAGGCTTGCCATAGCCGTCGGTCACCACCGGCTGGCCCAGGCCCTTGCTGTGTGCGGGCAGCTCCAGAATATTCGGGTCGCCCTCGCCGACTGCCGCCTGCTGCGCCTGCGCATTGGCAGCCACCGCTGTCGCCGCGGCGGCAAAAGCGCCGCGAATGAAGTCGCGCCGCCCGGCCCTGGCCTCGGCAAACACCGTGCCGACCTCGTCGGATCGCACAAAATTCTCCGGTGCCTTGCGCACCTTGCCCATTAGCTGGCTCCGCATATGCTCCCTCTTCAATAGCAAACCACGCACCGTTTGGAGGCAGTCCATGCCCTGCAGGCATGCAGCCCGACCTCCGCCCCTCAGAGCTGTCGCAGTCTATATTCATATATAAGCATGTTGTTATTTAAAGTATGCGGCACCGACCGAGGTTTGAAATCTGGCAATAACCCGCGTTATTCAGATTCAGAATAGCGATCGCAAACCCGCTGAATTTCCTCAGCGGCTGCGCAGCGTGGCCCTTGCCGCAGCCATGCGCTCGTCAAGATAGGCGCCGTAGAAATCGGGAATCGAGCCTCCGACCAGGCGCGCCGCCACCTCCTGCTGCGCGGCGCCATAAAACAGCAGGCTGGGGGCCAGCTCAATCCCCAGTTGCCTGATCACCGCGCCATGGGTGCTTGGCTCGCCCGCCCAGTTCCGCAGCGGATCGCGGGACAAAAAATGAACCTGGGTGACGCAGGCTCCGCTTTGGCTCAGAGGCAGCAGAAAATGCTCGCGCACCAGCTTGCAGTACGGACAGCCGTGCAAGCTTGCCATCACCACCAGCGGCTCTTTTCGGGCCAGTGCCGCGAACAGATCGCGCGGCAGGTCCTGGCTGCTGGGCAGCAGGCGCTCCGAGGCATCCGGCGCCGCCATTGCCGGCGCCGCGCCGAGCGCCAGAGCCTGTATCCAGAGCCTGCGCGTGTACATAGAGCGCATCAGGGCTTCTCCTGCTCCATCAGCAAGAAGGTGTTGTAGGCATTCATGCGATTGGCCTCCTTGAATAGCGGATACCCGGCAAACCTTGACCAGTCAGTGGCTTTATAGGCCTCGTCAAAAGGATCAAGATTGGCCGCTGCCTTGCCCATGGCGGTGCGCAGATACTGCAGATAGTCACGCGTAAGCTGCATATCCTGGCCGGGCCTGTCGGAAGCGCCTCCATGGCCTGGCACCATGACCTTCACGGGGAGCTTGAGCAACTCGTCCAGCGCCGCAATCCAGTGCCGGCTGTCGGCCTGCCCCACATAGGGTATGCGGTTGCGAAACACCACGTCTCCTATGAACAGCACCCCGCTTTGCGGCAGGAAGATCGCCGTGTCCTCGGGGGTGTGCGCGGGCCCCATGTGCTGCATCACGAAATCGACGCCGCCTATCGAAAGCCGTTCGGCATCGCCGGACACCCATTGATTCGCGGCCACCATGCGCGTGTCCGCGTCGATCCAGGGCGCGAGTTCCTGGCGCGATGCCTGCAGGCGCAGGCGGGCGGTTTCCGAATTGATGTACTCCCGTGCCAGGGCATGGGCCACGATTTTTGCGCCCAGCGCTTCGAACACCTGCAGCCCGTAGATATGGTCGGCATGGTAGTGGGTCAGAATCACATGGCTGATGGGCTTGGAGGTGAGGGATCTGATCTTTTCCACCAGCTCCTGCGCCAGCGCGGGCGATCCCAGGGCATCAATCACCACCACGCTGTCGGTGGTGATCACAAAGCCGGCGTTGGAGATGAAGTTCCGGTTGGCGGGACTGCCCAGCGCCGACACGCCCTGCACAAAATAGACATTGGCCGCAAGCTGCTGCAGCCGCATGGGCGCTGCAGAGGCGGCCTGCGCGGTCGGCGCCGCTGCCTCCTCATGCCCCGATGCAGCCCCCGCGACGGCCAGCAGCGCAGCCAGGGCCGCAGCCTTCAAATGTCTTGCCATGTTGTCTCCTTGCATGGGTCGTGACGCTGCCCGCTCCGGCACTAGCGCTTGCCCTATTTTTCAAATCTTGCGTGGCGACTAATATAAGCAGATAGCAATATTTAACAAGCAGCATCTTCCCGCGACGACTGGCTGCACCAGAGGAGACAAGAGATGAAGCGCCAACTCATAGCACTGGGCTTTGCACTGTGCACGGCCGTCGCCGCGGCCCAGGACCATATCAAGGTTGTCTATCACGTCAACACCGGCGTGGAGACTGCCGCCGCCATCCTGAGCAATATCAGCAATGAGCTGAATGCCTCGCCCACGGACAGAATCGTGGTGGTCACGCATGGGCCGGGCATAGACTTTCTGCTCAACGATGCCAAGGACAGCAAAGGCCGCGAATTCAGCGGCCAGGTCAGCGCCCTGGCCGGGCGCGGCGTGGAGTTCAAGGTCTGCAATAACACGCTGCAGACACGCCATATCGATGCGGCAAACCTGTTGATGGAAACCCAGATCGTGCCCTCGGGCGTGGCCGAGGTCGCGCGCCTCCAGGCCAGGGAAGGCTTTGTCTATCTCAAGCCCTGAGCTTTTTCGGTCCATGAAAAAAGGCGCCAGAGGCGCCTTTGGTATTTCGGCCGCTCAATTTTGCTCTATCGCAATCTGGACGCAGATGGTGCGGCACATATGCACCACCTTCTCGTTGGCGATGAAGTAATAAATGCTCACCCCCTCGCGCCGGCGCCCCAGGATGCCGGCCTGGTACAGAGTATTCAGGTGCTGGGACATATTGGGCTGGGTCGTGTCGATATTGGCCAGCAGCTCGGAAACATTTTTCTCGCCATTGCAAAGCGCGCTGATGATCTTCAGGCGCATGGGCGCCGCCATGGCCTTGAACAGTTCGGCGGCGCTCTCAAAGACACTGTCATCCTCAAGATTCGGCGATTCCATTGATGAACTCCTGAACATATATGCGCCGGCGGCCGCCGGCTGCGGCCGCCAGCCATAGAGACATGCGGCAAGTTTATAGGATGCCCGGCGCAGACTCGGGACAGAGAGCCCCGGATGAAGATCCATCAAGAGCCAGATTCGGCGCGGCAGGCCAAACCCGCCGCACGGGCCCGGCCTCCGGGCAGCAAGCCCATCACAGGACTTGCCAATCGAGCTGCCATGCACCGCTTTGCACATTCTGCAGCCACAGGCAGCAGCTCAGCGTCTTGGCATCGGTCACCTGCCCGGTCTGCACGCCGTGGAAGAGCTCCTCGGGCGTCATGCTGCAGACATCCAGGGACTCGTCCGCATCCAGATGGCGCTCGCCGGCCGTCAGGCCGCGCGCGAAAAACACGTGGATGACTTCGGTGGAATAGCCTATCGCCAGGTGCAAGGGTCCCGCATAGGCCCACTCCCGCGCCGTATAGCCGGTTTCCTCCAGCAGCTCGCGCCGCGCGCAGACCAAGGGCTGCTCGCCCGCATCCAGCTTGCCCGCCGGAAACTCCGTCATCACCAGGCCCACGGGGTAGCGAAACTGCCGCTCCAGCAGCACACGACCGTCATCGAGCAGGCCGATCACCACCACCGCCCCCGGATGCACCACATATTCGCGCGTCGCTTCGCCGCCGTGCGGCAGCCGCACGGTATCCAGCCTCACCTGCAGAAAACCGCCCTGGTGCACGACCTGGGTCTTGAGCCGGTGCTCCAGCAAATGGGCTTCCTTATCGATCGTCATTGCCTTGTCCCTCCCTGCAACACGCTGCCGCATCACTTCCAATCATCCACATTGGCGCATATTTCTCGATGGATCGGCCAACTATTCACCTTGGCCGCCCAACCGCAATGCATCCATCATATAAAAGGCAGGCCGGCAGCATTAGCGCTGCGGCACCAGGGCCGCAGCGAAATGCCGAGCCGGCGCGGGCAGGTCGGCAAAACGGGCCGCATACAGATTCAGGCTGCGCTCGGCCCAGGCATCGGTCAGCGGCACCGCATGCAGAGCGCGAGTCTCGCCCAGCCTCTGGTAGGCGCCCTCGGGCATGACGCCCACGCCCAGCCCGCATTCGATCATGCGGCACATGGCGCTCAGGCTGTCGACCTCGATGCGCTGGCGCAGCATGCGCCGGCCCGCACGGGCCTCCCGATTGAGCATTTCCTGGACGATGCTGCTGTCGCGCAGCCCGATCTGCGCGTAGTCCAGCGCTTCTTCATAGGCCAGCTCCCGATGGCCGGCCAGGGCATGCTCCCTGGGCATGATCAGCACCATGCGCTCACGCCGATAAGGCATGGATTCCAGCCCCTCCACCTCATCGCTGGGGCTGCAGACCCCCAGATCGGCAATATGGTCGCGCACGGCACGCGCGACGGATCGGCTGGTCGCCTGGCGCAGATCGATGCGGATGTCGGGATGATGCCTGACGAAGACCGCAATATCCTCGGGCAGGAACTGCTCCACGGCGGATGCATTGGCGCTCAGGCGCACCAGCCCGCGTACGCCGCGCGCATATTCGCCCAGGTCGTCGCGCAGATGTTCGACGCCCTGGAGGATGGTGCGCGCATGCGCGAGCAGCAACTCCCCGGCCGGGGTCGCGCGCACGCCGCGGGCGTGGCGCAGCAGCAGCGGGGTGCGGGCCAGGGATTCCAGCTCGGCAACACGCTTGCTGACCGCCGAGGCGACCATGCCGCCATGTTCGGCCGCGCGCGCAATGCTGCCGTACTCGCAGATCAGCACAAACAGGTCCAGGGATGAAAGGTCGATCTGGCGCAGAAAGCTACGCGACGAGGTGAAGTCGGACATGGGAGCAAGGCGCCGCAGCGCCTATGTGCAGCGATGCCGGGCGGGGCGCCGCGGATAAAAGATGGGGCATGCGTCAACACATGCAGCACGAGCCATCACGTTCTGGAACGGCTCGAGGAATTTTAGCCACTTCTTGCCCAGGGCCCAGGTTTTTAACATGCGCGTTTTGCACACGGACACGCTCATGCTTCTTTCCGATTCCGACGCGCCACGCGTTGCCCAGGCCCTGGTGGACCTGGGCGCTGTACGCATTGCTTCGCATCAACCGTTTATCTACACCTCGGGCTGGGCCAGCCCGGTCTATGTGGATGCGCAAGTCCTGATGTCGGATGTCGCCCTGCGCCGCGAAGTCATGGACCTTGCGGCCCGCTGCATGCGGCCGGTGATTGCCGCCCGCGGCATCAATGCCATCGTGGGCACCGAAAGCTCGGGCATTGCCTTTGCCGCCTGGCTGGCCGAGCGGCTGGAACTGCCCATGCTCTATCTGCGCAAGCGCCCCGTGGGCTGGGACATCACGGCCCAGCTCGAAGGCCGTCTGCCGGCCGATGCCAAGGTCCTGCTGGTGGACGATGTGACCACCGACGGTCGCTCCAAGGCTGGGACGGTCGCCGCCCTGCGCCGCGCAGGCCCTGTGGTCGAGGACGTGCTGGTTCTGCTCGACTATGCGCTCTATGCACCGCAGGCCGGCACCCTGGCCGAGCATGCCCTGTCCCTGCATGCGCTGGCGACGTGGAATCAGCTGCACACAGCCCTGCTGGCCAGCGGACAGCTCAGTGCCGATCAGAAGGCCACGCTTGCGGACTTCTCGGCCTCGCCCGTGGCCTGGTCCATCCGCCATGGAGGTACCGGAGCATGACGGTCTGCGCTACATCGGTGGATACGCGTGCGCTGGCGCAGTCCCTGTTCTCTGAAATCCGCGAAGCCACCCGTGACGGCCTGGGCGTCACGCGTGAAAGCTATGGCGCGGGCGAAAACACTGCACTGCGCATTCTCGAGGACCGGGCCGAAGAACTGGGTCTGGGCCATGAGCGGGATCGCGCCGGCAACCTGTGGCTGAGCCTGCCGGAGGAAACCCGGACGGAGCCCTTTGTGGCGATAGGCTCGCACGCCGACTCCGTGCCACAGGGCGGCAACTACGACGGACTGGCGGGCATTGTTGCGGGCATGCTGATGCTGCTGCAGCTGCGCGGCCGCCATGAAGAGGCTCCGCCGCTACGCGTGCTGGCCCTGCGCGGCGAGGAAAGCGCCTGGTATGGCAAGGCCTATCTGGGCTCTCTGTCCCTGCTGGGCAAACTGCCTGCAGCCACCTTGACGCGGCCCCATCGCGACGGCACCGGTGTGCTGGGCGAAGCCATGTCGCGCTGCGGCGCCGACGTAGAGGCCATTCAACGCGGCGAGCCACTGGTCGACCTCGCGCATATCGCGGCCTATCTGGAGCTGCATATCGAGCAGGGTCCGGTCATGGTCAATCGCGGCTGGCCCGTGGCGCTGGTGACGGGCATCCGCGGCAACGTCCGCCACAACCTGATCCGCTGCATCGGCGAAACCGGCCACTCGGGCGCCGTGCCGCGTTGGTTGCGCAAGGATGCGCTGCTGGCGATTGCCGAGCTGCTGTCGCGCATGGACGAGCACTGGCGCGTGCTGCTGCAGATGGGCATGGACCTGGTGATGACCACGGGCATCTGCTCCACCTCGGCGCAATCGCATGCGGTGTCCGTCATTCCGGGCGAGGTGGCCTTCAGCTTCGAAGTGCGCAGCCAGGACACCCAGACGCTGGAGCGCTTCTACACCCTGATGCGCGAGGAATGCCAGGCCATAGAACGCGCACGAGGTGTGCGTTTCGAATTCGACGAACGTCTGTTCACGGAGCCCGCGACCATGGATGCTGGCTGGCTGCAGCGGCTGGAGGCGGCCGCACCGCAGGACATGAAGCTGGAGCGCATGGCCAGCGGCGCCGGCCACGATGCGGCGGTGTTTGCCAACGCGGGCGTACCCTCGGCCATGGTCTTCATCCGCAACGAGAACGGCTCGCACAATCCCCATGAAGCCATGGATACAGAGGACTTTCTGACGGGGGTGGCGCTGCTGGCCCGCGCGCTCACCGGCGCCTGAGGGTGCGCTTCCGGGAGGCCACCTCATACGGGCGGCCATGGGACCGGCTCAGTCCAGCGTCACCTTGGCCTCGCGTATCACCTTGCCCCATTTGGCGGTTTCGGCCGCAATGAAGCGATCGCACTCCTCGGGGGTCGAGCCTTCGGCAAAAGTGCCCATGGTCTGCTCCAGGCGCTGCGCAATCTCGGGGCTGCGGATGATCCGCGCCACCTCGGCGGACATGCGCTGCACGATCTCGCGCGGCACGCCCGCCGGGGCGATCATCGCGGCCCAGGTGCTGCCCATGAGATCCGGAATGCCCTGCTCGGCAAAAGTGGGCACATCGGGCAAGGCGGCCAGGCGCTTGTCGCTGGCCACGCCGATCAGACGGATGCGACCGGCCTTGGCAGGCTGGATCAGATTGGGCGGAGGATCGAGGAACAACGGAATCTGACCGCCCATGAGGTCGGTCAGCGCGGGGGCGGCGCCCTTGTAGGGCACATGGATCATGTCGGTCTTGGTCAGCAGCTTCATGAGCTCCGTGGTCAGATGCGCGCTGGAGCCGCTTCCCGAGGAGCCAAAGCTGACCTTGCCCGGATGGGCCTTGGCATAGGCAATCAGCTCCTGCGTGGTCTTGAACGGGGCATTGTTGGCCACGGCCGCCACCAGCGGCGAGACCCCCATCAGCGACACGCCAACCAGATCCTTCTTGGGGTTGTAGGGCAGCTTGGGATAGAGCGTGGTATTGGCCGCATAGGCCGCGATCACCACGCCGAAGGTGTAGCCGTCGGGTGCGGACTTGGCCAGTTGCTCCACGCCGATCAGACTGTTCGCGCCCGGCTTGTTCTCCACGATGATGGGCTGACCCAGGGCTTTTTGCAGGCCCACCTGCAGCAGTCGCGCCATCTGGTCGGTAAAGCCGCCTGCCGTATAGGGCACGATGATGCGTATGGGTTTGGCGGGCCAGGGGCTCTGGGCCCAGACCGAGGGAGCCAGCATGGCGGCACCGGCTGCGGCGCTCGATTGCAGAAAGCTGCGGCGAGATGTCGAAGGCATGAATGTCTCTTGGTTCTTTTAGGGAGAAAGCGCCGCGCGGCGGCGCGGCAGTTAAGGGCAAGAATGTCTCAGTATCCCCGGGCCACGTCCACCAGATTGAGCAAGGGCTCGCCCACGCGCAGGCGGCGCAGGTTCTCCAGGCACTGACGGGCCACGGTGTCGGCCGAGGCCTGGGCCGCGATATGCGGTGTGACAAAGGCCTTGGGATGCCCCCACACCTTGTTGCCGGGCTGGGGCGGCTCCTCGCGCAGCACGTCCAGCGCGGCGCCGGCCAGATGGCCTTCGTCGAGCAGGGCCAGCAGCTCGTCCTCGACCACCTGCTCGCCGCGCCCCACGTTGATGAAGTAGGCACCGCGCGGCAACAGGGACAGGGTGCGGCGGTTCAGCAGATCGCGCGTCTCGGGCGTGAGCGGCAAGGCGCAGACCAGAATGTCGCTGCCGGACAGCAGTTGCTGCAGACCCTGGGCACCGCTGTGCGTGCTCAGGCCGGCAATGTTCTTGGCGCTGCGGCTCCAGCCCGCGACAGGATAGCCCACGGCCTGCATGGCAGCAGCCACGAAGCGGCCGACCTCGCCCAGACCCAGAATGCCCACGCGGCAGTCGGCGCTGGCGCGCACGGGGCGGCGCAGCCAGTCGCCGGCCTGCTGCTGGCGCGCGAACAGATCCAGCTCGCGCGTGTGGCGCAGCGCGGTGCCGACCACATACTGGGCGATCTCCACATGCTGCTGCGGGTCGACGGTACGCGCCACGGGCAGGCCGGCCGGCAGGTCGGGCACGGCCAGCAGCTTGTCCACGCCCGCACTGGGAGCGCACAGCAGCTTGAGCTGCGGATAGGCGGGCAGCACGCCGGGCTTGAGGCTCCAGGCCAGCATGGTCTCGACCTCGGCGGCAGGCGCTTCGTCGCGGTGGGCCCAGACCCGCAGATCGGGCGCCATGGCGCGCAGCGCATCAACGATGGGCGCGCCCATGCTCGGATGGATATTGACCAGAATTCCCATGGTTTCCTTCAGTCCTTGTAAGAAGGGTCTATGCGATCCAGGCGGCGCAGCAGGCCCGGCCAGGCCAGGCCCGCGCCCTTGCCCTTGGTGACCTGGCGCGACTGATTGACCGCGTCGGCAATGATGGTCTGCGGGATGCGGGTCAGCTCGCCGCCGCCCGACTGCGCGAGGACCTGGATGCGGCAGGCCGACTCCAGCGTGTACATGGCCAGCACGGCCTCGGCCACGCTGCGTCCGCAGGTCAGCAGGCCGTGGTTGCGCAGGATGAGGAAGTTGCTGGCACCCAGATCGTCCACCAGGCGCGGCTTCTCGTCATCGCGCAGGGCCACGCCCTCGTAGTCATGGTAGGCTAGGCGCGCCAGCGGGAAGATGGACTGCTGCGAGATGGGCAGCAGGCCATCTTTTTGCGCCGACACGGCCACGCCGTAGCGCGTATGCGTGTGCAGCACACACTGCACCTCGGGCCGGCCGTCGTGGATGGCGCTGTGGATGACGAAGCCCGCGGGGTTGACGTCGTACTCGGTCTCCATCAGCGGCTGGCCTTCGTGATCGACCTTGACCAGGCTGGACGCGGTGATCTCATCGAACAGCATGCCGTAGGGGTTGATCAGGAACTGTCCGGGCTGGCCCGGCACGCGCGCCGAGATATGGGTGAAGATCAGGTCGTCCCAGCCGAAGTGGGCGACCAGCCGGTAGGCGGCGGCCAGCTCGACGCGGGTCTGCCACTCCTGGTCCGTCACCTGGCGACGGACTTCGGACATCGTGGTGTCATGGCTCATGGGATAGGTCTCGTGATGGGCATCGTGGAATGAAAGACAGGCTCAGCGCCCCGCCGCGTACTGGTCGCGCAGCTCGCGCTTGAGCACCTTGCCGATGGCACTGCGCGGCAGCTCGGCGATGAAGCGCAGATCGGCCAGGCGCTGGGTCTTGCCGGCCTGCCGGTTGTACCAGCCCATGATCTCCTCGGGCCGCGCCGGCTCTCCCGTGCGCGACACCACATAGGCCACGGGCGTCTCGCCCCATTGCTCGGAGGGCACGCCAACCACGGCCACGTCGTCCACGGCCGGGTGGGCGCGCAGCTGGGCCTCCAGGTCGCTGGGATAGATGTTGAAGCCGCCGCTGATGATCATGTCCTTGCGGCGGTCGAACAGGGTCAGGAAGCCGTCGGCATCGAAGCGGCCCACATCGCCCGTGCGGATGAAGCGCTTGCCCGTGGCATCGAACCATTCGGCCTCGCGCGTCTTGGCGGGCTGGCCGTGGTAGCCGCTCATCATGCCGGCCGAATGGCCCACGACCTCGCCGTCCGCGCCGGGGGCGACCTCGCGGCCTTCCTCGTCGATGAGGCGGATGTCATGGCCTTCGGCGGGCCGGCCCACGGTGTGCAGCTTGTCCGGGTGCAGATGGGCTTCGAGGATGCAGGTGCCGCCGCCTTCGGTCATGCCGTAGAACTCGGTGAGACTGCCGGGCCAGCGAGCCACCACATCGGCCTTGAGCTCGGCGCGAAACGGCGCGCTGGTGCAGAACTTGGCGCGAAAGCTCGACAGATCATGCGCGTCGAACTGCGGCAGCGCCATGATGCGCTGGTACTGCACAGGCACCAGCATGGCGTGGGTGACGCGGTGCTGCTCGGCCAGCTGCAGATAGCGCGCCGCGTCGAACTTGGGCATGAGCACCACGCAGCCGCCGCTGCCCAGCGTGGGAAAGAACACCACCAGCGTGGTGTTGGAGTACAGCGGCGTGGCCAGCAGCGTCGTACCCTCGGGGCCGTAGCCGTAGACGCCACCCCGGTTGATATGGGTCCAGCGCATGCCGTGCGACTGCACGATGCCCTTGGGAGTCCCCGTGGTGCCGGAGGAATAGATGATGTTGAACGCAGCCTCGGGCTCCACACTCACGGCAGCGGGCTGCGCGCCTTCGGGCGCGAGCCAGTCCTCGAAGGCACGGCCCGGCGCCACCCCGTCCAGAGAGATGCATTGCAGTCCGGTGTCGGTGGGCACCAGGTCCTGAGCCGTCTTGTCGAGGAACAGATGACGCGCCTGGGCATCGCGCAGCATGGAGGCCAGGCTCTCGGCCGTGGAGGATGGCGCCAGCGGCGCGACCACCACGCCCGCGCGCAAGGCTCCGAGGAACAGCGCGGCATAGCGCACGGAATTCAGCGCGCAGATGGCGATGGCCTGGCCCGGCTGCACGCCGTCGCGCTGCAAGGCGGCGGCCACGCGGTCCATGAGGGCGTCAAGCAGGGCATAGCTCAGGGTCTGCTGGTCGTCGCGCAGCGCGGCATGGCCGGGCTGCTGGCGCGCATGGCTGCGGATCAGCGCGGCCAGCGTGGTGAAGGGGGCATCGGGGGAAGGCAGGCAGACGGCCATGAAGGCTCCGGTTCGGGATGGGCAAGCGGGGCTGCGCCCGCGAGCCCCCTGGCCCTGCAGGCGCGTCGGAAGACGGTGGTCTATTTGGCGGCCAGACCCAGGCGGTCGATCAGAACCTTGTCCTTGGCAAAGGCCTCCCTGGCCCATTGTGCATAGTCGGCACCCGAACGGTACCAGGCGTCCTGGTTGAGCTGCTTGAGCACCTCGACATGGCGCGGGTCGTCCATGGCCTTCTTGAAGGCGTCATGCAACTTGCGCACCACGGCCGGATCCATGCCCTTGGGGCCGGCCAGTCCGTAGGGCGAGGTGGAGACCACGCCATAGCCCAGCTCCTTGGCCGTGGGGACATCGGGCCAGCGCTGGGTGCGCTTTTCACCGAAGGTCATGAGCAGGCGCATCTGGCCGCCATCCACATAGGTGTCCCAACCCGAGGCATCGCTTTGCGCCGCCACATGACCGCCCAGCAGGGCCTGTTGCAGGTCGGCATTGCCCTTGAAAGGCACATGATTGAGAGTGACCTTGGCGTTCTCGGCCAGCTCCTCCATCAGCAGATGCGGCGAGGAACCTATGCCCGTGGAGCCGTATTCGATCTTGCCGGGAGTCTTGCGCGCGGCGGCGATGTACTCGTTGAAGCTCTTGTAGGGCGAGTCCGAGCGCACCGTGAAACCGAAGGTATAGCCCGAGACACCGATGATGTAAGTGAAGTCCGTGACCGGGTTCCAGGCGGTCTTTTGCATATGCGCCATGCGCAGCATGGACATGGGGAACTGGGTGATGGTGTAGCCATCGGGCTTGGCGGTGCGCGCCATGGAGCCGGGGCCTAGCGTGCCGCCCGCGCCGGGTTTGTTCTCGACGATGATGGACTGGCCCAGTTGCTTGCCCGCAATATCGGCCAGGGTACGCATATGGCGATCGGTGGGGCCACCGGCCGGGAACGGCACGATCAGCGTGATCGGCCGCGCCGGATAATCGCCGGACTGCGCCCAGGCAGATGCGCTGGTGCCAGCGGCGGTCACAAAAGCGGCTGTGGCGAGCACGAGGCTGCGGCGGCCAAGGGAAATCTGCATGTCTTGTCTCCTGAATCTCTGAACCAGGTGGGGCCGGGGCACATGCCTTGTGTGCCGCTCTGGCCAGGCCCCGGAACCGTGGTCCGGAGCCGTTGGCACCGCCTTGCTGCACGGTGCCATGGCAACGCTTAGGCCGTCTTCACCAGCTCCGGCACGGCCGTGAACAGATCGGCTTCCAGCCCGTAGTCGGCCACCGAGAAGATCGGCGCCTCCGGGTCCTTGTT